>JBKOVG010000127.1:0-18878 GCA_046723845.1 Candidatus Methylomirabilota bacterium | reverse complement strand
CCGACTTCCTTCGCGACGCGGGTCACTTCGGCAGCGAACGAACGGAGCTGGTCGACCATCGTGTTGATCGTGTTCTTGAGCTCCGAGATCTCGCCGCGGGCATCGACCGTGATCTTCTGCGAGAGGTCGCCGTTGGCGACGGCCGTCGTGACCTGCGCGATGTTGCGCACCTGGCCGGTGAGGTTGCCCGCCATGGAGTTGACGCTGTCCGTGAGGTCCTTCCACGTCCCCGCCACGCCCTTCACCCCCGCCTGCCCGCCGAGCTTGCCCTCCGTGCCCACCTCGCGGACCACGCGCGTAACCTCGGAGGCGAAGGAGCTGAGCTGGTCGACCATGCTGTTGACGACCTTGGCCGTGCGGAGGAACTCGCCTTCAAGGGGGCGACCGTCGGAGTCGAGCATCATGGACTGCGAGAGGTCGCCCTTTGCCACCGCGCCGATGACGCGCGCCGTCTCCAGGGTGGGATGGACGAGGTCGTCGATGAGGGCGTTCACGGAGGCGATACACCCCTCCCAGGCGCCCGTCATGCCCGAGGAGGTCGCCCGCTGGGTGATCTTCCCTTCCGTCCCCACCACGCGGGTCAGACGCTCGAGCTCGGAGGCCAGCCGCTCGTTCGTCTCCACCATGTCGTTGAAGGCGTCGGCGACCTTCCCTGCCAGCCCCGTCCAGCTCATGGGGAGGCGGACGGAGAAGTCGCCCTTCTTCAGTGACTTGAGCGCGGCGAGAAGGGCGACGTAGTCGATCTTGTCGCTGGCAGACGCCGGAAGAATCGCCATGTACTGGGCTCCTCCAGAGGCAGGGAAACTCGGGAAGCGCGAGGGCGCAATGAGCAAGTCATGTGCCGTCACCCACCTCGGAGGAGGCTGAACTGAGCCGAGGAAAAGCTGCGAATTGCTCTCTCCGAACAATCAGTTACCAAGGGTGAGGAAGGAACAACCCGGTCATTGATTCCCGGTCGGAAAAGCCGGGTGCCCTGGAGAGACTTCCCGGTGTCGCCTATGTCTGCGCGGGACCGCCTGCTTTCACGCGGGCCAGGAGGGCGAGACCGATGATGAAGAAGCTCCCGATGGCGAGGATGCCCGCGCGCTGATCGCCGCCCGCGGCGTGGGAGATGCCGCCGAAGACGAGAGGGCCGATGACGGCGGAGCTCTTGCCGCACAGCGAGTAGAAGCCGAAGAGCTCGGCCTCCATGCCCTCGGGGCAGAGGCTCGCGAGGAAGGTGCGGCTCGCCGCCTGCACCGCCCCCAGGCCCGTGCCCGCCACCACGGCGAGGATCCAGAACTGCGTCGCCGTCTCCACGAAGTAGGCGGTGACGACCACCGCCGACCACTGGAGCAGCGTGATCATCACGACGCGCTTGGGCCCGAGATGGTCGATGGGCCGGGCCCAAGCCAGCGCGCCGCCGAGGGCGGAGATCTGGACCACGATGTAGAGCACGATGAGCCGCTCCATGGGAAAGCCCAGGGTCTGCGCGGCGAAGATCGCGGAGAAGGCGACCACGGTGTTCACGCCGTCCTCGTAGAGGAAGTAGGCGCCCATGAAGCGGCGCAGATCCTGGAAGGCGAGGATGCGGCGCGCGGTGGCGAAGACTTCGGCCACGCCATCCCTCGCCGCCTCCCACACCCCGAGGCGGCCGGGAGCGGGCTGGGGCAGGACGATGAAGGCGGGCAGCGAGAACACCGTGAAGAGCGCCGCCGTGCACAGGAAGGCACCCCCGTACGCCTGCGCGCGCACGAAGGGGAACGCGGTGAGCAGGGCGGCGATGGAGCCCGCGTAGCCGACGGCGAAGCCCCACGCGGAGACGCGGCCCTGATGCGTCCGCGGGGCAAGATCGGGGAGATAGGCGTTGTAGTAGACGAGGGCGCTCTCGTAGCCGATGTTGCCGAGCACGCCCAGGAGGAAGCCCCACCCCACCATGCCCGGCTTCACGGTGGCCATGAGGGCGGTGGCCGTGACAGAGAGGAGGGTGAAGCCGATGAAGAGTGGCCGCCGGATGCCCGCGCGATCGGCCACTCCGCCGAGGAGCGGCGAGCTCACCGCCACCACGGCCATGGAGACGGAGATCACGCGGCCCCACCAGAGATCGCCGTCGCCCGTGGCGTTGCCCACCACGCTCATGGCGTAGTAGGCGGCGTAGATGGTGGCGAAGACCACCGCCGCGAAGGAGGAGTTCGCGAAGTCATACAGGGTCCACGCCACGATCGCACGGACATTCACGAGGCGGATCCCCCGAGCACGGAGGAATTGGCGAAGTCATACAGGGTCCACGCCACGATCGCACGGACGTTCACGAGGCGGATCCCCCGAGGACGGGCTCGGGCACCAGCTGAACGAGCGCCTGGAACTCCGCCATGATCTCGCGCCGGCGCCCGAGGAGATGACCGCGCAGATCGCGATCGAGGAGGACGGCGATCAGCCCCCGCGCGTCCCGCCGCACCTGCTCCACCCGCGCCGTCCACGACAGCGCGAAGAATCCCGTGGGCAGAAGCGAGAGGAGGAAAACGAGGAGAACGGAGCGCCCGCCCGCCCGCCACATGCCCCAGCCTTCGAGCGCCCAGCACACGGGATAGAGCACGAGGCCGACCGCGAGCTTGTAGGTCGCCTCCACGTCCGCCTCGGGCTTGAGAGCGCGGACGACGAGGGCGGTGACGCCGTACGGCAGCGCGTGGTTGACCAGGCCCCACAACGCGAGGGGGAGGCCCAGGACGAGGGCGAAGCCCTGGCGAAGCGCGTACCGCAGGACGGCGCGGAGCGGATAGCCCTGGGAGAGATCGCGATCGGTGAGCCCGGCCAGCTCGAGGTCCTTCACGTAGCGCTCGAGTCGCCTCCGAAGCGCGGTCATCCGCAGCGGCTCCGCGGTGCTCAGGTAGGCGTGGGCGCGCGCCGCGCGCTGGCGCCACGCGGTGCGGGCGAGCGGATCGCTCGCGGCGTCGGGTGCCTCCTCGCGCCAGATGGACTCGGCGGCGAGCACGAGATCGAGGGTGTGGCGATCGCGCGCCTCCACGATGAGCCGCTGCAGCGCGGCGCCGAGACGCGCGGTGAGCTGCCGCACCGCCTCCTCCGAGTCGCCCGTCGTTTCGAAGTCGGCGGTCGGCACCGGTTCCCCGATGAGCACCAACGCGCTGCCGACCCTGAAGGTGCCCGGCTCGTGGAACATGAGGCCGATGGGCAGGAGGGTGGCGCGTGCTCCGAGCCCGCCGGCGAGGAGCAACCGCGCCGCTCCCGTGCGAAGCGGCATGATGGCGGGCTCGGGCTGGCTCACGCCCTCGGGAAAGATCAGGAGCGTCTCGCCCGCCTCCAGGGCGCGCCGGGCCGTGCCGAACATGGCCTCGTTGTCCACGGCGCCGCCTCGCTCGTCCTGGCGCCGGTGCACGGGGATGGCGCCGCCCAGGCGGGCCAGCTGGCCGACGAGCGGATACCGAAAGAGCGGGGCCTTGGCGATGGGACGAAGAGGTCGGGGAAAGGTCGCGGCGAGGAGGAGGCCGTCCATCAGGCCCTGCTCATGATTGGCGGCCACGAGGAGCGGGCCGGAGGCGGGAACGCGCGCGAGGCCGATCACGTCGACCCGCCGGTAGAAGAGGGCGACCAGGAAGCGTGCGATCCCGCGGAAGAGCCGGTAGGCGCCGGGCTCAGCCACGGCCGGAAGCGGCCTTCACCCGAGCTGAGGCGGAGCCACGCGCTCTCGCTTGGCGGTACGTTCCGGGAAGGGGCCGGCGCCCTCGGGGAAGTCGAACGTCTCCGTGGCCGCCGCCTCCACCCCGCTCCGCACGAGAGCGGCGATGTCGAGCCGCGCCTCCACCGCCGCCACCTCCTCGAGGGTGAGCCGCGTGGCGGGGTGCGCGGGCACGAAGAGGGTGCAGCAGTCCGCGTCGGGCTCGTTGGAGATCTCCAGCGTGTCGAGGGCTCGGGCCTGGTCGGTGATCTCGAGCTTGTCCATGCCGATGAGAGGGCGCAGCACGGGCAGCTCCGTCGCCTCGTCGATACGGGCGAGATTGTGCAGCGTCTGCGAGGCGACCTGGCCCAAGCTCTCCCCGGTGACGAGGGCGAGCGCTCCCGACTGCCGCGCGAGGGCCTGGGCGATGCGCACCATCAACCGCCGATACACCACCACCCGGGCCATGGGGCTTACCGACAGCACGACCTCCCGCTGGATCTCCCCGAAGGGGACCAAGTGGAGACGCGAGAAGTACTGCCACTCGGTGAGCCGGCCCACCAGCTCGCGCACCTTGCGGATGGAGGCGTCGGGGAGGTACGGCACGCTGTGGAAGTGGACGAAGAGGACGCGGCAGCCGCGCTTCATCATGCGCCAGGCGGCTACCGGCGAGTCGATGCCGCCCGAGATGAGGGCGGCCACCGTGCCCGCCGAGCCCACGGGGAGCCCGCCGGGCCCCGGGCGACGGTCGGGATACACGAAGGCCTCGTGGGGCAGCACCTCCACGTGGATCTCGAGAGCGGCGTGATGGAGATCCACGCGCGCCTGAGGCCGCTGGCGCTGCACGTGCGCGCCCAGCTCGCGATTGAGGTCCGTGGACGTGAGGGGGAAGGTCTTGAAGGCCCGCCGCGCTGTGATGCGGAAGGAGGGGAAGTCGCGTCCCTCGATCACGTGGTCGACGGCGGCACGCAGCGCCTCCAACGAGGAGCCCGTGCGCACCGCGAGCGCGGTGTTGGCCACCCCGCACACGCGGTCGAGGCGCGCGCGCACCACCTCGGGCGCGGGGTGATCGGCGAGATCGAGCACGATGCGCCCGGGAAGCTGGTGCACGCGCGCCGGCCCCAGGTCGCCCACCGCGCGCGCGATATTCTCCTGGAGCCGACGCAGGAAGAGCGGACGGTTGCCGCGCTTGAGGCTGATCTCATGGTAGTGGACGATGACGCAGGGACGGCGCTCGCTCATGCGTCTGACTCCGGCGCGCGCGGATGCTTGGGGCGCCGGCGGTACACCGTCTTCGGCACCTCGACCTTGGGCGGCTTGCGCGGCATGGGCTTGCGGACGGTGGCGTGCGCCGGCTTCTTGCGCTTCACCGGATCAGTATATGCCGCCGGGGAACGTGTCGATGGCCGACGGCCGTCCTACCACGCGGTACATCTTCACCCCACCCCACGTGCCGGAGGCGAGCCCGTCGTGGAGGGCCCAGCTCCGTCCGCGCACGGAGTGCGCGGCTTCTGGCACGCGGAAGGGCGAGGAGCCGTCGAGGGCGGCGGTGAGGCCGCCCTCCGGCGCGAAGCCGTCGTGGATCGCCTCCATCACCTCGCGTCCCAGGAGGTAGCCGCAGCCCTGCCGCTCGTAGAGGATGGCCGAGTGGTAGAAGAGCGGCTCGATCAGGTAGAGATCGGAGCCGATGGAGCGGCAGAAGCCGTCCATGGACTCGAGCACGCGCGGGAGAAGCTTGAGGCCGCGCCGGACCTGCCCGGGGGCCAGCCCGTCGCCGTGGGCGCGCACCTCTTCGTCCACGTTGCGCGACACGGTGCCGAACAGCGTGTCGCGGCCCTCCAGGTCGCGGTCGATGCCGTAGCGCCCGCTCCGCGGATTGGTGATCTGCACGAAGGCGAGGGCGGGCACGGACGAGCCCGACATCTCCACGTCCACGAGGAGGGCGGGATCGCGATCCTCCGTGGACGAGCGCACCTCCACCCGGGCCCACGGCTTGTCGGGCGGCGCCGTGATGCGGACGAGCCGCGTCCCCTCCGGGCCGTTGAGGGTGTGCGGGTCGATGGCGAAGCGGGTGAAGAGCTCCTCGGGCACCAGCCGCGCGTAGAGCCCCTCGATGGTCTCCCGCGGGAGCTGGTTGATCTCCTGGATGGAGGACAGCCCGAGCCCGCCCGTGCGCGCGTCCACCCTAGCGTCCCTGCGCGGCGAGGGCGCGCGCCCGCTCGAGCTCGTCGGGCGTGTTCACGTTGGAGAAGACCACCGCGGGATCGTCCACCCGCGCCACGTCCTCCTCGGGAATGGTGAGCACGCGCACCTCGTCCCAGAAGGCGGTGATCTTGAGCTGGCCCGCGCGGAGTCGGCGCTCCATGGGATCGAGGCAGCCGCGACCGTAGCAGGCATGGAGCGTCTCGTAGTGCGGCCCCGTGCGCGGCACCACCACGTCCGCTTCCGGAGCCCGCGAGGTGACGAGGCGGGCCACCGCGGGGGAGAGGAACGGCATGTCGCAGGCGACCGTGAAGGCCGCCTCCCCCGGGGCCGCGGCCAGCCCGGAGTAGATGCCGCCGAGGGAGCCGCCCTGGGGAAAGACATCGGGGACCATGCGGAGCCCCATCCACGCGTAGAGGTCGGGGGTGTTGGTGACGAGGAGGACATCGTCGGTGACCTGGCCCAGGACGTCGGCCACGCGCTCGATGATGCGGCGCCCTCCCACCTCCATGAGCGCCTTGGGCTCGCCCCCCATGCGCACGCTCCGGCCTCCCGCCTGGATCACTCCCGTGAGCTTCACGACCGCTCCACCGCGCGCCGTCCGATGTCGCGCCGGAACTGCATGCCCGCGAAGCGGATGCGCTCCACGCCCGCGTAGGCCTTCGCGATGGCCCCGCGGATGTCGGGGCCGAGGGCCTGCACCCCGAGCACGCGGCCGCCCGCGGTGACGAGGCGGCCGTCACGCCGCGCGGTGCCAGCGTGGAAGACGCTGATGCCGTCCGGTAGGCCGCCCGCCGCGTCGAGACCGGTGATCTCATCACCCGGGCGCGCGGTGGCGGGATAGCCGTGGGAGGCCATGACCACGCACACCGAGCAATCCGCGCGCCAGCGAAGCCGCGGGGGCAGCGGACGGCCGCGCGCCACGGCGTCGAAGAGGGGGAGGATGTCCTCGTCGAGGCGCGGGAGGATGGCCTGGCACTCGGGATCGCCGAAGCGGCAGTTGAACTCGACCACGCGCGGGCCGCGGCGGTCGATCATGAGGCCGACATAGAGCACGCCGGCGTAGGGCGCGCCCTCCTTGGCCATGGCCGCGATAGTGGGGGTGACGATCTCCTCCATCACCCGGCGGGACATATGCTCGTCGACCACCGGCGCGGGAGAGTAGGCGCCCATGCCGCCCGTGTTGGGTCCGCGATCGTCGTCGAAGATGGTCTTGTGATCCTGCGCCGTCTCGAGCGGCAGGGCGGAGGCGCCGTCGGCGAGGACGAAGAACGAGGCCTCCTCCCCTTCCATGAACTCCTCGATCACCACCGTGGCCCCCGCCGCCCCGAACCTCCGGTCCTCGAGGCAGAGCCGGATCGCAGCGTCGGCCTCGTCCAGGGTGCGGCAGACGATGGCGCCCTTGCCCGCAGCCAGCCCGTCCGTCTTGACCACGAGGGGCGCCCCCATCGTGCGGGAAAAGCGCCGGGCCGCCCCCGCGTCCTGGAAGGTCTCGAAGCGCGCAGTGAGAATGCCGTAGCGGGCCATGAGGTCCTTGGCGAAAGCCTTCGAGCTCTCGATGCGCGCCGCGGCCTGGCTCGGCCCGAACACGGCGATGCCCGCCTCCGAGAGACGGTCGGCGAGACCGAGGGAGAGCGGGAGCTCGGGCCCGATGACCACGAGGTCCACCTGCTCGCGGCGGGCGAGGGCGACCTGCTCGTCGATGGCCACGTCCTTCACGGGGACGCACTCGGCATGCCGCGCGATGCCCGGATTACCCGGGGCGGCGATGAGGCGGGTGAGGAGCGGGCTCTGCGCGAGCTTCCAGGCCATCGCGTGCTCGCGGCCGCCGCCGCCGACCAGGAGCACCTTCACTGGCCCGCCTCCGGCCGGTCGTCGCCGTCGTCGCCGCCCGCTTCCACTTCCTCGAGGTGCGAGCGCGCAATGCGCGCCCACGGGCTGCCGAGGTCGAGCTCCAGATAGCGCCGCCAGTGTAGGGCGGCCGCCTCCCCTTCCCCGGCCTTGCCGAGCACGCCCGCCAGGTTGAAGTGGGCGTCCGCGTAATCAGGCTCCATCTCGAGGGCGCGGCGATACCAGCCGATGGCCGTGGGCAGATCGTTCAGGTCCTCGTGGAGCGAGCCCAGGTTGAAGGCGGCCTGACAGCAGGAGTCGTCGGCGTCGAGGGCGGCTCGATAGCAGGCCTGCGCCCGCTCGTAGCGCCCCATGCGGTGCTGGAGGAGGCCCAGGTTGTTCCAGGCGGCCGCGTAGGCGGGATCGATGGCGACCACGCGCTCGTAGGCCTCCACCGCGGCCTCCCAGCGCTCGGGATCGCCGTCCCATGCGGAGGCGCGGGCGAACCAGATCTCCGCGGCGTCGGAGGGCGGGATCAGGGGCCGGACGAGCCCCGTGAGGAGCGACTCGCGCGTCTCTCGCTCGAGATCGGCGCTGTCGAAGTCGAGGAGCGTCTGGCCCGTGCGCGGATCGAGGCGGAGCCGGTCCTGCTCCACCACGATCCGCTGGTCCTGCACGACGAGCCGGACCTCGGCGAGGGGCGTCTCCGCCTCGGGGGCGAGTCGGCGCGCGCCGTCGAGAGCCTCGCGCACCTGGCGCACCGTGGCGCCGCCTTCGAGGAGGGCGGAGGCAACCCGGGCCGCCACCAGCTCGCGGAAGCGATAGCCGGTCGCGTCGCTCCGCACGAGCCCCAGGCGCTTGAGCTGTCCCGCCCGCTTGGGGGTCAGCCGCAAGAGCCGCGTCAGCTCCCTGAGGGTGAAGACCCGTTCAGGCTGAGCCATGCCACTCCGTCGCGATGGGTCCGTCTCAGTGCTTGAAATGCCGGATCCCGCACACCACCATGGCCATGCCGTGCTCGTCGGCGGCCTTCACGACTTCCTCGTCGCGCAGCGAGCCTCCGGGATGGATCACCGCGGTCGCCCCCGCCTCCGCCACCACGTCGAGCCCGTCGCGGAAGGGGAAGAAGGCGTCGGAGGCGCACACCGTGCCCGTGGTCTCGAGGCCGTTGGTGCGCGCCCGCATGACTGCGATGCGCGCGGAGTCGACGCGATTCATCTGCCCCGCTCCCACCCCCACCACCCGATCGGCGCCCGTGAGCACGATGGCGTTCGACTTGGCGTGCTTGGCAACGCGCCAGGCGAAGCGGAGGGCGCGCGACTCCTCGGGAGTGGGCGCGCGCTTGGATACCACGGTGAAGGCGGCGGGATCGAGGTCGGTGAGATCGGCTTCCTGGACGAGGAGCCCGCCCCACACGCTGCGCAGGTCGCGCACGCGATGGGGATAGTCCGCGGCGTGGCAGGGCAGCCGCAGCACCCGGCACTTCTTCTTGGTGCGCCGGAGCTCCTCGAGGGCGTCGGGAGCGTAGTCGGGCGCGAAGAGGATCTCGAGGAGAATGCCCGAGAGCTCCTTGACCACGCCGAGGTCGAGGGTGCGGTTCACCCCGACGATACCTCCGTAGATGGACACCGGGTCGCAGGCCTTGGCGCGGCTCATGGCCTTGGCCACGCTCTCCCCGAGGGCGACTCCGCAGGGGTTGGTGTGCTTGATCACCACCGCGGCGGGATCGTCGAACTCGAGGAGGAGGCCGAGGGCGGCCGACCAGTCGAGGAGATTGTTGTAGGAGAGCTCGGGCCCGTGGAGCTGCTCGGCCGCGGCCAGCCCGGTGGCCGGACTGGCGGCGCGGTAGAAGGCTGCCGCCTGATGCGGGTTCTCGCCGTAGCGCAGGTGCTGCAGGCGCTGGAGGTCGAGAGAGAGGCGCTCGGGAAACTCTGGGTCCGCCTGCGCTGACCCCTCGCGCGCGCCCAGATAGCGGGCGATGGCGGCATCGTAATGGGCGGTGCGGCGGAAGGCTTCGAGGGCGAGCCGCGCCCGCGTCGCGTCGGACAGCGCGCCGCCGCTCGCACGGAGCTCCTCGAGCACCGCCGCGTACTGCGAGGGATCGGTCACCACTCCCACCGCGCTGTGGTTCTTGGCCGCGCCGCGGATCATGCTGGGGCCGCCGATGTCGATGTTCTCGATCACCTCGTCGAAGCCGACACCGGGCTTGGCCACTGTCTGCTCGAAGGGATAGAGGGCGACCACCACGAGGTCGATGGGCCCGATGCCGTGGGACTCCAGCGCGCGCATGTGGGCGGGGACGTCGCGACGGGCGAGGATGCCGCCGTGGACCTTCGGATGAAGGGTCTTGACCCGGCCGTCGAGCATCTCGGGAAAGCCCGTCACCTCGGACACGTCGAGCACGGGCACCCCGGAGTCGCGGAGGAGCTTGGCCGTGCCGCCCGTGGACAGGATCTGCACCCCGAGGCCGACCAGGCCCCGCGCGAAGTCGACCACGCCGGTCTTGTCGTGCACGCTCAGGAGCGCGCGCCTCACCTGGCTCATGAATGCTCCCGGATGTGACCGATCCGATCCTCGATGCGTGGCTCGCTCCGGAGCGCGCGCCTCACCTGGCTCATGAATGCTCCCTGATCTGGACGATGCGCCCCTCGATGTGGAGCCGCCCCTCCGCGAAGAGCCGGACGGCTTCCGGATAGATGCGATGCTCCTCGACGAGGATGCGCTGGGTGAGGCTCTCCTCCGTGTCGCCCGCGAGCACGGGCACCGCGGCCTGCAGCACGATGGGGCCCGAGTCAACCCCTTCGTCCACGAAATGCACGGTGACGCCCGCCACACGGACGCCGTGGGCCAGGGCCTGGCGCTGGGGGTGGAGACCCGGGAAGGCGGGGAGGAGCGAGGGGTGGATGTTCAAGGCGCGCCCGCGGAAGTGAGCGACGTAGGCGGGGGTGAGGATCCGCATGTACCCCGCGTGACAGACGAGGTCGACGCGTCGCTCCTCCAGGGCGCCGATGATGGCCTTCTCGTGAGCCTCGCGGCTGGGATACTGCTTGGGGTCGAAGAAGAGCGCCTCGATGCCGTGGGCGCGCGCGATGTCGAGGGCGGGCGCCGTCTCCCGGTCGGAGATCAGCACGACCATGGCCGCGGGGATTCGGCCCGCCTGCGCCGCCTCCACGAGGGCGCGGAAGTTGGAACCGCGGCCGGAGGCGAGCACGCCGACGCGGAGCGGCTCAGGCATAGACGACGGACCGCGCGCCGCCGCGGATCTCGCCCACCTCGAACACGCGCTCTCCCGACGCCTGGAGCGCCCGCATGGCGCGGCCGACCTCGCCCGCGCGCACCACAAGCAGATAGCCGATGCCCATGTTGAACGTGCGGCGCATCTCGGCCTCGTCCACCTCTCCGCCCTCCTGGATCACCTTGAAGACGGCGGGCACCGGCCACGCGCGGGGATCGATGACGGCCTGGCAACCCTCAGGGAGGACCCGGGGCAGATTCTCGGTGATCCCGCCCCCCGTGACGTGGGCCATGGCGAGGACGGGCACGCTGCGCAGGAGCTCGAGGACGGGCTTGACGTAGATCCGTGTCGGCTCGAGGAGCTCGTCGGCCACGGAGCGGCCGACGCCGGGCATCGCGTCGGCCGGCCCGAGCTTGAGCCGCTCGAAGATCACCTTGCGCACGAGCGTGTACCCGTTGGAGTGCAGTCCCGTCGACGCGAGCCCGAGGACGCGGTCGCCGGGGCCCACCTCGGCGCCGGTGACCAGACCGCTCCGCTCGACCACCCCCACCGCGAAGCCCGCGAGATCGTACTCGCCCGGGGCGTAGAGCGTGCTCATCTCCGCGGTCTCGCCGCCCACGAGAGCGCACCCAGCCCGCCGGCAGCCTTCGGCCACGCCGCGCACGATGGCCTCGATGCGATCCGGCTCCACGCGATGCACGGCGAGATAGTCGAGGAAGTAGAGCGGCTCCGCTCCGTGCACGAGCAGGTCATTGACCCCCATGGCCACGAGATCGATGCCCACCGTGTCGTGGCGATCCGCGGCGAAGGCGACGTGCAGCTTGGTGCCCACCCCGTCGGTGGAGGAGACGAGGACAGGCTCGCGGTAGCCCGGCGGAATGGTAACAAAGGCTGCGAAGGCGCCGATACCGCCCAGCACCTCGGGACGACGGGTGGAGGCGGCCAGCGGGCCGATCCGGCGGACGGCCTCGTCGCCGGCCGCGATGTCCACGCCGGCCTCTCGGTACGTCAGTGGGTCCATGAACTCCAGACTACGATTCGAACAGTTTCAGCTGCGCGACGTCCCCGGCATCGAAGCCGACCTGATACTGCCCGGTGAAGCAGGCGTGACAGAAGTGGCCTGGTTCGTTGCCTGCGGCCTTGAGCATGCCGTCCAAGGAGAGATAGCCGAGCGAATCGGCGCCGAGGTACCGCTCGATCTCCTTCACCTCGTGGCTGGAGCCGATGAGCTCCTTGCGCGTGGGCGTGTCGATGCCGTAGTAGCACGGCCACTGGATGGGCGGGGAGGAGATGCGCATGTGCACCTCGCGCGCGCCGGCCGCCCGCACCATCTTGACGATCTTGCGGCTGGTGGTGCCGCGCACGATGGAGTCGTCCACCACGACCACGCGCTTGCCCGCCAGCACCTCGCGGTTGGGGTTGAGCTTCACCTTGACCCCGAAGTGGCGGATACCCTGCTTGGGCTCGATGAAGGTGCGCCCCACGTAGTGGTTGCGCACGAGGCCGGAGTCGTAGGGCAGCCCTGCCTCCTCCGCGAAGCCGAGGGCGGCCCCTACCCCGGAGTCGGGCACGGGGATCACGAGGTCCGCAGCCACGGGATGCTCGCGCGCCAGTTGATGACCGAGAGCCTTGCGCACCGCGTGGACGTTTCGCCCCCAGAGGACGGAGTCGGGCCGCGCGAAGTACACGTACTCGAACACGCATTGGAGCTTGGGCTGGAGGCGGAAGGGCTTGTAGCTCTGCAGCCCCGCGTCGTCCACCACCACGAACTCGCCCGGCTCCACGTCGCGCACGACCTCCGCTTCCATCAGATCGAGGGCGCACGTCTCGGAGGCGAGCACCCAGGAGTCGTCGAGGCGACCGAGCGTCATGGGGCGGAAGCCCGAGGGATCGCGCACGGTGATCATGCAGGTCGGCGTCAGAAGAAGGAGCGTGTAGGCGCCCTTGACCTGGCTGAGGGCACGGGCGAGCTGATCCACGAGGGTGCCCCCCTCCGAGCGGGCGAGGAGATGGAGGATGACCTCGGTGTCTGAGGAGGATTGGAAGACCGCGCCGTCCGCCTCGAGCTGCCGGCGCAGCTCCTCGGCGTTGATCAGGTTGCCGTTGTGGGCGATGGCCACGGGACCATGCGCGGTGGTCGCGGTGATGGGCTGGGCGTTGCGCAGGCTGGAGCTTCCGGCCGTCGAGTAGCGCACGTGCCCCATGGCGCGATTGCCGGGGAGGCGACGGAGCCGGTCGCGGCTGAAGACGTCGGCGACCCAGCCCATGGCCTTCTCGACGTGGAAGCCGTGGCCGTCGGTGGCCGCGATGCCCGCGGACTCCTGCCCGCGGTGCTGGAGGGCGTAGAGACCGAGATAGGCGACGTTGGCGGCCTCGGCGTGATTCCACACGCCGAAGAGGCCGCACTCGTCGTGGAACTTGTCGTCGAGCTCCCGACCCTCGTCCTCAGGCGACATGTCGCTCAAAGCCGACCCTCCACGCGTGAGCCATCCGATCCACGGACACCTCGACCAGCGCCTTGCCGTCCTGCGCGATCGCCAGCGACTCGCCGCCTACCCGGCCGATCCACCGCCACGGCAGGGCGAACTCGCCCATGAGCCGCTCGAAGTGGCGCTCCCCCTCGGGCAGCACCGAGATCACCACCCGCGACGGCCCTTCGCCGAAGAGGAGGAGATCGGCGCGCCCCTCTCCCGCGGGCAGGCTCACCTGCGCCCCTACCGACCGCGAACCGCTAATGCAGCTCTCGGCGAGGGTGACGGCCAGCCCTCCTTCGGAGCAATCGTGCGCGCTGCGTACGAGGCCGGCCGCGATCGCCGCGCGACAGGCGTCTTGCACCCGCCGCTCCTGGGCGAGATCGAGTGGGGCGAGCCTGCCTGCCACCCGGTCATGAAAGAGCCAGAGGTACTCGGAGCCGCCGAGGCTCACGTCCTCCGGCCCGAGGAGAGCGATGCGGTCTCCCTCCTGATCGAACCACTGGGTGCAACGGCTGTCGGCCTCGTCGATGAGCCCGGCCATCCCAATCACCGGGGCAGGCAGCACCGCCTGCCCGAGAGTTTCATTGTAGAAGGAGACGTTGCCGCCCACCACCGGGATCTCGAGCGCGCGACAGGCCTCCGCGAGCCCTGCCACCGCCTCCTTGAACTGCCAGAGAATTTCCGGGCGCTCGGGCGAGCCGAAGTTGAGGCAGTCGGTGAGACCGAGTGGCTTGGCCCCCGAGACTGCGAGGTTGCGCGCCGACTCGGCCACCGCCATCGCCGCACCGGCACGAGGATCGAGGTAGACGAAACGGCTGTTGCAGTCGGTAGTTACTGCCACGGCCTTCCGGGTTCCCTTGATACGGAGGACACCCGCGTCCGAGCCGGGCATGACGAGCGTGTTGATACCGACCTGGGTGTCGTACTGCCGGTACACCCATTCCTTGGACGCGATGCCGGGTGAGCCGAGGAGACCCAGCAGCGCACCGGTCAGGTCCGGGGGCACGGGCAGCGAGAACGGGTCGAAGCGGGCCACCTCGTCCTGCCATGCGGGTCGGGCCGTCGGCTTCTCGTACACGGGCGCCTCGTCGGCGAGCGCGCGCACGGGCACTTCGGCGACCACGCTGCCGTGCATGGTGACGCGGAGCACGCCGTCGCCGGTGACGCGGCCGATCTCCACCGCGTCGAGCTCCCACTTCGCGAACACCCGGCGCACTTCCTCCTCGCGCCCGCGCGCGGCCACGAGCAGCATGCGCTCCTGCGACTCGGAGAGCATGATCTCGTACGGCGTCATGGCCGCCTCGCGCTGGGGCACGCGGGAGAGCTCCACCTCCATGCCCGTGCCCGCGCGGGCTGGCATCTCCGAGCACGCGCAGGCGAGCCCGGCCGCGCCCATGTCCTGGATGCCCAGCACGGCGCCGGTGGCCATCGCCTCGAGGCACGCCTCGAGGAGAAGCTTCTCCGTGAAGGGATCACCCACCTGCACGGTGGGCCGGCGCTCCTCCGCGCCTTCGTCGAAGGTCGCCGAGGCCATGGTGGCGCCGTGGATGCCGTCGCGCCCTGTCTTGGCGCCGACGTAGAAGACGGGATTGCCCGGCCCCTCGGCGCGGGCGCGGAAGATCCGGTCCTTTCGCACGAGACCCACGGCCATGGCGTTCACGAGGGGATTGCCCGCGTACTCGGGCGCGAACTTCACCTCGCCGCCCAGGTTGGGCACGCCGAAGCAGTTGCCGTACCAGCTGATGCCGGAGACCACGCCCTCGATGAGCCGCCGCGTCTTCAGATCCTCAGGGTTGCCGAAGCGCAGGGAGTCCAGGATGGCGATGGGACGGGCGCCCATGGTGAAGATGTCGCGCAGGATGCCGCCCACGCCCGTGGCCGCGCCCTGGAAGGGCTCGATGAAGGACGGGTGGTTGTGGCTCTCGATCTTGAAGGTGAGCGCGAGGTCGCCGCCCAGGTCCACGATGCCCGCGTTCTCGCCGGGGCCCTGGAGGACCGCCGTCCCCGTGGTGGGGAGCTCTCGCAGGAACGCCCGGGAATGCTTGTAGGCGCAGTGCTCGGACCAGAGGGCCGAGAAGAGACCGAGCTCGGTATAGGTGGGTTCGCGGCCGAGCCGCCGGATGATGCGGTCGTATTCCTCGCCCGTGAGCCCGACGGCGAGGGCCAGCTCCAGAGTGACCTTAGGCTCCGCCCCGGTCACCCCGTCTCCACCCCGGGCCCATGCCTCTACCGCTTGAGGAACGAGCCATCCTCGACCAGGCTGCCGAGGAGCGAGTGGAAGATCAGCAGGCCGTCCGTGCCGCCCATGGCGTTCTCGCTGGCGCGCTCCGGATGCGGCATGAGACCGAGCACGGTCCCTTCCTCGTTGACGATGCCCGCGATGTTGTCCAGCGAGCCGTTGGGGTTGGCGTCCTTGACCACGCGGCCATCCTCGCTGGCGTAGCGGAACACGATCTGCTTCTGATCGCGTAGGCGGCGCAGGGTCTCGGCGTCGGCGTAGAACTTCCCCTCGCCGTGCGAGATGGGCATCTTCAGAGTCTGGCCGGGACGCATGGCTCGGGTGAAGGGCGTCTCGGTATTCTCTACGCGGAGGAAGGTGGACTGGCAGCGGTACTGCAGGCACTCGTTGCGCATGAGGGCGCCGGGCAGGAGCTTGGACTCGCAGAGGATCTGGAAGCCGTTGCACGAGCCGAGAACTACCCCGCCCTTGGCCACGAACTCCGGCAACGCCTCCACCACGGGCGAGCGTCCCGCCACCGCGCCCGCGCGCAGGTAATCGCCGTACGAGAAGCCGCCGGGGAGGATGAGGCAGTCGAAATCACTCAGCTGATTGTCGCGGTGCCAGACGTAGCGGACCGGCTGGTGGAGCACTTCGCCGATGACATAGTGGAAATCGCAGTCACTCCAGGTCCCGGGGAACATCACCACGCCGAAGTTCATGGGGCCGAACTGTCCTCCCTGTGTGGGTGCTAACCCACTCTACCTTGCCCGTCAGAATCTTACAAGAGCCTCGGACGTCAGCCGAGCAGCTCGACCGTGTAGTCCTCGATGACGGGATTGGTGAGGAGTCTCGCGCACATCTCCTCCACGCGGCGGCGGGCCGAATCCCCGCTCACCGCGTCGAGCTCGAGGTCGAGGACCTTGCCCACGCGCAGGCCTTGCACCTCGGCGAAGCCGAGACCATGCAAAGCTCGCTGCACGGAAGCGCCCTGCACGTCCAGGATGCCCGGCTTGAGCCGGACGAGGACGCGAGCCCTCACGAACCGGAGCCCACGATGCGCCGGTAGACCTCCTGGTAGGCATCCTCGACGTTGCCGAGGTCGCGACGGAAGCGGTCCTTGTCGAGCTTCTCCAGCGTGTCGGCGTCCCAGAGCCGGCAGGTGTCAGGACTGATCTCGTCTCCGAGATACAGCTTCCCGCCGTGGCGGCCGAACTCCAGCTTGAAATCGACGAGGATGAGTCCCTTGCGCTTGAGGAGCGGCCGGAGATGGGCGTTGATCTTCAGCGCCATGCGCTTGGTCCACGCGACCTCCTTGGGCGAGGCGAGCTTGAGCATGCGCACGTGCTCCTCGGTGATCATGGGATCGCCGAGCTCGTCGGACTTGTAGTACAGCTCGACGATGGGCGGCTTGATGGCCACCCCCTCCTCGAGGCCGGTGCGCTTGGCCAGGCTGCCCGCCACGATGTTGCGCAGGATCACCTCGATCTTGATGATGTCGAGCTTGCGGCAGAGCATCTCGCGATCGGACAGGGTGGCGAGGTAGTGGGTGGGCACCCCCGCCTTGGCGAGGCGCTGCAGCAGGGTGGCCGACATCTTGTTGTTGATGACGCCCTTGCCCACGATCGTCCCCCGCTTGAGGGCGTTGAAGGCGGTGGCGTCATCCTTGAAGTACTGGATGACCTTGCCGGGGTCGTCGGTGGCGTAGACGATCTTGGCCTTGCCCTCGTAGAGCTTCTCGCGCTTCTCCATGTCAGGAGCCCTCAGGAAAGTCCGGCACGCGTGTAGATGGCATCGACGTTGCGCAGGTACCAGCGGGGATCGAAGCAGGCGTCCAGATCGGCCTCGGACAGCCGCGAGGTCACCTCGGGATCGGCGGCGAGGAGGGCCCGGAAGGGCGTCCGCTCGCGCCAGGCCCGCATGGCGTCGCGCTGCACGATCTCGTAGGCCTGCTGGCGCGGCAGGCCGGTCTCGGCCAGCCGCAGGAGGACACGCTGGGAGAACATGAGGCCGAAGCTCCGCTCGATGTTCTCGCGCATGCGCTCCGGGTATACCTGGAGTCCTTCCACGATGCGCGTCATCTGGTGGAGCATGTAGTCCACGAGGAGGGTCGAGTCGGGGAGGATTACCCGCTCCACCGAGGAGTGGCTGATGTCCCGCTCATGCCACAGGGCCACGTTCTCCATGGCGGCGAGGGCGTTGGTGCGCACGAGGCGGGCCAGCCCGCACACCTGCTCGCAGGAGACGGGGTTGCGCTTGTGCGGCATGGCGCTCGAGCCCTTCTGCCCCTCCGTGAACGGCTCCTCCACCTCCAGGATCTCCGTGCGCTGAAGCGAGCGGATCTCCGTGGCGATCTTCTCGAGGGAGGCGGCCGAGATGGCCAGCGCCGCGCAGAACTCCGCGTGACGATCGCGCTGGATGATCTGGGTGGAGACGGGCGCGGCCTCCAGGCCGAGGAGCCGGCACACCTCCTCCTCCACGTCGGGATCGACGTGGGCGAAGGTGCCCACGGCGCCCGAGATCTTTCCCACCCGCACCGACTCCCGCGCGCGGCGCAGGCGGTCGAGGTTGCGTCCCGCCTCCGCGAACCAGAGGGCGGGCTTGAGCCCGAACACCGTGGGCTCGGCGTGGATGCCGTGCGTGCGCCCGACGCAGAGCGTGTCCTTGTGGCGGAGGGCGAGCGTTCGGAGGGCTGCCCGCAGCCGCTCCAGCCCCGCGAGGAGCAGCTCGGCGGACGCCACGAGCTGAAGGGCCTGCGCGGTGTCCACCACGTCCGAGGAGGTCAGGCCCAGATGCACGTAGCGGGAGTCAGCCCCGATCGATTCCTCGAGATTGGTGAGGAAGGCGATGACGTCGTGGCGCGTGGTCGCCTCGATCTCGTCGATGCGCGGAGCGGACACGCGCGCGGCTGACTTCATGCGTCCCAGGGCCTCCGCGGGGATGATGCCGCGCTTGGCGTAGACCTCACAGACCGCCAGCTCGACCTTGAGCCAAGCCTCGTACTTGGCCTCCTGGGTCCACAGGGCCGCCATCTCCGGCCGCGAATATCTTGGGATCATTTAACCTCAACATGCCTTTTGGCATGTTGACCGTGGGCGAGAGGGTTAGGACCATCCGCGGGGTGCTTCAGCAGTCGCTCCTGCCCCATGACTCGCGCCGTCACTCGCGGGCGGGGTTCCGCATGCCTTTTGGCATGTTGACCGTGGGCGAGAGGGTTAGGACCATCCGCGGGGTGCTTCAGCAGTCGCTCCTGCCCCATGACTCGCGCCG
>JBKOVG010000078.1:0-11669 GCA_046723845.1 Candidatus Methylomirabilota bacterium | reverse complement strand
CGCCTGAATCGCAGCCCTGCGGGCTGCGCGCAGGACGAGGGGGTCCCACTCCGCCTGAGCGCACCCCTCCCCCCGACGCCACCCGCCCGGTCGCACGTGCGGCACTCGTGAATAGTTCAGGCTAGGGCGCGGCCAGGAGCGCGTCGACCTGCTGGGCCGTCGATTTCAGGGTCTCAAGGGCGGGGGCCTTGTTCGAGACGATGTTCTGCTGCGCCCGCTGCACGAGTTGCAGCACCTGGAAGTATTTCGGCGAGGGCGGGGCGGCCCGCGAGTACTGCAGCTCCTCGATGGGCATCGCGTGATTCGGATTGGCCTTGAGGAAGGCCTTGAAGTCGGGATCGTCGAGGGCCTTCTTGACCACGGGAACGTACCCCGTCTCGCGGCTCCAGTAGGCGGCCTCGGCCGGGCTCGTCCACCACTGCACGAACTCCCAGGCGGCCTTCTGACGCTCCGGAGAGATCTTGGCCATGATGGCCGCGTTGGCCCCGCCCTGGGGGACGACGAGCGGCTTGCCCTCGAAGCCCGGGCTGAGGGCGGCGCGCCACTCGAACTTCGCCGCGGCCACCGCGCCCATGTCGGCGGCCGAGCCCCAGTACATCGCCGTCTTCTCGTTCACGAAGTCCTGGATGGTCTGGAGGAACTCCGTGGGCCCCGTCCGGATCTGCGCGTAGCCGCGATCGATGAGACCGACCCACACTTGGAGCCCCGCCGCGGCGGCCTCGGTGGCGAAGGTGGCTTTCTTCATGTCTGGGGTGAGCATCTCGCCGCCGTTCGACCACGTCATGGCCTGGAAGAACCACCATTGATTGATGGGCATGAAGCCGAAGACCTTCGCCCCCGGCCCGCCCGCGCCCTCCTGCGTCAGTTTGGGCGCCATGGCCGCCACCTCCGCCCGCGTCTTCGGCGGCCCGGCGAGGCCCGCCTTCTGGAAGCGGTCGCGGTTCCAGTAGAGGATGGGCACGCTGCGGTTGAAGGGGATGCCGTACGTCTTGCCGTCGCACGCCGTGTTGGTGAGCACGGGCAGGAAGTCTTCCTTACGATCGTGTCCGCTCTTGGCCATGAGCTCGTCGAGAGGCAGGAGCGCGCCCTTGGAGGCGAAGGTGCACGTGGCGTGGATCTCGAGCTGGACCACGTCGGGCACGCTCCCCGCGGCCATGGAGGCGAGCAGCTTTTGCTGCATCGGCCCGCCCGCGCCGTAGGCGCCCGCGTAGAAGGGCACCACCTTGACGCCGGGCTGCGCGCGGTTGAACTTCTCCGCCTGGCTCTGGATCACCTTCTCGAGCTGGCCGCCCACTCCGTACCAGAACGAGATCTCCACGGGGGTCTGCGCGGAGGCGGTTGGGGCGAACACGAGGGGGAGGAGCAGGAGGAGAAACCACGCGGTACCCGCCATGAGCCGTCTCCTAGGTCGCGTTTGGGCTGGTTGGCGCGCTCGCCGCTACGAGCGCAGGAAGCCGCGGACCGACTCCGCCACCGCCGCGGGTTGCTCGAGATGCGGGGCGTGCCCCGCCTCCTTCACCGTCTCCACCTTCGCTCCCGCGATCTGGCGCGCGAACTCCTCCGCGTACACGGGCGGCACGATGCGGTCCTCGGCGCCCCAGATGAGGAGCGTGGGCGCCTTCACGCGGTGGATGCGCTTCTTGAGCCCCTTGTCCGGAATGGGCCAGATGAACTTGCCGGTGGCGCCCATGGACCACGTGAGCCCGACCTGCGCGGTGACGCGCGCCGCCTCGTCCTCGGGCTGGGCGAAGAGCAGGCGCGCGGCGGCCCCCGCGGGATCGCGGAAGATGTGGCCGGGCATGTCCTGCGTATTCAGCATCATCCAGTTCGTCACGGGGGCATCGTCCCGCCAGAGGCCGATGGGATCGATGAGCACGAGCTTGGCCGCCCGGCGCGGATAGGCGGCGGCGAGCTCGCAGGCGACCATGGCCCCGAAGGAGTGGCCCACGAGCGGCGCGCGCTCGAGGCCGAGGCCATCGAGCAGCTCGTCGTAGCAGAGGACGAGGTCCCACAGGTTGTCGAGATGACCGATGTCGTCGGGAGCGCCCGGCGTCGTCCCCGGATGCTCGGGCGCGTGCACGGTGTAGTGCTGGGCGAGGGCGTCGAGGAACGGGCTCCAGTGAAGACCCCAGGGGCCGTGGAAGAAGAGCAGCGCGGGGCCCTGGCCCTTGGACAGGACGCGCAGGCGGACCTTGCCCGTCCACACGGCCACGGTACGGGCGTCGAGGCCGTTGAGGCTGCTCATCCCGCCATCCGGGGCGCGGGCTCGAAGCGGGCGCGGAGCTTCTCCGGCCACCAGTGATTGACCCAGCCCTCGTTCTCCCACACCGGTCTGAGGGAAGGCAGCACTTCCCGTGAGAAGAGATCCATGTTCTGGAGCGTCAGCTCGTGAGGCATGGAGCCGATCTGGAGCAGCACCATGAGATTGCCTACGCGCAGGTCCTTGACCACTTCCTCCTGCAGGCGCTGGCGCACGGTGGCGGGGCTGCCGGAGATGACGTAGCCTTTCTCGACGAAGTCGCGGTAGCGCAGGTCCTTGGGATTCTCCGGCCGCCGGATCGGATTGCGGGCGGTGGCCTCGAGGCTGCGGTAGTCCTGATTGCCCGGCGGCGAGAACCACACCGCGGGCACGTGGAGACACTTGTGATAGAAGTACTCGACGTGCTTCGCGTAGAGCTCCTCCGCCTTGGCGTCCGTCTCCGCCACCGTCACCAGCTGCAGGAAGCCCGCGCGATAGGGATTGGCGTCGCGCCCCTTCTTGGTCACCACGTTCCAGTAGCCGTCCATCATGCCCTTGGCCGACTTCGCGCCTGAATAGCTGAGGAAGCAATAGCAGACGTCGTTGTCGACCGCGAAGTCGAAGGTGCTGATGCTGCCGGAACCGGGCACCCACACCGGCGGATGCGGCTGCTGGATGGGCCGCGGCCAGAGATTCACGTGGGCGAGCTGGGTGTACTTCCCGTTCCACGCGAAGATCTCGCGCGCCTGCCAGGCCTTGAGGACGAGGGCGAAGGCCTCGCGGTAGCGCTCGCGATGCTCCATGGGCGTGATGCCGTAGCAGAGATTCACGTCCATGGGGCTGCCCAGGGGCAGGCCGGCGATGAGCCGTCCGCCGCTGATGCAGTCCAGCATGGCGTACTCCTCGGCCACACGGACGGGCGGGTTCTGGGTGGGGAGGGTGGCGCCCATCTGTACCACGGCCACGGGCAGGTCGTTGGTGGCCTTGGCGAGCACGGCGCCCATGATGTTAGGGCTCGGCATGAACCCGTAGGCGTTCTGGTGATGCTCGTTGGTGCACACGCCGTCGAAGCCCGCGCGGGCGGCGAAGAGCAGCTCGTCGAGCGTCCAGTTGTAGTACTGGCCCACGCGGGCGGGATCGGCCAGCTCCCACCAGGGCGGCGTTACCCATACAGAGGGGTAGCGCTTCTCGAAGTCGGCGGGCAGCTCCCGGTGCGGCATCAGATGGAAGGCGCTGATCTTCATGGTGTGTCCCTCGCAGGGCTTGCGATGACTGGCGCGGCTCTCGCCTGCCAACACTACTGCGGCGTCCCCGGGGGTGTCAATTGCGCGAGGGCGCACAGAAGCTCTTGACGCCGCGCCGCTTTGGCCTGATCCTCGGGCAGGTCGAGCGCCTCGCTCGACGCCGCGGCTCTCCACCCGTGACAGCAGAGGGCATCCTGCAGTGAATTGCCAAGACGCTCACCGGAGCTTCTTCGCGCTCCTCGACGGTCAGCTCGCCCTCACCGAACGCGCTCCGGTGGAGATCCACCTCCGCCAGTGCGACCGCTGCCAGGACGAGCTGGAGCGCCTTCGGAAGAGACCCGTGCTCCTGCGCGCCGTCTGGCGCGCCCGACTCGCCCTAAGTGCAACGGTCCAGGATGTCTCGCTTCCGAGGCTCGTGGCGCCAGCGCGGGAATTTCTTTCCTGTTGCCCACCCCGCGTCGTTCCGGTGGCGGCCGCCGTCACCCTGCTGGTGGTGCTGGTCACGTATGGCTTCCAGCGACAGGCCGAGCTCGCGACGACTCTGGCCGAGCGCCCGGCGGTGCCATCTTCGACCGTCGAGGCTTCGTACCCAGTGCCCTCACCGGAGCCAATCGCCGAAAGTGAGCCGGCGATCCTTCCCGCGCCTCCGAGCCTGACATCGCCGAGCCCCGCTCCCCAGAGTGAGAGGATCACGACCGCCCGTCCGCCGGCGAAGCCCTTGGCGAGCCTGCATGATGCTCGGCCTCGTGTGGCCGCCGATGCCGTGGTGGCGCCCGCGCGGAAGCCGAGCGCCGTATGGATCATCGGACGCACGAAGGACGAGCAGATCGCGCCGGAGCCTGAGCCGGTCAGGCGCGATCGCGACTGAGGACGCGGGCGGGCAGGGCAGGGCCGGGGCGCAGGGTGAGGCCGGCGACGGGGACGACGCGGGCCTCGGGAAGGACGGCAAGCCGGTAGCGCTGAGCCAGGGTGGCGACGATCAGCTGCATCTCGGTGGTGGCCAGGCCGCTGCCGATGCAGCGTCGAGGGCTTCCGCCGAAGGGGAAGTAGGCGAAGGCGTGGCGACCGGCCGCGCGGGCCGGGACGAAGCGACTCGGATCGAAGCGCTCGGGCTCTTCCCAGAACATCGGGTGGCGGTGGGTCAGATGAGGACTCAGGAGCACGAGCGCGCCGGCCGGCAAGCCGTAACCATCCAGCGTGTCCTCGTCGAGGGATGAGCGCGCGGTGAGCCACGTCGGCGGGTAGAGACGCAGGACTTCCTCGATGACCCGCCGCGTGTAGCCGAGGAGAGGCAGGGTCTCCAGGGAAGGGACGTCGCCGCCCAGCACGGCTTTGCATTCGCGCTCGATCTGCTCGCGCGCGTCGTCATGCTCCGAGAGGACATACCAGGTCCAGGCCAGCGCGCTCGCTGTCGTCGTGTGTCCCGCGAAGAGAAACGCCTTGAGCTCCGCGTGAAATTCGGCCGCATCGAGCGGCGGGACCGAGGAGGCGTCGAGGAGCGCGGAGAGCAGCGTGCCGGGGGGCACCCCGGAGCGGCGCGCCTCTGTCATCGCCCGTGAGATGAACACATCCACCAGCGTGAGCCCTCGCCGTCCGCGCGCCTGCGCCGACGTGGGAAGAGCGAGCCAGCCGAGAGGGCTCCAGAGGCGGCGCTCCACCTGGGCCACCGCCGCGTCGAGAGCCTGGCCGAGCATCTCGATGTCCCGTGCCGGGACCTCGCCGAAGCACGCGCGAATGATGATCGTCTGGGCGAGCCGGCGCATCTCGTGCGTCAGCTCCAGGAGCTGACCGGGCCTCCAGCGATCGAGCCGCTCAGCGACGGCGCGCGTGACGACTTGCGCGAAGCCGGCATGGTGGCCCGCCTGGAACGCCGGGGTGACCTGTCGGCGCCGCTGCCGCCAGTCACCGCCGTCCATCACCGTGAGGCTCTCGCCGAAGAGAGAGCGCACCCGTGCGGCGGTGGGGCCCTTGGCATAGACCGCCGCCTTGTCCTGGAGCACGTGCTTGACGTGATCGGGATGCCGCAGCAGGTAGGCGCGATGGGGGCCGAGGCGCATTGCCACCACGTCGCCGTGGCGGCGCACGCATTCCGCGAAGAACCCGACAGGGTCGCGGCGCGCCCGCGGGAACACGCCGATCAGCGGGTATCCGGCGGGGCCGGGAGGCGCGGCGAGCGCGGGCATGCTCAGGCCGCCCGTGGCGCGTAGGCGGGCGGTGGCGGCGCGTCGCCGTGGGCGACGAACCAGTCCACCGCATCCCGCAGCGCCTGCTCCACGGGCGTCTGGAAGAGCCCGAGCTCGCGCACGGCCTTGTCCGCGCTCACGTACATGTGCTTGCGCGCCATGCGCACGCCGCTGAGGGGAACGCGCGGCGGATGGCCGGTGGCGCGCGCGAGCCCCTCGTTGGCGAGAGCGAGGAGATACACGAGACGGTACGGCAGCCGCAGCCGGGGAGCGCGGATGCCGGTCACGCGCTCGAGCATCCGGAAGATGTCCGAGAGGGAAAGATTCTCGGCGCCCAGGATGTACCGCTCGCCCACGCGTCCCAGGCGGGCGGCGAGGAGGTGCCCGCGGGCCACGTCCGCCACGTGGATCAGGTTGAGGCCGGTGTCGAGGGTGGCGAACGTGCGTCCCAGGAGATAGTCGAGGACCAGCCGGCCGGTGGGCGTGGGCTTCACCTCCCAGGGGCCGATGGGATTGCTCGGGTTGACGATGACCACGGGCAGGCCGCGCGCGGCGAACTCCTCGGCCACGCGCTCTGCGAGGAACTTGGAGCGCTTGTAGTCGCCGATCATGTCCTGGAGCGCCACGGGGGTGGTCTCGGTCCCCGGGCTTCCGTCTCCGGGGAGGCCGACGGTGCCGATGCTCGAGGTGTAGACCACGCGGCCCACGCGGGCGCGCTCGCAGGCCTCGAGCACGGTACGCGTGCCGTCCACGTTGGTGCGGTAGATCTCGCGGGCGTCCTTCGCCCACAGCCGGTAGTCGGCGGCGACGTGGAAGACGACGCCGCAGCCGGCGAGGGCGGGGGCGAGGGCCTGCGCATCGAGGATGTTGCCGCGGAAGATCTCGACGCGACAGCCGGAGAGCGCCTCGAGGCTGCTCGAGGGCCGCGCAAGGGCGCGCACGCGGTAGCCGTCGGCGACGAGCAACCGCGCCACATTGGCTCCCACGAAGCCGGTGGCCCCGGTGACCAGCACGTCCATGGTGATGCGACCTCGGGGGAAAGCTTACTCCTCTTCTTGCCGAGGGGGAGCTTCGGAGCGCCCCTTGCCTGCGATTGCTATCATGGAGAACCGACACCATCGAAGTGCAGAGGGGTGAGCATGGCGGCGAAGCGGATCGGCATCCTGACGGGCGGCGGCGACGTGCCGGGCCTGAACTCCGTGATCAAGTCGGTGGTGTACCGCAGCACTGAGCTCGGCTACACCGTGGTGGGGCTCCGGCGCGGCTGGGAAGCCCTGACCCACGTCGACCTCCAGGATCCGGCGAGCCGCACCCGCTACGTGCTCCCCCTCACGCGCGAGAACACGCGCACCATCGATCGCACGGGGGGGACCTATCTGCACACCTCGCGCACCAACCCCTCGCGCATGAGCAAGCTGCCGCCCGTGCTGAATGGCCAGGAGTTCCCCGCCGCGCCGTCGGCCACGGGCGTCGCCACCTATGACGTCACCCGCGCCGTACAGAAGAACATCGAGACGCTCCAGCTCGATCACCTGATCGCTATCGGCGGCGACGACACCCTCAGCTACGCGGCGGAGCTGTCGCGCCGGGGCACCCCGGTGATCGCGGTGCCCAAGACCATGGACAACGACGTGCACGACACCGAGTACTGCATCGGCTTTTCCACCGCGGTGACGCGGGCCATCGACGCCATCGAGCGACAGCGCACCACCGTGGGCTCCCACGAGCGCATCGGCATCTTCCGCGTGTTCGGCCGCGACGCCGGGCATACCGCGCTCTACACCGCGTACGTCGCCTCGATGCGCTGCTGCATCCCTGAGTACCACGTGAGCCTGCCCAAGCTCATCGATCTCCTCCTCGCCGACAAGCGGAACAACCCGAGCAACTACTCGATCGTCGTCCTGTCCGAGGGTGCGCAGTGGGAGGGCTACACCGTGAAGGAGTACGGCGAGCCCGACGCCTACGGGCACCGCCGGAAGATGAGCGTGGCCGAGGATCTCAGCACGGAGATCAAGGCGGCCACCGGCGAGGACACCGTGGTGAGCGATCTCACCTACGAGCTGCGCTCGGGCACGCCGGACTTCCTCGACCGCATGATCGCCATCACCTTCGCGGGGATGGCCATGGACGCCATCCAGGAAGGGAAGCAGGGGCTGATGACCGCGGTGAGCCACGGCCGCTTCGCGCTGAAGCCCATTCCCGATCCCACCCTCGGCCCGCGGCGGGTCGACGTCACCACCATGTACAACGTGGAGCGCTACCGCCCCACCTACGTACGCAAGCTGGGCCTGCCCATCTTCCTCACCCGGGCGTGACGAAGGCGGGCATATGGCGCGATCAATCGCGTTCGGTCTCCTTGCAGTGATGGCAGCCTCGGCGGGTTGCGCCACCATGGCGAACACGCCTGCTCAGAATCTGGCCTGGGAGCGCTGGCGGGCGTGCGACCACTTCTCGACGATCTCGCTGGAGCGGATCGAGATGGACGGTCGGCTCATCGTTACTGGCTACGAGACGGAAGCCATCGCTTTCACCGCGTGCGTGCGGGAGACGGCAACGGAGCAAGCCCGTCGCGGCGTGGTCGCCGTGGGGCCGCCGGCGCTGGTCCTGGTGAAGCTCTATGGCTGCAACGGAGGGCCCATGTAAGCTGGCCGGGGCGTCTCGTCGTCGGAGACCCCGCCGTCGGTGAGGAGAGCCGGGTCGATCGGAGCCGGAGCTTCCACCATGCAGCTCTGGTACGCGACGACATAGACCGCCTGGGCCTCCCGGACCCTCCTGATGCCCGCGACCGTGCCGGCGATCATGCCGGCGCCCGCGCCTGCCGCCGCACCGATCCAGGCGTCGCGACCCGCGCGCGTGCCTCGCCAGGTCGAGGACGTCGCACCCTCCAGGGCGCCCTGCAGGGCACCAAGAAAGGCGGCGAGCATGCCGCTGCCGGCGACGTCGGCCCAGGTCCCGGTTCTCGCCGAGGCTGTCCGGGCAGACTGCTCGCACTCGCTCTCGCGTGAGGACTCCGTGAATTGTGCACCTCCGGTGGGAGGGACCGGCGCGGTGGCGCAGCCGGCGCTAAGCAGCATCGCACCAAGGGCCCCTGCCAGCCGTCTATGCCGCGACACCGAGAGCATGCGGGTCACCTCCGGGGTTGGAGGCAGCCACGATCACAGATTTTCTTCGCCTCCGCAAGGGGTGTCGCCTTGCCCCGTCCCCCTGTCCTCGTCTATCCTCGCGCAAGCGTTCCTGGTGACCACAGGGGAGCCGGGCTTGACGCTCGATCGGGTCGGCGACCGTACTGTGGAGGCACAGCCCATGCGTGAACCGTCATCTCCACCCCTCTCGTTGTCGCGGCGCCGCTTCGTCCAGGGAGCGGCCGCGGCCGGCCTCCTTTCGCCCAACGCCCTCTTCGCCCAGCCCGCGCCGTGGGCGCAGCGCCCCGCGGGCAATCCGTCGCGGCTCACCTTCGTGGTGTGGCAGTACGGGAAGATCTACGAGCAGATCGCCAAGCAGTTCGAGGACGACTGGGGGGTGAAGCTCAACCAGATCATCGAGCCGAACGTCGAGCCGCAGGTGGCCAAGCTCACCACCATGTTCGCGGCGGGCGACGAGGTCGACGTCTCCCTCTCGCCCATCCAGTACCTCGCGAGCTACATCCAGCAGGGCATCGCCCAGCCCGTGGACGGACTGCCCGGCCTCGAGCAGTACGTCAAGGACTTCACGCCGTTCGCGCGGGCCACCGCCCAGCGCGATGGCAAGACCTGGGGCCTCCCGTACTTCTCCACCGCATGGATCTTCATCTACAACGACGAGCTCCTCGCCAAGGCCGGCTTCAAGGGCAAGCCCTTCAAGAGCTATCCCGAGCTCATCGAGCAGGCGCGCAAGGCGAAGAAGGACGGCGTGGCCAGGTACCCCATCCTGTGGATCGCGGGGGCAGGGTTCGAGCAGCTCCCCGGCACGTGGTTCAACCTCACCTGGAATCGCGGCGGCGTCATCTTCGACAAGCAGCTCAACCTGCAGCTGGGGGCGGGCTCCGTGGCGCGGGAGACGCTCAAGTGGTGGCAGGGCACCTTCAAGGAGGAGCTCGCCGATCCCAACTCGCTGAACCTGCGCTTTATACCAGCCTGCAAGGCCTTCAACGCGGGCCAGCACGTCTACCTGGGCACGCTGCACCACTACTACATCAGCCTCATCAACGACCAGGCGCAGTCCCCCATCGCGGGCAAGGGGCGCGTGCTCGGATTGCCCGGCGACGGCAAGACCATCGGCTACACCATGCTCTACTTCATCACCGGCGCCACCAAGAACCGCGACTGGGCGTGGAAGCTCCTGCAGTACCTGGGCGGGCGCACCAAGAACGGCGAGTACACCCAGGCGCAGCGGCTGGCCCAGGACGCCATGCTGGCCAGCGGCTACCAGTCGGTGATGGACAGCGATCTCCTGCGGCGGGCGTGGGCCAAGTGGGCCGACGTGCCCACCGTGCTCGACGTGTTCAAGAAGGCGACCAACTTCGCCGACGTGGTGCCCGCCGTCTATCAGCCGTGGTACCCGCGCTGGAGCGACGCCATCAACGTGGAGCTGACGGCCTGCCTCTCCGGCAAGATCACCGCGGATCAGGCCTGTGACAACATGATCGCCGCGCTGGCCACGGCCAAGCGCGCCTGATGCGCGCGGGCGAGCTCAGCGCGGGCCGCCTCGCGCTGCTGCTCAACGCGCCCGCCCTGGCGGGGCTGCTCCTCGTCCTCGCCTATCCCATTTGCTTCGCGGGCTATCTCTCCCTGCACACCGTGAGCATCCGCGAGCTCCGCTCCGGCGAGTTTCCCTTCGCCGGGCTCGCCAACTTCGCCCGTCTCCTCGCGGATCCGGTGTTCTGGCTCGCCCTGCGCCACACCGTGGTGTTCGTGGGCGCCTCGGTGGCGCTGGAGGTGGTGATCGGGCTCGCCGTCGCCCTCGTCATCAGCGACGAGCGGGTGCGGCTCTCGCGGCTCACCCGGGTGCTCATCCTGGTGCCGTGGGCGGTGCCGCCCGTGGTCAACGGGCTTCTCTGGTCGTTCATCGTGAACGCGCAGTTCGGCTACCTGAACCGGGTGCTCCACAAGCTGGGGCTCATCTCCGAGTACGTCAACTGGCTCGGCCATCCGTGGCTGGCCATGGCCGCGGTGGTCGCCGCCTACGTGTGGCGGACCACGCCGTTCAACGTGCTCCTCTATCACGCAGCCCTCCAGGGCATTCCTCCCACGCTCTACGAGGCGGCGGCGGTGGACGGTGCCTCGCCCTGGCAGAGCCTGTGGCAGGTGACGCTGCCCTTGCTCCGCCCCGTGGTGGCGGTGACCCTCATCCTGCGCACGACGTTCGGCTTCATGGTCTTCGACGAGATCCTCGCCATCACCCAGGGCGGCCCCGGCAACGACACGTGGGTCGCCGCCTGGTACACGTATCGGCGCGCCTTCCAGCCGCCTTTCGACATCGGGCTGGGCGCCGCCTCCGCGTGGATCCTCGCCATCATCGTGGGCCTGATCGCCCTCGCCTACGTGCGGCTCGTCTACCGGCGCGTCGAATATGCGTGAGCCACGATGATGCGTCTGTCGCCGCCGCGACGCGTCGGTCTCTGGATCGGCAACCTTTGCGCCATCGCCTTCCTGCTCCTGCCCTTTGTGCCCGTGGTGCTGGGGAGCCTCCAGTCGGAGAAGAGCATCCAGCAAGACACGCGCGCGCTGCTTCCCGCGGAGTACACGCTCGCCAACTTCCGCCTCATCCTCTCCGGCGGCCGGACCAAGGGGCCGATCTTCGAGCAGGTGTCCTATCTGCCGAAATCCGTCGAGCGCTTTCCTTCGGCCTTCCTGAACAGCCTCGTCGTTGGCGTTGCCGTCACCGCGGGCGCACTGGCTGCGGCGAGCCTCTCTGCCTACGCGCTCGCCCGCCTGCGGCTCCGGTGGACGCAGGCGCTGCTCCAGGCGAGCGTGATCAGCCGCATGATTCCCCTGGTCGTGCTGATGGTGCCGCTCTACGTGCTCT
>JBKOVG010000347.1:0-22801 GCA_046723845.1 Candidatus Methylomirabilota bacterium | reverse complement strand
CCGATTTGAACCAGCTGCCGCCAGAGAAATATCTCCGGGGTTGATGTCTTGAGTCGAAATACCTAGCCCCGGATCTGGAAGTTCAGCTTGTGCGGCCTCTCCGTGGATCATCTAGGGTAGGGAATCCAGACACTTTCCTAGTACTACTGTGTTAGAAAAGTTAGGTGAATCATGAGGTGCGCTGGCAGACTCAGCGTATGCGCCCCTCCGAGACGGCTCGCACCCATCGCTTCGCCACGTATGTGGACCAGCTGGCCACGGCTCTCGGCCACCGGGATCGGCATGCCCCCCTGCGGGCCTATGTCACCGGCCTGTGTCTGCCCGGGGACCGGAAGAGTATCGAGCCCATGGCCGCCCGCGTGGACCCTCGCCATGTCCGCTCCCGCCACCAGTCGATGCACCACTTTATCGCCGACGCCCCCTGGGATGCCGCCGCCGTGCTGCGGGTCGCCCGCGAGTGGGTGCTGGCGGCCATGGTCCGGCATGGTCCCGTGGCCGCGTGGATCGTGGACGACACCGGGTTCCCCAAGAAAGGCCAGCACTCGGTGGGCGTCGCCCGGCAATACTGCGGCGTCCTCGGCAAACAGGACAACTGCCAAGTGGCGGTGAGCGTGTCGGTGGCGAATAACGCCGTGAGCCTGCCGGTCGCCTATCAACTCTACCTGCCGGAGAGCTGGGCGCGGGACCGCCGGCGCTGTCGGGTCGTGGGCGTGCCGACGGCAGTGGCGTTCCAGCCGAAGTGGCAGCTGGCGCTCGGCCAGATCCAGACGATGCAGACCGAGGGCGTACCGCCCGCGCCCGTCGTCGCGGATGCCGGCTACGGCGACACGACCGCGTTTCGCGACGCGCTCACGACGGCGGGAGTACCGTATGTGGTCGGGGTCAAGCAAGAGACGACGGCGTGGCCGCCGGGCCAGGCACCGCGGCCCCCGAAACGCTGGCAGGGCCGCGGCCGGCCGCCTACGCGCGTGCGGCGTACCGCGACGCATACCCCGCAGAGCCTCGCGCAACTGGCCAGGACGCTGCCGCCGACGGCGTGGCGGACGGTGACGTGGCGCGAAGGGACGCGCGGCGCGATGCGCTCCCGCTTCGCGCGCCTGCGCGTACGGCCCGCCCACCGTGATGAGCAGCGCGCGACCCCGCGGCCGGCCGAGTGGCTGCTGATCGAATGGCCACGGGGCGACGCCGCGCCCACGAAGTACTGGCTCTCGACGCTGCCCGAGACGACACCGATCGCCGAGCTCGTCCGCCTCGCCAAGCTGCGCTGGCGGATCGAGCGCGACTATCAGGAGCTCAAGGACGAGCTGGGGCTGGATCATTTCGAGGGCCGTGGCTGGCGCGGCTTTCATCATCATGGCGCGTTATGTATCGCGGCCTATGCCTTCCTCGCCGCCGAGCGCGCGAGGTTTTCCCCCCCTGCGCCTCTGGCCTTCCTCCGAGGCCCTCGCCTTCCCACAGGTTTTACGCCGCGGGGCGCTCCCGGTGCGACCTGAACGGCATGTCCCCACCTCGATCGCCACGGCCTATGCCCTCCTCGCGCGCGCGTTGCTGCACCGGCTGCCCTGTCGCTGGTGCGGACGCGGGCCGGGGAGCAGGTGATGTTTCTTAACACAGTCGTACTAGGGGTGGGCGAGCGCCCAGGGTAGCCCCAGGTGGTGGCCGAAGAGGGGCAGAGCCCAGGCGAGAATGAAGCCGGCGGCGACCCAGCCGAGCACGGCGCCGAAGAAGCGGGGCAAGGGGATGCCAAGCTCTAGGAGCGCGTCCGACAGGACGACCCAGAGCGGAAAGGCGAGGGCCGCCCAGAGGGCGACCTTCAGGGCGATCGCCGTCATGCCTTGCGTCTCAGCCGGGGATCGAGGGCATCCCGCAGGGAATCGCCGAAGAGATTGAAGCCGAACACGGCCAGGCTGATGGCGATGCCGGGGAAGAGGGCGATCCACGGCGCCTTCTCCGCGTACGACGCGGCGGATCCCGAGAGCATCAGCCCCCACGACGGCGTGGGCTCCGCGGTGCCGAGGCCCAAGTAGCTCAGCGCGGCCTCCGTGAGGATGGCACTGCCGAGCTGCGCGGTGAGCATGATGATATACGGCGCCGCGACGTTGGGCAGGATGTGCTGGAGGATCACGCGACGGCGCGAGGCACCGAGCGAGCCCGCGGCCTCCACGTACTGGTTTTCCTTCACGGCCAGCGCCGCTGACCGCACCACGCGCGCCGCACGCGGGATGATCGGCACCGAGATGGCCACCACCACGAAGCGCACCGCCGGGCCCAGGATGGAGGCGATGGCCAACGCCAGGATCAGGAGCGGGAAGGCGAGCAGCACGTCCATCACGCGCTCGAGGAAGAGATCCACCTTGCCGCCCGAGTAGGCGCTGATCACGCCGAGCAGCGCCCCCACGGTACAGCCCACGAACGAGGCCACGAACCCCACAAAGAGCGCGATGCGCGCGCCGAACATCACGCGGCTCAGCACGTCGCGCCCGAACTCATCGGTGCCGAACCAATGCGACGCGCTCGGGCGCGCGAAGGGTGAACCGTAGTCCGGCGTGTACGGATCGTAAGGGGCCAGCATCTGCGCGAAGATGGCCACGAAGATCATGCCCGCAATGATGAGGGCGCCGGCCGCGCCCAGCGGCTTCTTGCGGACGAAGCTCCAGACCTCGTCGCTCCAGGTGAGCTGCGGCACCAGCGGCGCGACGGCCGTCCGTTCGAGGGGATACTGAACGCTCATCGAGCTAACGGTAGCGGATGCGCGGATCGAGCCACGCATAGGTGAGATCGATGAGGAGGTTCACGACGACGAACCCCAGCGCGATCAGGAAGACCAGTGCCTGCACCACCGGATAGTCGCGGTGGGCCACGGCATCCACCACGAAGCGACCCACACCGTTCAGCGTGAAGACGGTCTCGGTGACGACGAGGCCGCCGATGAGGAAGGCGAACTCCGTGCCTACCAGGGTGATCACCGGCAGCATCGCGTTCTTGAGGGCGTGGCGGATCAGCACCGTCCGCTCCCGCAGGCCCTTGGCCCACGCGGTGCGAATGTAGTCGTCGCGCATCACCTCGAGCACGGTGGACCGCGTCATGCGGGTGGTGACGGCGGCGTAGCGGTAGCCCACGGTGACCACGGGCCACACCATCTGCTGGAAGTTCGCCCACGGGTTGGAGAAGGGTGACGTGAACTCGAGCGGTGGTCCCCAGCCGAAGTAAATCACCAGGAACAGGATGATCAGGATGCCCACCCAGAACGACGGGATGGCGAGGCCGCCGATGCTGACGATGCGGATGACGTAGTCGACCCACGTGTCTTGGCGAGCCGCGGCCAGCATGCCCATGGGAATGGCCAGCACGACGGACACGATGGTGGCCAGGATGGCCAGCTCGAGACTCAGCGGCAACCGCCCCAGCAGCTCCTCGATGACGGGACGTCCCGTCCAGAGCGAGGTGCCGAAGTCGAAGCGGACCACGCCCCACAGCCACGTGCCGAACTGCGTGATCAGGGGCTGATCGAGGCCGAGCTGCTTGTGCATGGCCGCGAGCTGCGCCTTGTCGATGTGACCGGCCTGATCGCCGCCCAGGATGAGCAGCGCCACGTCGCCGGGAATGACGCGCATGATCACGAACACCACGGCGGCCACCCCGAGCAGCGTGGGGATGATCAGGAAGAGCCGCTTGAGGATGTAGGTCTTCATGCCGGCTCCGCGTTCAATCCTCCGAGAGCCACACGTCCTGGAGCTTCTGGTTCGTGTAGTGGTTGGGTGGGGCGACGTAGTTCTTCACCTTGGCCCACTGCACGAGGTTGCGCGACCACCAGAGGCCCGGCATGTAGTACGCGTTCTCCAGCACGATCTTCTCGATCTCGTTGATGAGCCGCTTGCGCTCGGCGGGCTCGAGCGTCCTCGCCTGCCGCGAGAAGAGATCGTCCACGCGCGGGTCGGAGAAGCGACCCCAGTTCTGCGTGCTACCTGAAGCGTAGCGGCCAAGGAACTGGTCAGGTTCGTCCATGAACTCCACGGCCGGAGCCACGATCAGCTCGAAGTTGCCCGTGTCCTGTCCGTCAGAGAACCACGCGGCTGTCTCCAGCGGGCGATTCTCCACCTCCACGCCGATCTTCCGCCATTCCTGGATGAGAAATACCGCGAAGTCCTGGTAGGGATGCTTCACGTTCCGGTTCTTCAGCACCACCTTGAGACCGTTGGGATACCCGGCCTCGGCGAGGAGCCGTTTCGCCTCCGCGCGGTTCTTGTCCATGTCGCGGCCGAAGCCCGGCAGCTTCTCCAGATCCGCCTGCGGCATGGCCCAGTCCGAGCCCGGCCGCATGAGCGCGCCCACGAACTTGAGGCCGGTGAGGGGCGCCAGCACCTTGGCCATCGTGTACCGGTCGACGCCGAGGGTGAGCGCTTTGCGCACGCGCACGTCGTTGAAGGGCTTCACGGAGTTGTTGACGGCGATGCCCCACTGGCCGGTCATCGGCGTTTGCTGCACGACGATCTTGTCGCCGAGCTGCTTCTTGATCGACTCCACCTCCGCGCTGGGGAGATCGCGGAACTCGATGTAGGCGCGGCCGGACCGGATGGCTGCCGCGCGTACCGACGTCTCGGGACTGATGAAGAACTTGTAGCCGTCCAGATACGGCCGGTCCTTGATGAAGTAATCCGGGTTCCGCTCACCTTCGAAGGTGGAGCCGCGCGAGTAGCCCTTGAACTTGAAGGGCCCCGAGCCCACCACGTTGGTCTTGAAGTAGTTGGGATCCTTGTCCAGATACTTCTTCGGGAAGATCACGTTCCACGGCGAGGCGAGGTTGTCGAGGAGGGAGGCGGACGGGAACTTGAGCTTGAAGACCACCGTGGTGGCGTCGGGGGCCTCCACCTGCTGCACCGCCGTGTAGGCGTTCTTTCGGACGCTCCGCACGCCCTGGGGTGGGAAGATGATCTTGTCGTAGGTCGCCTTGACGTCGGCCGCCGTCAGGGGCGAGCCGTCGTGGAAGCGGATCCCCTGGCGGATCTTGAAGGTGTAGGTCAGCCCGTCGGGCGAGATCTTCCAGTCCGTGGCCACGTCGCCGATGATCTTGGGATAGTGGTACGGATCGAGCAGGAGGAGCGTGCTGTAGAGGGGCGCCACCAGCTCGATGTTGGCGAAGGTGCTCTCCTGGTGCGGGTCGAGGCTCGGCGGGTCGGCGCCAATCACCGCGAGGAGCACGCCGCCCCGGCGCGGGGTGTCGGCGGCCGTCGCCACGGAGGCGGCCGACAGAACGGCGGCGGTCGCGAGGAGGGCCAGGAGCGCGGCGACGAGCGCCGTCCGGTGACGCCGGGTGCATGTGGTCATCGATGACCTCCGGGAACGGGTGTCTACTTCGCCTTGAGGGTGACGTCCTCGTACGGGGCCGAGTAGGCGTGGCCCGGAATGAGGCCCAGCCCGGACTCGCCCACGCGCGGGCCCACGCCGTTCAGGAACGCGAGCTGCCAGATGGGCGCATAGATCACTCTTTCCTGCACGAGCTGCTGGATCTTCTGCAGGGTCGCCTCGCGCCGCTTGGCGTCCATCTCCGCCGCCTGCTCCCGGAAGAGGCCGTCGAGGTCGGGATAGCTGCCGTACACGTAGGTGCCGTCGGTGATCACGAAGGCCTCCAGCCGCGTGGCCGCGTTGCCGAACGCCCCGCTCGCCCCCTGGATGATGTTCTTGAGCTTCTTCTCCGCGTAGGCCTTGAAGAACGCCGCGCGCTCCAGGGGCACGAGCTTGACGCGGATGCCCACGGCTTGGAGGTTGTTGAGGATGACCTCGGCGAGGTTCGAGTACGAGGCGTCGCAGTAGTAGTCGCCCGCGTCGAATCCGTTCGCGTAGCCCGCGTCCTTCAAGAGCTTCTTCGCCGACGCCACATCGAAGAGGGGCGGGGGCGGCGGCCAGAAGAACTCGAAGGTGTTGGGGATGATGCTGCCCGTCAGCTTGGAGTAGCCGAGGGTGAGCGCCTGGTTGATGGTCGGCCGGTCGATGGCGAAGCTGGCGGCCAGCCGCACGCGCTGGTCGTGCCATGGCGACTTCGGATCCCACTGGTCGGCGAAGTAGATCCAGAAGGGCGCCTGGATCACCGCCGGCTTCAGGGCGAGCCCGGGCACGCGCCGGAGCTCCTCCGCGAGCTCCCCGCGCACCGAGTAGACGATGTCCACCTCGCCGCGCTTGAGGGCGGCCAAGCGGGTCGCCTCGTCCGGGATGACCTTGAACACGAGGCGCTTCACGGAGGGCGGCTTCCGCCAGTACTGCTCGTTGGCCTCGAGGACCAGCTCCACCCCCGGAGTGAAGGAGACGAATTTGTAAGGGCCGGCACCGATGGGCGCCTTCTTGAATCCCTCGTCGCCCACCTTCTCCACGTACTTCTTCGGCACGATCCAGCCTGCGCCGCTCGCCCCCGTGTAGAAGGTGAGGAAGTCGGGCCAGGGCGCCTTGAGCCGGAAGCGCACGTGGCTCGGATCCGGCGTCTCCACGGCGACCACGCGCTCCTTGAGCGAGTTCTTGGCGCTGCCGCGATAGCGCTCGAAGGAGAACTTCACGTCCTCTGCGGTGACCGGGCTGCCGTCGTGGAATTTCACGCCCTTGCGGAGGACGAACTCGTAGACGAGCCCGTCCTTCGAGACCGACCACGACTCGGCCAGGCTGGGAGCCGTCGGCTGCCCCGGCATGGGTTTCACCATGGCGTCGTGGAGGGCGTAGTAGATCATGTAGGGCGTAATGATGCCGGGCGCCTCGGCGGGATCGAACCACGTGGGCGCCAGGGAGACGTGGACGCCCCAGGTCATCTGACCGTCGGCCGCAGCAGCGGGCGCCACCGCGGTTCCCACTAGCAACACGGCCAGTACGGCGGGGAGCAGCGGGCGGGAAGGTCTCATGTAGCTCCTCCTCCTCGAGCGAGGGGTCGTCAGGACGATGGCCTCCCCGCTGCAACCTGGGGGCCAATCGCAGAGAGGGGAGGAGGGCACAGCGAGTCCCGCAATCCTCGACGGTTGGCTTCCGGCAAGACACGACCGCGCGGCGAGCGCCGCGACAGCTTGTCGTGGCCACGACAACTTGTCGGCCACGGCCCGGCGCCGCGCCCGCGACCCCGCTGCCGCCTCGATTGCCCGCTCTCGCGCCGCGGCGTTATCATCGGCGCCGAGACCATGAAACTGCGGCTCCGTCTGGTCTTGCTGCTCATGCTGCCGCTCCTGCTCGTGATCGGCGTCTACAGCGTGCTGCGCGTGCAACAGGAGTCACGGGCGCGGGTGGAGGACGAGCAGGCGCGCGCCGCGGGCATGGTGCGGACGATCCAGATCGCGGTGGAGAGCGCGCTCGTCGTGCGCGGGCGTCCCCAGGCCGAGCTGGTGGACCTCCTGAACGACCTCACGGGGGGGCAGAAGTCGATCGACGGCATTCGCCTCTTCGACCGTGACGGCCACGTGCTCGCCGTCTCGACCGCCCAGGCCTCCGCGCATCCCGCGGCGAGCCCGGAGGTGGTGGCGCGCGTGATCGAGTCGGGCGCGGGTGAGCTCGTGGAGACGCACGGCCGGGCGGGCAACTGGTGGGTGTACGTCCTCCCCGTGCACTATACGGCCGCGGAGGCCCGCGTCTCCTCCGCGGCCACGCGCCGGGCCCTCGAGATCGCCTTCGTCGCTCCCGACACCCAGAAGATGGCGCGCCAGGCCATCCGCGACGTCCTGGTGCGCGTGGGATCACTCACCGTCGCCCTCGCCCTCCTCATCGCGGTGGTGCTCCAGCGCCAGGTCCTGCACCCGCTGGCGAGCCTCGCCCACTCCATCCGTGCCCTCGGCGAGGGCCGGCGGGGCCCCCCACTGCCCGTCAAGCGTCGCGACGAGCTAGGCGAGCTGGCCGAGGCGTTCAATCGCATGACGGAGCAGCTCGAGGAGGCGCGGCAGCGCGTGGTGGCCGAGGGCGAGTACGCCCTCGATCTCGAGCAGCAGCTTCGGCGCTCGGAGACGCTGGCCGTGGCGGGCAAGCTCGCCTCCGGCATCGCGCACGAGGTCGGCACCCCGCTGAACATCATCTCCGGTCGCGCGGAGATGGTCCTGCGCTCCTTGCCTCCCGAGCATCCCGGGCGCCAGGACCTCGAGCGCATCATTCACCAGATCGATCGCGTGTCGAACATCGTGCGGTCCCTGCTCGACACGGTGCGGCTGGGCAAGCTCGAGATCCAGCGCGTCTCGCTGGAGGCGTTGATCAGCCGCCTCCTGCCCCTGCTCGAGCATCTGGTACGGCGGCGCGGCATCTCCATCACCACGAGCATTCCCGGCGACCTGCCCGACGTGGCGGGCGATCCGAGCCGGCTCCAGCAGGTCTTCATCAACCTGCTCATGAACGCGGTGGAGGCCATCCCCTCCGAGGGCGTGATCAGCATCGGGGCCTGGCCCTCCTCGAACGACAGGCGACCCGGCGTGACGGTGGAGGTGACCGACACGGGCCTGGGTATCCCCCGGGACGCTCTCGAGCAGGTCTTCGAGCCCTTCTACACGACCAAGCCTGTGGGCGAAGGCACGGGGCTCGGCCTCGCCATCACGCGCGACATCATTCGCGATCACGGCGGCAGCATCGTGGCGCGGAGCCAGCCCGCGGAGGGTTCCTCGTTCGTCGTGTGGCTGCCCGCGTACGAGGTGCTCGCATGAGCCGGCGGCGCGTCCTCGTGGTCGACGACGACGCCGACATGAGTCTGATGCTCGCCCGTCATCTCGAGAGCGAGGGCATGGCGGTGGTGGCGGCGACGGGCGGCCGGGAAGCGCTCAAGGCCCTCGCCGCCCAGGAGTTCGATGTGGTCGTCACCGATCTCGTGATGGACGAGGTGGGCGGTCTCGAAGTGCTGGGGGCGGCTGGGCAATGCCGGCACGCCCCACGCGTGATCCTCATGACGGCCTTCGGCACCCTGGAGTCGGCTATCGCGGCGATGCGGCAGGGCGCCTACGACTACCTCGCCAAGCCCTTCAAGCTCGCGGAGGTGACGGTGGCGGTGAGCCGCGCCCTCGACGATCACCGGCTGCGTCGCGAGAACGAGCGGCTGCGCGCCGAGGTCGAGCGGCACCAGGGGCTGGAGCGACTCTTGGGGCGCTCGAAGATCATGCAGGAGACGGTGGGCCAGATCCGCGCGGTGGCCGCGAGCGACTCCTCGGTCCTCCTCCTGGGAGAAAGCGGGACGGGGAAGGAGCTGGTCGCCCAGGCGATTCACTGGGCGAGCCCGCGGCGCGGAGGGCGGTTCGTGGCCGTGAACTGCGCGGCGGTGCCCGAGACGCTGCTGGAGTCCGAGCTCTTTGGTCACGAGAAGGGCGCGTTCACGGGGGCGGATCGCCGGCGGGAAGGTCTCTTCGCCGCGGCGAACGGGGGAACGCTCTTCCTCGACGAGATCGGCGACATGCCCCTCGCCACTCAGGCCAAGCTCCTCCGCGTGCTCCAGGATCGCTCGGTGCGGCCGCTCGGCGGCACCGCCTCGCTCCAGCTCGACCTCCGCGTGGTGGCCGCGACCAACAAGGAGCTGGCCCCCATGATCAAGGACGGCCGGTTCCGCGAGGATCTCTACTATCGCCTGGCGGTGATCCCCATCCGCCTGCCCTCCCTTCGCGAGCGCCCGGAGGACATCATGTTGATCGGTGAGCACTATCTCCGCGAGACGGCGGATCGTCTCGGCAAGCACGTGGAGGGATTCGACGAGTCGGCGCGCGGCTGGATGGAGCGCCACTCCTGGCCGGGCAATGTGCGCGAGCTCGAGAACGTGATCGAGCGCGCGGTGGTGCTCGCCCGCGCGCCCCGCATCACGCGGGCCGATCTCGGCACCGAGTTCACGCTGGACGAGAGCAGCTCGCCCTTCCGGCCCACCCTGGCCACGCTCGAAGGCCAGTACGTGCGGCGCGTGCTCGAGGAGGTCCGGGGCGACAAGGTGGCCGCCGCGAAGATCCTCGGCGTGTCGGTGCGGACACTGCAGCGGCGGTTCAAGGAGCCCTAGCCGCCTCCTCGTCCGCCGGACAGCCTGTCGCCGGGACGACAGGTTGTCGTCGCTCACGGCCTCTCCGGACGGTCGCCAGCGTCACCGCGCCTCCCGGAAAGTCACGCGTTCCCGCGGTGTAAGCTCGCTTCCCTCGACAGGTCGCGCCCGTGGTCTCTCCGTTGCATGACGCCGGGGCATGACCGAGCCGAGCGCACGCCCGCTCGCGGACGCCCCGCGCGTCATGATCGTCGACGACGACGCCGAAATGCGCGCCCTCCTGCGCGATGCCCTCGAACACGAGGGCTTTCGGGTGCATGAGCACGCCGCGGCCGAGGGGCTGCTGCCGCTGATCGCAAGCTGGGCCCCACACGTGATCGTCCTCGACAAGGAGATGACCGGATCGAGCGGGCTCGACGTGCTGCGGCACCTGCGTCGGGATCATCCCGAGACGCCGGTGGTGTTCGTCACGGCCTTCGGCGGCTCCGAGGTCGAGGCAGAGGCGCGGAAGCTCGGCGCCGCCTACTACATGGACAAGCCGTTTCGCGTCACGCGGTTGCTCGAGGTTCTCCAGACGGTGCTCGGCCAGGCCGGCGCAGAGCACGTGAGGATGGCCAATGTCGATCGTACCTAGCGAAGCGCGCGCAGAGACTTCACGGGAGAGCGAGCCCGCAGAGCCAGAGGAGCTCGCGGAGGAGATCGCGCAGAAGGGGCAATCGCAGGGCAGCTTGCTGATCGTTCTCGACTACGAGGCCACCCTCCGTCCTCCCGATGGGTCCGCCCCCGACCTGCCTCTCCTGGTGCGCGGGGCGCTCGTCGCGCTCGCCACCGCCCCGGATGCCTGCGTGGTCATCGTCTCCGCGGGGGAAGCGAGTCACCTCGAGACTCAGATCAAGGTCCCGGGTATCGTCTATGTGGGCGCGAGCCCGAGCGTGGAGACGATCATGGCTCAGCGCAGGGGCGAGGCGCGCGAGCGCGCGGTCGCCGTCTTCCTGGGCGCCGGCGAGAGCTTTGCGAGGCTCGGCAAGGTTCGCTATGCCGTGCATGTCGGGCGGCCGCGCGGCGAGCCCGCGGCATCTCACTGGGTCTTCGATCGGGCGTCGGCCGTGGAGCTCCTGGCCCGGCTCGCCTTCGCCTGGAGCGCGCCGGCGCCGACCCCGTGAGGGCCCATGTCGCGAGAAGGTGCAGAAGAAGGAGGAAGGCCGATGCGTACACAACATTCGATGACGATGTGGTCCTCGTTGATGGGCTTGACCTTCGCGGTACTGCTGGCCGCGGGATGCGCGGGAATGTCCCGCACCGGCACCCTGAGGCTCAACGGAAATCAGGAGGTGCCGGCGGTGCCCACGAATGCCGCGGCCACCACCGATATCGTCGTGCAGCTGACGAAGTGTCCCTCCTCGGCGACCTCGAATAGCTGCCCGGAGATCCTGGGCAGCGTGTACACCACCGGGGTGACCGGTACGGCGGTCGACATCGAGCGGGGCCGTCGGGGACAGGGCGGACCGGTGGTGGTGACCTTGATGAAGGTGAACAACATGACGTGGGCCGTGCCGCCCTTCACCTTCCTGAATGACGAGCAGTACGCGGCCTACCAGGAAGGCCAGCTCTACGTCAACGTGCGCAGCGCGGCCCATCCCAACGGAGAGATCCGAGCTCAGCTCACTCCCTGAAGCGTCCGGGGCTCACGCGGGGCGGCGGGGGATGTCTCCCCGCCGCCTCCGCAGGGCCTTGAGAATGGTGGCGGTCCGCCGGAGACGCACGGGCGGCACCTCCACCCCCCGCACGCTGCCCAGCTCGGCGCCGGCCGGCACGCGCACGGAGCGCGCCTTGGACATGCCGAGAACCTGGCTCGGGTACACGCTCCGGTGCCTCACCATCGGCACCCTCGCGGAGCGGCTTCAGCTCCGGCACCACAATACGGTGGGGCTGGTCGATCGGCTCGCCCGGCGCGGCATGGTGGGGCGCACGCGCGACCCTCGCGACCGGCGCGGCGTGCTCGTCGAGCTCCGTCCCGCGAGAGAGAAGGTCCTCGAACGTCTGGCCCGCCAGTCCCTCCAGGAGCTCAGTACGGAGGGGCCGGAGCTTCTGTCCCTCCTCCGACGGCTCATCAGGGCGGCCGGCCCGGACCGGCGTGCGAAGCCTCGCCGCTGAGGCGATGCGCTTAGGGCCAGGGGCAGGAGGCAATCTGCCGGCGCCAAACCGGCTATGCTTGCCCCCGCGTGTCGATTTCCGACCGCGCCATTCGACTATCGGGCGAGGGGGGCACGGCATGAAGGTCTTCTACGGCTGGGTCATCGTCGCCGTCGGCTTCGTGGTTACCTGCATCGGCATGGGGGCGATGCTCTCCCTCGGCGTCTTCCTTCAGCCCATGACGGAGGCGATGGGGTGGTCGCGCACGGGCATCTCGACGGCGGCCCTGCTCAACTGGCTCAGCATGGGGGTGGGCGCCTTCGTGTGGGGCGCGCTCTCCGATCGCTTCGGCACCCGGACCGTAGTCCTGGCCGGCGGCGTGCTCCTCGGCATCGGCCTGGTGACGGCGAGCCAGTCCTCCACCCTCTGGCAGTTCCAGCTTCTCTTCGGCGTGATCGTGGGCGCGGCCTCGGGAAGCTTCTACACTCCGATCACGGCCACCACCACGCGCTGGTTCACCGAGCACCGGAGCCTGGCCGTCGCCCTCGTCTCCGCGGGCATTGGACTCGGCTCGTCTACGGTGGGGCCGTTCGCGCGCTGGATGATCACCGCCTATGACTGGCAGCTCGCCATGCTGACCCTCGGGGAGATCACCTGGGTGCTCATCATTCCCGCGGCCTTCCTCCTCCGCGAGCCGGTGGCCGGACCGGGCGCCGTCACCATGGGCGCCGCCGGGGGGCCCGAGTTCACGGCGGCCCAGGCGTTCCGCACGCCGCAGTTCGCGGCCATCGCGCTGACCTACTTCGCCTGCTGCGCGGCTCACTCCGGGCCGATCTTCCACATGGTCGCCAATGCCATGGATCACGGCGTGACGGCCATGGCCGCCGCGACGGTGCTCAGCGTGGCGGGACTGGGTTCCTTGGGAGGCAAGATCGTCATCGGCCTCATCGCCGACCGGGTGGGCGCCAAGCGGACCCTGGTCGCCGGCCTCTTCCTGCAGGCCCTCGCGGTGAGCCTGTATCTCTTCACACGCGAGCTGGGGACCTTCTACGGGCTCGCCGTGCTCTTCGGCTTTGCCTACGGCGGCGTGATGCCGCTCTATGCCATCCTGGTCCGCGAGTACTTCGGGGCCCGCATCATGGGTACCGCCTTCGGCGCCGTGGCCCTCGTGTCCACGCTCGGCATGTCCCTGGGCCCGCTGGCCGGTGGCTGGCTCTACGACACGTTCGGCAGCTATTTCTGGCTCTTCACCGGCTCGGCCGGCATCGGCCTGGGCGCGGTCGCGATCGCCTTCACCTTCCGTGCCCCCCGGCAGGTTCCTGCGGGGCTGCCCACGGCGAGTCTCGCGCATTGAGGATCGATTCCGGCCGGCGGCGGAAAGAGTCGCGCGCATGCGCTACATGCTCCTGATGTGCCGCGACGAGGAGCGCTGGAGCGCGCTGAGCCCCCAGGAGCGCGTCAACGCCTACGAGGAGGCGCTCAGGTACAGCGACGAGCTGCGGGCGCGCGGGGTCTACGAGACCGGCAACCCGCTCGAGCCGAGCAGCACCGCGACCACCGTGCGGATTGTGCAGGGCCGCGTGGTGACCACGGACGGCCCCTTCGCGGAGACGAAGGAGCAGCTCGGCGGTTTCAGCATCGTGAACGTGAAGGACCTCGACGAGGCGCTCGCCATCGTCCGCCGGCATCCGCTGCTGCGGGCCGGTCACGCCATCGAGGTGCGGCCGATGAGGACCGGGCCGCCGCAGTAGATCGAGATGCGCGTGCTTGCTCGGTGGAGTAGCCTGTGCTCCGAGAGCGATCATGCGCATCGACGAAACGTTTCGCGCGGACCACGGCCGCATCCTTGCCACCCTCATCCGCCTGCTCGGGGATTTCGACGTGGCGGAGGAGGCGCTGCAGGAGGCGTACGCCGTCGCCGTCGAGCAGTGGCCGGCCAGCGGCAGCCCGGCGAACCCGGCGGCCTGGCTGGTTTCCACGGCCCGACACAAGGCCATCGACCGGATTCGCCGCCGCGCCCGCCTCGCGCAGATGCAGGACGAGATCGCGCGGCACATCGAGCTGACCGCCGAGGAGAACGCCCCGGTGCCGGAGGATAGGCTCCGGCTCATCTTCACGTGCTGCCATCCCGCCCTCGCGCCAGAGGCGCAGGTGGCGCTCACCCTGCGCACCCTGGGCGGGCTCTCCACCGAGGAGATCGCGCGCGCCTTCCTCGTGCCCACCTCGACCATGGCCCAGCGGCTCGTGCGCGCGAAGGCCAAGATCCGCGTGGCGCGTATTCCCTACGAGGTCCCTCCCGACGATGCGCTGGTGGAGCGGCTCGAGGCGGTGATGCTCGTGGTGTACCTCGTGTTCAACGAGGGCTACGCCGCGAGCTTCGGCGAGCAGCTCGTGCGTCACGAGCTGTGCGACCAGGCCATCCGGCTCGGCCGCATGCTCGTGGAGCTCCTGCCCGATCACCCGGAGACGAAGGGCCTGCTCGCTCTGATGCTCCTCCACGACTCGCGGCGGGCGAGCCGCCTGGACGACGCGGGGGACATCGTGCTCCTGGAGGACCAGGATCGAAGCCGCTGGGACCGCGGGCAGATCGCCGAGGGCATGAGCCTCGTGGAGGCGGCCCTGCGCGAGGGCGGCCGCGCCTCCGGACGGTATGCGCTGCAGGCGGCCATCGCAGCCGTGCACGCGCAGGCCCCCAGCGCGGCGGCCACGGACTGGCGCCAGATCGCCGCGCTGTACGGGATCCTCGCGAGCGTGCATCCCTCGCCGGTGGTCGAGTTGAATCGCGCGGTGGCCCTCGCCATGGCCGGGGAGATCGAGCGTGGCCTACACCTCGTCACCGAGCTCGATCGCGATGCCGAGCTCTCCGGCTATCACCTCCTCCCCGTGGCGCGCGCCGAGCTGCTGCGGCGGCTCGGGCGCCACCCGGAGGCGGTGGAGTCCTACCAGCGCGCTCTCGATCTCGTCACCAACGAGACGGAGCGGCGCCACCTGGAGAAGCGGCTGCGCGAGATCGCGTCCTGAAATCGAGGCCGCTCAGGCGAGTATCCGCGTGTTGTTTGCACCACGGACCGTGAGGCAGCTCCCGGAGGGCATCGCGTCGCCGATCATTCGCCCGAACACGATCATCTTCGGGCTCGTCTTGCGATAGACGTCGAGCGCCCGCCGCACGTCGCCGAACTCATCAGCCGGCGGCATCGGCCTCGCGACGGGGCTCACCCGCACGAAGCTCTCGCAGGCGGCGCGAATGCGAGCTGCCGCTTCCGCGCTCACGCCCCACACGCGGAACGCGTCGTGCGAGATGGAAGCGAGCCTGGGGACCTTCAGATCCACCGCGGCGCGCCAGGCGGCGATCTGAGCGGTGCCGCTCGCGAAGGCCGGGCGCCACGCGGCCCACGTCCACTCGATTCAGCCGCGACGGGTGGCGAGGTGACGCTGCAGCGAGGAAACGTAGGCACGCCCCGGAAGCGCCGGATCTCCTCATAGATCACCGCGATCTCGCCAGTGGCGTCCCGCTCCGATAGCTCGGCCAGGATGTGCCCTCTCCTCGTGGATCAGCGTTTGCACGGTAGCAGATCACTCTCGAGGCCCACGGCTTGACAACGCCTCGCCGCCGGGCGCACGGTGTGGCCTCACGTTCCATCGGGACCCCGCCGTGCCACGAATAGGAGGTCCACATGGCGAAGCGCAGAAAGGCCCCACCCCGACCGCAGGCCGACACTGCCACCTGTGCTCCGGGCGTCTGCAATCCGCGACGGACGCAGGGACTCAAGGCGCCCGCGCCCCCGGGCACCTTCGTGCTCGTGAACCTGCAGGGGCCGGGTGTGTTCCTGGGCGCCGAGGTGTCGAAGCAGGGAGGCACCAACGACCTCACCTTCGTGATCCTCGACATTGACGGCGCCAACGTGACGAACATGTCCTACGCGGCCGCGCGCAATCTGGGATTGCTGCAGCAGAATCCCTTCGGGCTGGTGCTGCTCCAGTCCGCCCTCGTGAAGACCCTGGCCGTGGGATTTCCCGCGCCGCTCCGCTTCGCGCGGAACCTGCGGCTGTCCGTGAAGGTGAGCGAGCCCACCGTGGTGCAGATCCTCGCCAACGTGATCACCGGCTCCGTGTAGTGCCGGGAGGCCTTCCAGGGATCGCGCGCCGAAAAGGGCCGCTTGCCGTCCGAAGGGGGAGAGAGTCGCTGTTCGAGCCGAGACGCTCCCCTCGAGCGGGGAGGCAAGGGCTGAGAAGATGGGGGGGAGTTCACCCCGGCCCTCTCCCTCGGGGAGGGAGAGGGAGGGGGCTAGACGCGGGCGGAAGTAGCGGTGGCGTGCGCCGAGAGCTTCGGCATCACGTCGCGGGCGAGCAGCTCCATGGAGCGCTTCCACATCGCGGGCTTGTCCCAGTCGTGGCCCCCCATCAGGAGCGTTCCGAAGTGCCCCGTCTCGTCGCGCAGGGCCACGAGCTGATCGAGGACCCGGCGCGGGCTCCCCGCGATGACGAGGGCGCGCTTGATGATGTCCATCGTGATGTCCTCGTCGGGCACCTCGATGTCCGGCTTCAGCATGAAGAGCGCCTTGCGTCCGTGCGAGAAGCTGTGGTGGAAGAAGGAGTAGTAGAAGGACAGGCCGTTGTACGGATCGGCGAGGTAATCCTCGGCCTCCGCGTCCGTCTCGGTGACGAGGATGCTCCGCGAGACGCGCCAGACGTCGGGATCGGGCCGACGTCCCACCGCCTCACATCCCTCCACGTACTTCTCCCAGTGCCCGCGGAGATAGCGCTTGTGGAAGAACTGCCCGGAGACGGGGATCCAGCCGCGCTCGCCCGCCGTCTTGCCGCTGCTGGAATTGGGCGTGATGAGGGACAGCGCAATGGGCGGATGCGGCGTCTGATACGGACGCGGGATGTAGCCCACTTTGAAGTCGGGCCAGATGCCCTTGGTCAGGGAGATTTTCCAGAACTTGCCGTCGATCTCGTACGGCGGGTCTTGGGCCCAGAGCTTGAGCACGGTGTCGATGGACTCGATCACCATCTGCGGCCGCAGCTCGGCCTGCCCCACGTCGAAGATCTCGAGGTCGCTCACGAGGCCCCCGGGGCCGATGCCCATGATGAAACGCCCCTGCGCGAGCTGATCGAACATGGCGGCGTGCGCGGCGATGGTCACGGGGTGGATCTGGGGCAGGTTGAGCACGCCCGTGCCGAACGTGATCTGCTTCGTGCGCGGGATGAGGGTGGCGAAGAACATCAAGGGCGAGGTGATGCGCTCGCTCCACGAGCTGAAGTGCTCGCCCACGAAGGCCTCGCTGAACCCCAGCTGATCGGCGAGGACGATGGCCTCCTGATCCTCGGCGAGGAGGGCGCGGTAGTCGCGGTCCGGATGGTGGAAGGGCATGGTGAACATGCCGAGCTTGATGGTCACGAAGGACTCCTTGTCAGCTACGGGTGATCTGCGAAATCCCGGGCAGGCGGCCGAGGAAGTTGCCCGTCACGCCGCCGTCCACGACGAGGTCGTGCCCGTTCACGTAGCGGGCGTCGGGACCGAGCAGGAAAGCGACCACGTCCGCCATGTCCTCGGGCGTGGCCACGCGGCCGAGCGGCACGAGGGCGTCGCGCTCGGCGGCCACACGCGGGTCCGCGTAGACCTTGGCCGTCATGCCCGTGCGCACCATACCGGGGGAGACGGAGTTCACCCGGATGCCGTCGCGCGCCAGCTCCTGGGCCAGCACCTTGACGAGCATGATGACGGCGGCCTTGCTCGGCCCGTAGGCGCCGAGGTTCGCGTGCGCGTTGCTTCCCGACATGGAGGCGATGGCCACGATGGCCCCGCGCGAGGCCTTGAGCGCCTGGTGCGCGGCCTTGGCGAGGAGCCAGGTGGCGCGGGTGTTGACGGCGAACAGCGCGTCCCAGTCGGCGACGGCGTAGTTCATGAGGGCGCCGGGGCGGTTGATGCCCGCGTTGCTCACGATCCCGTCGAGGCCGCCGAAGCTCGCCACGGCATCGCCGACGGCGCGCGCCGGAGCATCGGGTGAGCTCATGTCGGCATGAAGCGGCAAACCTTCGGCACCGAGGCCTTTCAGCTCCGTGAGCAGGCTGTCGAGGCCGGGCGAGGGCCCCAGATCCACCGCAGCGATCTTGGCCGCGCGCCCCTGGGCCTCGGCGTCGCGTGCCAGCCGCAGACACGTCGCCCGTCCGATGCCGCTCGCCGCTCCCGTCACCAGTGCCCGCATGTGCACCTCCGTGGCGGGCAGTGTAACCCGCGCGGGGGCCTGGCGGCCGGCTATCGCGCGGCGCGCCAGCGGGCAGGATCAGGTGCGCAGATTCTTCCTCAGTCGATAGACGCGGTGCGGGGGCAGCACGTCGTCGAGGGTGGAGATGATTTCGTAGCCCCGCTTCTGATAGAAGATGGGCGCCTGGAAGCTGTACGTCTCCAGGCCGAGCCGGTCGCAGCCTCTGGCCCGGGCCTCCGCCTCGGCCGCGGCAAGGAGACGGCTGCCATAGCCGTGGCCCCGGAGGTCCTTGCGCACCCACAGGGTCTGGACATGAGCCGTGCCGCCCCAGGTCCAGCCATGGAGCCCCGCCGCGATATCTCCGTTGTCGTCACGGACGAAGATCGAGAGCCACTGTCCATCGTGGAAGCCCGTCTGCTCTGCGTTGTATTCGTACAGACGATCCTCGAGGAACCGGACGGCTTCCGGAGAAGGATGGCTCTCGACGGGCGGGATGGGCTGGGTCATGCCGGCGGCTCCCCGGGGATGCTAGACGAAAGGCCCCGCCGCCTGCAAGACGTAGCCGGTGGTGAACTCACCGCGGTCTGAGGTAGGCTGGGAACCCATGATCCTTCGCGCCCGCGCGCTCCCGCTCGCTCTCCTCGTCCTCGTCGTCGCCCTCGCATCACTGGCTCGTCGGTGATGGCGACGCCCCCTAGCCCTTCGGCCACGCCGGGCGTCGTCGCCTCCGTCGCCTACGCCGACGGGCGGCGCGTCGGTGACGTCGCCATCGAGGACATCAGCGAGGTCCTCAAGAAGCCCGGCGTCTTCGTATGGGTCGGCCTTCTCGATCCCGCGCCCGAGCTCCTCGAGCAGATCCAGAAGGAGTTCTGCCTCCACGATCTCGCCGTGGAGGACGCGCGCCTCGCCCATCAGCGACCGAAGCTCGAGCAATACGGCGACTCCATCTTCGTGGTCCTCCGCCCCGCCGTGTGGACGGAGGAGGAGCATCGGGTGGTGCTGGGGGAAACGCATCTCTTCGTGGGGCCGCAGTACGTGGTGTCCGTCCGCCACGGCACCTCCGCGAGCTACGCACCGGTGCGCGCGCGCTGCGAGAGCACCCCGGGCCTCCTCGCCAAGGGCCCCGGCTTCGTGCTCTACGCCATCATGGACTTCGTGGTCGACCACTACTTCCCGGTGGTGGACACGCTGGAGGCCCAGCTCGAGCGCCTCGAGGACGAGATCTTCGACCAGGCTTTCGATCGCGCCACCGTGGAGCGCATCTACGACCTCAAGCGCAACCTCCTCGAGATCAAGCGCGCGGTGTCGCCCCTCGTCGACGTGTGCAATCGCCTCATGCGCTTCGACCTGCCCCTCATCCCCGACGACACGCGACCGTACTTCCGCGACGTGTACGACCACGCCATCCGCATCAACGAGGCGGTGGACCGGCAGCGTGAGCTGCTCACGGGAGCCCTCGAGGCGCATCTCTCGCTGATTGCCGTGGCCCAGAACGACGCCATGAAGAAGCTCGCGGGATGGGCGGCCATCATCGGGGTGCCCACCATGGTCGCCGGCATCTACGGGATGAACTTCAAGTTCATGCCGGAGCTGGAGTGGCGCTTCGGCTATCCGCTCGTCATGGCAGGCATCGTGGCCGCCTGCGGCATCCTCTACGTCCGCTTCAAGCGCGCGGGCTGGCTCTGACCGCGGTGACGGTCAGCGTCCGCCGCGAGCCGCTCACCTCGCCCATCGCCCGCGCCCTCGTCTCGGCCCTCGACGACGAGCTGAGCCGGCAATATCCCGAGCCGGGGGCCACCCATTTCCGCCTCGACGCCGAGGAGGTCTCCGACGGCCACGGCGCCTTTGTGATCGCCTGGGTTGACGGCTCGCCGCTCGGCTGCGGGGCAGTGCGCGGTCTCGACGCCACCAGGGCGGAGCTCAAGCGCATGTACGTGGCGCCGGCGGCGCGCGGGCGCGGGGTGGGGCGCGCGCTGCTCGAGGGGCTGGAGCGCGAGGCGCGGCGGCTCGGCGTCCGGCAGCTCCTCGTGGAGACGGGCGTGCGCCAGCGGGCGGCCCTCGTCCTCTACGAGCGCGCGGGCTTCGTGGTCGTGCCCGCCTTCGGCGAGTATCGTGACTCGCCCCTGAGCGTCTGCATGGCCAAGGACCTGACCGCGGTGCACGTGCGCGGCGCGCGCGCCGGCGATCGCGCGACCATCGAGGCGGTGACGCTCGCCGCTTACCAGGAATACGCGGCGCAGATGCCGGAGCACTGGGAGCGGTACCGGCAGAACATCGTGAGCACGCTCGGCTCCGTGGAGCCGCGCGACCAGATCGTGGCAGAGCGCGAGGGGGAGATCGTCGGCTGCGTGCTGCTCCACCCCGCGGGGAGCACGCTCGCCGGTCCTCGCGGCGAAGCCATCACGCTGTCCCTGCCCGAGGTGCGCCTCCTCGCGGTGGCGCCCGAGGCGCGGGGCCTCGGCGTCGGCCGCGCCCTCATGGGCGAGTGCATCCGCCGCGCCCGGCACGCGGGAGCGCGCGCCCTCACCCTCCACACCACGGACATGATGGGCGTGGCCATGCGCCTCTACGAGACCATGGGCTTCGTGCGCGCCCCCGAGCTGGACCTGAGCCCGCTCCCCGGCGTGCTCGTCAAGGGCTTCCGCCTCGAGCTGGGTCAGACGGGCACCTGATTCTCGAGGATCTGCCCTCCTAGTCATCGACACCGGGCGTCAGCGGATGCCTGCGCGCACGAAGCTCTGCACGAACTGGCGCTGGAAGAGCAGGAAGCCCACGAGGAGCGGCGCCGACGTCATTAAAGTGGCCGCGGTGATGATGGACCAGTCCACCCCCTGATCGCCCGAGGAGAAGACCTGCAGCCCCACCGTGAGCGGCCGCGAGCTCACGGAGTTGGTCACGATCAGCGGCCACAGGAAGTTGTTCCAGTGGTAGCTGATGGACACGAGGGCGTAGGCGATGTACACGGGGCGGGCCAACGGCACGTAGACCTTCCAGAGCACCTCGAGCATGCCCGCGCCCTCCACCCGCGCGGCTTCGTCGAGCTCCCGGGGCACCGTCTTGAAGGTCTGCCGGAGCAGGAAGATGCCGAAGGCCGAGGCCATGTAGGGTAGCCCGATGGCGCAAAGGGTGTCGAGGATGCCGAGGCGGCTCATGGTCCGGTAGTTCTCCACGATGAGCACGTCGGGCATGATCATGAGCTGCACGAGCACGAGGAGGAACGCGATTTCGCGCCCGCGGAAGCTGAATCGCGCGAAAGCATAGGCGGCCAGCGTGCAGAGGACGAGCTGGGCGGCGAGGATCATGGTGACGAGCAGCGTGGTGTTGAGGAAGTAGCGGGCGAAGGGCGCCGCGTCCCACGCCTTGGCGAAGTTCTGCAGGGTGAGGGGAGCCCAGAGGGCGAAGCGCGTGGAGAACTGCGCCGGATGGAAGGCCGTCCAGATCGCGTAGGCCAGCGGCAGGGCCCACAGGAAGCCGAGGAGCCACGCCCCCGCCGTCTCGAGCCCGCGTCCCAGCCGGCTCACTGGTAGTGCACCCGGCGATCGAGGAAGAGGAACTGTCCCACCGCGAAGGCGGCCAGGATCACCAGGAGGACGAGGGTGAGGGCGGCCGCGTACCCGGCGTCCCAGAACTTGAAGCCCACGTCGTAGATGTAATAGAGGAGCAGCGAAGTGGCATTGTCGGGGCCGCCTTTGGTCATCACCACGATGTGATCCACGAGGCGGAAGGAGTTGATGACGGCGTTGATGAGGACGAAGAGCGTGGTGGGCATGAGGAGAGGGAAGGTGACGCGCCGGAAGAAGTACCATCGCCCCGCCCCCATGAGGGCGGCCGCCTCGTGGAGGTGCGGCGATACGGACTGCAGTGCGGCCAGATAGAAGATCATGAAGAAGCCCGCTTCCTTCCAGACGGTGACTACGATGAGGCAGGGCAGCGCCGTGGTGCGCGTGCCGAGCCAGTTGTGGCTGGGCAGGCCGAAGAGGCCAGTGATCTGGTCGAGAAGGCCGTAACCCGGCGTGTAGAAGAAGAGCCAGACGTTGGCCACGGCGATCATGGGCAGCACGGTGGGGGTGAAGAACGACAGGCGCAGGAGGCCGCGCCCCGCGATCTTGCCGTTCACCCACACCGCCATGAGGATGGCCAGCGCGATCGACGCGGGGATGGTGCCGAGGGCGAACCAGACGTTGTTGCCGAGCACCTGCCAGAAGACGGGATCCTCGATCATGGCGCGATAGTTGTCCGCGCCCACCCACACGGAGGGACGGCTCGGCTTCGCAGTGGAGAAGAAGCTGTGGTAGAGCGTGGCCAGCGTCGGATAGTGCGTGAACGTCACGAGCAGGATGGCCGCGGGCAGCAGGAGAAGCCATCCCTGCACGTTCGCTTTTCGGCTAGCCGTCACGGCTGACGCTCGGCGCTTGGCCCGGTGGGGTGGGGGAGGTCTTTCCCAGAGCACGCTGTCTCGCGTTAGTTTTATTTGTGTCGGGTGGGGCCACGAAATAAAGCGTGGCGG
>JBKOVG010000153.1:0-8362 GCA_046723845.1 Candidatus Methylomirabilota bacterium | reverse complement strand
CCCCCGAAGCGTGTGCGCAGCCCAGAGGGCTGCGATTCACGCGAATGGGTGGCGCAGCTGGAGGGCTCCCCCGCCCCTGACGACGGGCCCCGACCCGCCTCGCGCTCCGCGTGTTCGTGAATAATCCAGGCTACGGTGTGGTGCTCCTCTCGCCTCCCAGATAGGCGACCTTGATGCGCGGATCGGCAGCGATCTCCGCCGCCGGTCCCATCATGAAGAGGCGCCCCAGCTCCATGACGATGCCGGTGTCGGAGACTTGGAGAGCCCCGTGCGCGTTCTGCTCGACCACGAGCACGGTGAGGCCGCGTCCGCGCAGGTCGGCGATGGTGGTGAAGATCTGGTCCTGGTTGGCGGGCGAGAGCCCGAGGGACGGCTCATCGAGGAGGAGGAGCCGTGGCCCCGCCTCCAGCACCATGGCCGTCTCGAGGATCTGCTGCTCGCCGCCGCTCAGGTTGCCCGCGAGCACGGAGAGCTTGGCGCGGAGTACGGGGAACTGCGCGAGCACGCGCTCCTGCGCGGTGGCCGCCGCAGGACCGCGCAGCGTGTAGGCGCCGAGCTCCAGGTTCTCCCGCACCGTCATGAGGGGAAAGTTGCAGCGGCCCTGCGGCACGAAGCCGATGCCGAGCTGGAGCCGCTCGCGCGGGCTCAGCGTCTCGATGGACTGCCCCGCGAAGCGCACGTGGCCGTCGAAGCGGCGATTGAGCCCATACACTGCGCGCAGGAGGGTGGACTTCCCCGCCCCGTTCGGGCCGATCACCGTGGTGATCGTGCCCGCCACGATGGATGCGGAGAAGTCCACCACCACGGGCTCGTCGGTGTAGCCGACGGACAGCCGGTCCAGCTCCAAGATGGGCTCGCCCGCCGTCATGTCAGACGCGGCCGTGGCCCAGCTCGGCGGCGCGCCGCTGGCCGAGATAGGCGGCGAGCACGCTCGGATCGCTGCGGATGAGGCTGGGCGGACCGTCGGCGATCTTGCGCCCCTCTTCCAGCACGATCACGCGGCGGCAGAGCGACATGATGAAGTCCACGTTGTGCTCGACGATGACGAGGGTCGCCCCTTCCGCGTTGAGCTGCTGGATCACGCGCTCGATGTGCCGGATCATGGTGGGATTCACGCCGGCCACGGGCTCGTCGAGCAGCATCAGCCGCGGCCGCGCCATCATGGCGGCGGCAATGGCGAGGAGCTTGCGCTGGCCGTAGGAGAGCACGGCGGCGGGCGCCTGCACGTACTCGCCGAGGCCGACGGTGTCGAGCAGCTCGCGGACCCGCGCTTCCGCCTGCGCCTCGACAGCGCGCAGGCGTCCGGTGCGCACGAGGGCGGCGAGCCAGCCCACGCCGTCCTCCTCCTGGGCGGCCACGCGCAGGTTGTCGAGCAGCGTCAGCTCGTCGTAGGCGCGCACGGTCTGGAAGGTGCGGCTGAGGCCGGCGCGCGCGATGCGATGGGCGGGCAGCCCGGTCAGCTCGAGGCCGCCGAGCCGCCAGCGGCCGCCGTTCACGGGTTGGAAGCCGCTCAAGCAGTCCACGATGGTGCTCTTGCCCGAGCCGTTGGGACCGATGAGCCCGACCATGGCGCCCGACTCCACCTCGAAGTCGACCCGATCCACCGCGGTGAGGCCGAAATAGCGCTTGGTGAGACCACGCACCTCCAGCAGGGCGGTCACGACGGCCTGACGCGCGGACGCCGCCAGCGCTGCAGCCGGCGCCGCTCCCGCCAGCCCGCCACGCCGCCGGGAAAGAGGAGCATGGCCGCGATGAGGACGGCGCCGTACAGCACCATGCGCAGGTCGGTGGTGAACCGCAGCAGATCCGGCAACGCCGCGAGCACGGCGCTGCTCGCCAGCACGCCCCAGAAGCTGCCCGGCCCGCCGAGGATGACCATGATGAGCATGGTCTCCGTGTAGTAGAAGTCGAAGATCGAGGGGTCGACGATGGTCAGGTAGAAGACGAAGAGGCCGCCCACCATGCCCGCGAGCAGCGCAGAGAGCGCGAGGGCGAGGAGCTTGTAGCGGAGCGGATCGATGCCCTGCGACTGCGCGAGCGGCTCGTTGAGCCGGACCGCGCGCATGGCGCGCCCGAGCCGCGAGGACACCACGAGGTACATGAGGGCATGCGCCGCGGCGGCGAAGCCGAGCAGAAGATAGTAGAAGTCCGCGGGGCGCGACAGCCGCCACGAGAGACCCGCCAGGGCAAGGGTGGGTACGGGCAGGCCGGGAATGCCCATGGCGCCGCGGGTGAGCGAGACCCAGTCGCGTGCCACGATCATGCAGAGGAGCGCGAAGCTCAGGCTCACGATGGCGAAGGCGTGGCGCGAGAGCCGGAGCGACGAGTAGCCAATCACGAGACCAACCACGGTGGCCAGCGCGCCTCCCGCCGCGGCCGCCGACCACAGCGTCCACTCCCGCTCCGTCACGAGGAGGGCCGCGGTGTAGCCGCCGATACCGAAGAAGCCGACTTGGGCGAAGGAGAGCAGCCCCGTGTAGCCGTAGACCAGGTTCAGCCCGCCCGCGAGCACGCTGAACATGGCGAAGCTGATGCCGAGGGCCAGCACGTACTCGTTGCCGGTGAGGCGCGGGATGGCGAAGAGGACGGCGAGGGCGAGGAGGATGAGGAGGGCCCGCGCCCCGCTCGGTCTCACACGCGCACTCCGCGGCCGAAGAGACCCTGCGGCCGCACGAGCAGCATGGCGATCATGGAGCTGAAGACGAGCGCGTCGACCATGACGAGAGGCAGGACGCCCCCCATCACGCTCTCGAGCACGCCCAAGCCCACCGCGACCACGGCGGCTCCTGCGATGTTGCCGAGGCCGCCGAGAATGATGATGGCGAAGGCCTTGAACACGAAGCTCGCGCCCATGAGCGGATGCACGGCGTACACGGGAGCCAGTGCCGCCCCCGCCAGCCCGGACAGCCCGATGCCGATGGCCACGGCCAGCCGCGACACTGCGCGCGGATCGATGCCCACCATGAGGGCGGCCTCGCGGCTCTGGGCGACGCCGCGCATGGCCTTGCCCACCCGCGTGCGATAGAGGATCACGTAGAGCGCGGCGAAGGCGAGGACGGCGAGGGCGAGGGCGAGCACCCGCATGAGGGAAACCTGGAGATCGCCCACGGTCACGTTGGTGTAGCTCCGCGGGGTCTGGATCATCCGGGGCGTGGTGGTGAAGAGGAAGACCGCGCCGTTCTGGAGGACCATGGACAGTCCGAGGGTGAGGAGGATGCTCCGCTCGAAGCCGCCCCCCTGCACCGAGACGAGGAGCGCCTCGTAGAGGACGTAGCCGAGGCAGACGGCGATCGCGGTGACCACGAGCACGGTGGCCGCGTAGCCCAGCCGCAGATTCATGGTGAGGAAGTAGGCGAGCATGGCCCCCAGCATGTAGAACTCGCCGTGGGCGAAATTGACGATCTCGAGGACGCCGAAGATCAGCGAGAGCCCCATCGCGACCAGCGCGTAGATGCAGCCGATCACGATGCCGTTCAGGAGGAGCTGGAGATAGAAGCCCGGGTCCACTCGCTCGTCAGGTCTTGCTCATGCCCAGGACCATGACCTTGCCGCCCTTGATGGTGAGGATGATGGCGTTGTTGTGCGCGAGATTGTGGTCGTCGAACTCGATCACCGTGCCCAGCAACGACGGCAGCTTGGTGGTGGCGAGCGCGTCGCGGATGGCCGCGGGATCGGCCTTGCCCGCCCGCCGGATGGCGTCGATGAGCACCTTCATCGCCTCGTACGACTCGAAGCTCACGAGAATGGGCGGCACGTTGTGGAGCTTGCGGAAGGCCTCCACGAAGGCCTTGTTGCCTGGGGTGTCCACCGAAGGATCGTAGGGCTGGACCGACGTGGTGCCGTCGAGGAAGCCGCTGTCCAGGATCTCCTTCGGCACCTGATCCACGAGCACGCGCCCGGTGAGCGGCACCCCGCCCCCCAGGCCGTACCACTGGCGGATGGCGTTCTGGAAGTCGGCATCCACGGCGTAGAGGGCGAGGAGCGCCGGCTTCTTCGCCTTGATCTTGGTGAACACCGGCGTGAAGTCCGCGTTGCCCTTCTGGAAGAAGTCCGCCGAGGCGAGCTTGAGGTTGCGCTTCTTGAGGGCGGTCTCGAGCCCGGTGGAGCCGGCGCGGCCGAAGTCGGTGTCTTCGCCGAGGAAGGCGATGTTGCCCGCCTTGCCCTCCTTGTCGAGCCAGCCCACCAGCGCGTCGAGCATGCTCAGGTCGGTGGGGTTGACCTTGAACGTCCACTTGTTGCCGCCCACGCCCGAGCGCTCGGCGATGGAGGTGGCGGAGGCGTTGGCGACCACGAAGGGCACGCCCGCGCGCTCCACCAGCGGCATGATGGCCAGCGCGGCCGAGCTGCACAGGCCGTCGAAGATGGCCACGTACTTCTTCTCCGCGAGCATCTGGGTGACGCTCTTCACGGCCTCCGCGGGATTGCAGCGGTTGTCCTGGAAGTCGACCTCGATCTTGCGCCCGAGGACGCCGCCCTTGGCGTTGGCCTCGCTCACCGCGAGCTCGGCGCCCCAGCGAGAGTGCTGGCCGAAGGTGGACACGCCGCCCGTGAGGGGAATGGACGCCCCGATCAGGATGGGCCCTTCCTGGGACTGGGCGAGCCCGGCGCAGGCGAGGGCAGCCAGGGTGGCCGCCGCGACGATCAGACGCATGGTGCGCATTGCTGATCCTCCTCGGGTTGGGTTGTCCTGCGTGACCGTCGGGAGTCTACATGAGAGCCCGGAGACGGCAAAGGCAATCCGCTTGACGGCGCGCGGCCGGGGGAGGCAGGATTGCCCCTCGGACACCGGCGCCGGGCACCGTAACCTCAGTCGCACCGTCGAGGAGAGAGCCGATGGCACTGGCCACACATCGGATCCGTCAGGACAAGTCCTTCGACCTGCTCACCGATGCCATCCTCGCGCGCGACCAGGCGCGGACGGCGGATCTCTTCTACGGCATGGTCCGGCGCGAGGGCCGCCCGATCTCCGAGGCCCTCGGCGTGGTGACGGCGGCCGAGGCGCCCTTCGTGCAGGTGCCGAGCCACATCAACGTGCGCGACGGCCAGATCACCCTCGTCAACAATGACCACACTATCTTGGGCCTCCGCACCTCGGTGAACCTGGCGCCCTACGTGGCGGAGGCGTACCGGCTCCTCCCCCTGCTCCAGAGCGTGTGGTACATCCCCGCCGGCCTCGACATCTGGAATCAGCTCCTCGGCCGGTATCCCGGCCGTTACGCGACCATGAAGGGCATGAACGTGCCGCCGCCCAGCTATGGGCCCGCGGTGTGGAACCAGGAGCAGGAGCCGATCACGCCGGAGGGCACGGTGGAGGAGAAGCTCCACGAGCACATGGTCGCCACGGTGAGCGGCGACGCCCGGCGCTCCTACGGCCTCTTCCTCGGCCTGGCCTCCGATCCGGCTATGCGGCCGTTCTTGCGCGACCAGCTCCTCTTCCTGGGTCTGATCGACCTGCAGGACACCGTCATCGGCCGGAAGGCCCGCAACACGGGACACAAGGCGCTGCGCGCCCGCGCGGTGGCGGATCTCGCCGACGTCATCGGATGGGAAGAGGCCACCGGTGTCTACTACATGGGCGTGCCCGACATGGCCATCGGTCCCCTCTACTACTCGCTCTACGACGCGGCCTGCGTGACGATGGCGAGCGGCGAGTTCCCCGACGCGGGCAAGCAGCTGCGGGAGGCGAACACCACGCCGCTGACTCCCGCCGAGGTGGACGAGCTGGTGCGGCTGCTCTTCGAGGCGAGCGGGGAGACGGTGTGGAACCAGATCACCGCGCACCTCAAGAACGGCAAGTCGATCCTGAGTCTGGGCGACGCCATCCAGATCGGCGCCTCCGAGCTGATCCTGCGCACCACAGTGGCGCGGCAGTTCACGGACGGCCAGCACCCCTTCGACTACTGCAACACCGCCAACTACTGGCTGCGGCGGACGGCGAGCCCCTACCAGGCGCGCATCCTCTATCTGATGGCCAACTTCGTGAGCGACTCCGCGCGCTCCAACAAGCTCTACACCTCCGTCATCGAGGAGGAGCGCAAGGGCTTCGACGCCTCCGGGCGCACGCCGGAGTCGCTGCTCGTGGAGCTGGACGAGGCGATCATGGCGCTGGACGCGCCGCGCACCACCGCGGTGGGCGCCGCCTACCTGGAGTCGGGGGCGGACCGGAGAGCGTACATGAGCACGGTGGCCCTGGCTGCCTGCAAGTTTCAGGACGACCCGCACAACCAGAAGATCTCGCACTCTGCCTTCGAGGAATACGCGCACAACTCCACGCACCGGCGGGACCAGTTGCTCCTCGCTGCGGCGCGGCTGGTCGCGGGCTGGACGAAGATGCCGGGCGAGCGGGAGTGCTTCGCGCGGTTCACCCGGGAGTGGATGAACTAGCGTCGGGCGCTCGCTCTAGGTCCGTCCGTCACGCGCTCGCTTCTGAATCGTTTGTAGTCTGCGCCCTCCCCCCCTTCTCTACCTTTCGATCGTTCGAAGGCGGTAGTACGCGTAGCGGCCGGGTCCTGTCACCGGGGGAGGGGGCTCTCCGGCTGCGTCACCCACTCGCCTGAATCGCAGCCCTTCGGGCTGCGGGCAGGCTTCGGGGGTCCCACTCCGCCGGAGAGCCCCCTCCCCCCGCTGCCACCCGGCCGTTTGCACCTTGTGACGCCTGGATTGTTCGCGCGCGGCTTCGTGGGTCACAAGGTGAGGGGGATTTCTCGGTTTTCGCGGAGGGAGCGTTCTGTGGCGAGGCAGACCACTACGCTCTTCTTCGATTCTTCTCCGGAGACGAGTGGTTCGCGGCGCTGGAAAGCGGTGACGATACGGCGGGCTTGCTCTTCGAGCTCTACCAGCTCGCCGGAGGCGCCCACGGGGATCGTTTCGGGCTCGAGGCTATTGCGACGGGTTAGGCGGAGCTCGAAGCTGGCTTCTCGCGTGCGGTCGAGGGCGCCCGACCACCAGGAGCGGATGGAGCCTTCGGCGCCCACCACGTGGAGGAGTTGGTGGTACTCGAAGCCAGCCAGGGTTTCGGTGATGACGGCGTGGGCTCCGCCGGCGAAGCGCAGGATGACGGTGAGCTCGGTGGACATGCCGGCTTCGCCTGAGCGGGGCGCGCCGATGGCTTGGACGCTGATGGGATCCCCGAGAGCGGCGAAGTACCACATGGTGAAGTCGAAGAAGTGGACGGGTTCCTCGAGGATCCAGGAGCCGACGCGGGTGGGGTCGTAGCGCCAGCCTCCCGAGCCGGGGCGGAAGGGAAAGCGGAAGAGGGAGAAGGACAGGTAGCGCGGGGTACCGATCTCGCCCGCGTCGATCAGCTCCTTCACGCGGCCGTACTGGACGGAGAGGCGGAGCTCGTGGCCGATGCTCAGCACGCGACCGCTCGTGCGCGCGGCGGCAATGAGGCGATCGCAATCCTCGAGGGTGGTGGCCATGGGCTTCTCGAGGAGGACGTCCTTGCCCGCGGCGAGGGCGGCGCCGCCGATCTCCGCATGGAGGTGGTTGGGGACGGAGATCACCACGGCGTCGATGTCGGGTCGAGCGAGGAGATGCTCGTAGCCGACGAGGATGGGCACGTGGGGGAAGGCCTGGCGCGCGGCGGCGGCGGTGGCTTCGCTGGCGCAGGCGATGGCGGCGAGGGCGGCGCCGGGGGCCTTGGCGATGGCGTTCGCGTGGTGGCGGCCCCAGAGGCCGTAGCCGATCAGGCCGAAGCGCATGGTGGCTTTCTCACCTCCCCCTCATCCTGCCCTCTCCCCCTTCGGGGGCGAGGGGTCACGAGCTAGCCTTTGACTGCTCCACTGACGAGGCCTCGGACAACGAATTTCTGTAGGGCGAGGACGAGGATGAGCGTGGGCAGGAGGCCGAGAAGGCAGATGGCCATCATAAGCGTGAAGAAGACGAAGTAGTCGGAGACGAGGCCAGCCAGCACCACGGGTACCGTCATGAACTCCGGGCGCGACACGAGGATCAGGGGCACGAGCAGCTCGTGCCACGACAGGATGAACAGGATCACCCCGCAGGCGGCCAGCCCCGGCGTGGAGAGCGGCAGCACCACGCGCAGGAACGCCTGCCAGCGCGTGCACCCGTCGATGCGCGCCGCGTCCTCGAGATCGGGCGGAAGCGCGGCGAAGTACGGCACGAGGATGAGGACGGCGTAGGGCAGGAGGAGGCCAACCTCGGCCACGACGACACCGCCGAGTGAGTTGAGCAGGTTGTAGCGCCGGAAGAGCACGTAGAGCGGCACCATGAGTACGACCAGGGGAACCATGCGGCTGATCACGCTCGCCTGGAGCAGCGCCTGCGTCCACCGGAGCCGCAGGCGGGCGAGCGCGTAGGCAGAGAGGCTCGCCGCGGCCAGCGCTCCTGCAGTGACGGC
>JBKOVG010000039.1:0-16334 GCA_046723845.1 Candidatus Methylomirabilota bacterium | reverse complement strand
CCATCACCTTGACTCCTGGCATTGACCGTCCCCTGTGTGACTGCGGCTCCCCACTCTTCGCAATAGGCGAGGTGAAGAGTGAAGAAGCCGAATACCTTCCGCTCGACCACCCGCACACCGAGCCGCATTGCTCGTTCTGCGCGGCTCGCCAGACGCCCATGCAGCATTCGCTTTGGTGTGCGATCTACTTCTTGCGAAATTGCAATTGCGGGTACGGCCAACGGCCTTAGCCCTCGCTTTCCGGGTGCGCGTCCGGGACCGAAGTTCACGCTCATCGACGTTCCGACGCTTTCACGAGCACGGCCTTGTTGGCGAAGCCAACGATTGACACGTCGAGGCGCTTGACGGCGAGTACACGAGCAGGCATCGCTTGCCGCCGCCTCCTGTCTACAGAGGGTGAGGTCGGGACGGTCGGGCGAGCGTAGTCTTCGGGATTCAAGGGGTCAAGGCAGCGCACGGCCTGACCGTGATCTTCTCAGATTACGGCAGAGGGGCGGTCGCGCTGATGGTCTTCTGTTCGCCGGGGGCCTCGCCCGGACCGGCCGTCTGACGTACTATGGCCGCCATGACGTCACCACGCCGGCTCAACGTTGCCTCCGGCCGCCAGCTCGAACAGCTCGCGCACTACTCTCGCGCCCTGCGCGTCGGCGACACCGTGCTGCAGTCGGGCACTACCGCGATCGACCGGGAGGGCAACGTCCATGGCGTGGGCGACGTGGCCCGACAGGTCGATGCCATCATGCAGATCGCCGCGTGGAGCCTGGGCAGGGCCGACGGCCGGCTGGACGACGTGGTGCGCTGCCGCATCTACGTCACTGACATCGCGGTGGCGGATGCGGCGGCTCGCGCGATCGCCCGCCACCTCAAGAACGCGCGGCCCGCCTCCACCCTGGTCGCCGTCAACGGCCTGGCCCGGCCGCAACAGCTCGTCGAGATCGAGCTCGACGCCGTCGACGGCGCGGCCGCCTCGGGTCAGCGGGTCTCCTCCGGCGGCCCTCTCGAGGGCGTGTACGCGTACTCGCGCGCCGTCCGCGTCGGCGACCGCGTGTTCATCTCCGGGTCGACGGCGCTCCGGGCCGGCGGCGTCGAGGGCGTGGGCGACATGTACCGCCAGACGCGCGCGACGATGGAGACGATCCTCCGCGCCCTCGCCGAGGCGGGCGGCGTTCCGGGCGATCTCGTCTACACCAAGACGTTCCTGACCGACCTGGGTCGAAGCGACGAGTACACCCGGGCCTTCGTCGAGGCCGTGGGCGACGTGCGGCCGGTCTCCACCCTCCTCGGCAGCCCGGCCCTCGTCCATCCCGACCTCCTCGTCGAGATCGAGGCCGAGGCCGTGCTGGGCGCCTCCCGCGCACGGCGCGACATCTACACCGAGCACATGCGGGAGAAGCCGCGCGGGTACTCGCGCGCCGTGGCGGTGGGCGACCAGATCTACGTGAGCGGCTGCACGTCGCTCTCCTCCACCGGCGAGGTGCGAGCGCCGGGTGACTGGGCCAGCCAGTTCGACCTGGCCGTCGACACGATCGGCTGGGCACTCGGGCAGGCCGGCGCCTCGCTGGACGACGTGGTGCGCCGGCGAACGTTCACCGTGCACGGCGCCCACCAGAACCGCCCGTACGGCGAAGGGCCGGCGCCGTTCGCGAAGAGCCATCCGGCCTCGCTCGGCTGCCGCATCAGCGGCCTGGCCCGTCCCGAGCTCCTGGTCGAGATCGAGGTGACGGCGGTCAAGGGGGCGGGCGCCGGGATCCAGTGGATCGGGCCCGACGCGGCCGACCCGCTCGACGCGAGCTGAGCGCGGCTTCGTCACCTGAGTGAACCGCCTCGCGCTCCTGTTCGCGGCGTGAACCCCGGCGTCCTGCACCACAATGACCGCGCTCATGATCTGCCTCGCGATGCGAGCGTGGACGCCAGAAGCGACAGAATCGGCGCGAACACACCCAGGCGCGTCAGACATCCCCTCTTGTCATTCGATGACCTCGTCTGCCCGCCTCGCGGACCCGAGCCGACCCGCTACAGCATGAAGCGCACGTCGGAGCTGTACGTCGGGTAGGCGCAGATGACTTCCTTCAGGTCGCGCGCCGGAATCCGCAGGCGGATGGCAACCGCGAAGAGGTTGATCACATCGTCGGCCCTCGGTCCCAGCAGGTGGGCGCCGAGGACGTGGCCGGTCTCCTCGTCGATGAGCACCTTGAAGCCCGCGGCCGTCTCGCCGACCCGCCGGGTGTTGAACCATCCCGCCGTGTCCTGGTGATTTACCCGGAAGCGCCGCCCGGTGGCGCGGGCCGCGTTCTCGGTGAGCCCGACGGAAGCCAGCGGCGGGATCGTGAAGACGGCGGAGGCGATGCCCTCGTAGTTCGGCGTCCGCCGGTTACCCTCCAGCAGATTGGTGGCGAGCACGCCGGCGTCATGGTCGGCCTTTGGCGTCAGCGGTGGCCCGCTCGCGGCGGCGTCGCCACCGGCGTAGACGGCCGGATTGGAGACGCTCTGGAGGAACTGGTTGACGGTGACCCCGCGCTTCTCGCGCTTGACCCCGCCGGCATCGAGGTCGAGGTCGTCGAGGTCGGGAACGCGGCCGGCGCCGTGCACGGCCAGGTCAGTCTCGAAGCTCCGCTCCACGCCCTGCTGGACGCCGCGTATGACCAGGCGGTCCCCGACGGCATCGGCGGCCCGGACCTCGATGCCGAGCTCGATCTGGATCCCCAGCTCGCGCGACCGCCGCACCAGCATGTCGACCAGGTCGGGATCGAAGCCTTCGAGCGGCCGCGGCCCGCGATGGAGGATCGTCACCTGGGCACCGGCGCGGGCCGCCACGTGCGCGAACTCGAACGACACGTAGCCGCCGCCGACGAACAGCACGCGCGAAGGCATGCGCTCCAGGTCGAGGAAGCGGTCGCTGGTGATGAGCCGCTCGGCGCCGGGGAAGCGCAAGGGTCCCGGCACGGCGCCAGCGGCGATGACGATGTGGCGGCACGTCAGGCGGTCGTCGCCGACGGCGAGCGTGGTGGGCCCCACGAAGCGAGCCAGGCCGTGGAACTGCGCCACGCCCATCCGTACCCAGCTCTGCTCGGTGCGCTCCGTGGTCGGACCGATCATCGAGCGCTTGAAGCGCATGAGCTCGGGCCAGTCGATGGTGAGCGACTCGGCCGGGACGCCCTTGCCCGTCAGGTCCCGCGCCCCTTGGACGGCGTCCGCCGCGCTGACCAGGATCTTCTTCGGCACGCAGCCGCGTAGCGCACAGGTACCACCGAACGGCTGCCGATCGACGACGGCGACGCTCCAGCCAGCCTCACGGCACCGCGTGACCACGGCCGAGGTGATGCCGGTGCCGACCACGACGAGATCGTATTGTCTATCCATGGCGGGCTTCCCTTCTCAGCGGCGGCGAAGCTCGACCCGGCGCGCGCGCCACCAGCTCCGCACCTCGCTCAGGTGTTCCTGCTCGTGGGTCCAGCCGGACACGGGGAACCACTCCACAAAAGGATACGCGTGGGAGGGATCGCGGAACGCCCCCGCCGGCAAGTGCCGCAGCCGCTCGATGAGCTCGGCCCGCGCGCGCGCCATGCGCCGGCGCAGCTCGGCCAGCCCGTATCGCCGCGTCCTTGCCACCGTGCGCGCGTTGAACCGGTCGGCAAAGGCCATGCTCTCGAACCAGGCGATGCGGTCACCCCGCCCCCGCTCGATGAGACGGAAGCGCCGCAGGGTCTCCTCGTCGCAGCTCAGCAGGTGTCCGAGCACGTCCTTGACGGACCATTGGTCTAGCGTGCGGGGCCGCAACACCTCAGCCTCCGGAATCCCGGCGACCAGCGCCAGCATGGAGCGGCGCACCGCGGTCATGCGGCGGATCGCATGACGGCGCCAGGCAGCCGTCGGGACAGCGCGCCGGGTGGCCATGAGGCTCCAACGGTAGGCGATGGCGGCGCTCTTGACAAGCCACCGGCCAGGTCCTACCGTCCGGTCATCTCTCGCCCGAGTAGAGCTCGCTCCGAGCACCGTCGCGGAGGCCGCCCATGGTGAAGAAGGACTTCCCCATCTTCGATTGTGACAGCCATGTCGTGGAGCCGCCCGAGATCTGGGACGAGTACGTGCCCAGCGACATCCGATCGTGGGTGAAGACACAGTTCCACTTCCACACGGACACGAACGTGCTCCGCATCAATGGCCGGGAGGTGCCCGCCACTCGCGAGCGCTCGAATGCCGCGGAGGTGGGGTGGCCGCGCTGGAACAAGAAGGAAGTGGGCGCGCTCACACCCGGCACCGAGGAATGGCAGCGGAAGTTCGGGCGGCTCGCCGGGTGTCGCGATCCTCGCGCGCGGCTGCGCGACATGGACGCGCTCGGCACCGACCAGGTGATGCTCTTCCCCACCTGGTTCGTGCGGCTGGCCCTCGTGCGGGATCCCAAGGCGGCCGGCGCGCTGGCCCGCGCCTACAACGACTGGGTTTACGACTATTGCGCGGCCAACCGGCAGCGCCTCTTCCCCTGCGCCGTCCTCGCCATCCAGAGCGTGGAGGAATCCATCGCCGAGCTGCGGCGGGTGGCCAAGCGCGGCTTCAAGGCGGCCGCCGTGCGGCCCTGCTTCTGGAACGGCAGCTATCCCACCCTGCCCGAGTTCGATCCTCTCTGGCGAGAGTTCGAGGATCTCGATGTGGTGCTCGCCATGCACACCTTTCCCTCGCGGGAGGCTCTCACTCCGGAGTGGGGTCAGCGCATCGCCCGCACCCGCGGCACGGGCGATGGGCTGCTCTTCACGGACGAAGCCGTCATCTACTCCCCCGGGCAGTTCCTGAGCAACATCGTGTTCAGCATGGAGCCGAGCATCGACAGCTCCGAGGCACTCGGATTCATCTTCGAAGCCATGACTTGGCTCACCACCGTCCTGATGACGGGCTGGCTCGACAAGTTCCCGCGGCTGCGCGCCGCCGTGCTCGAGTCCAATGCTACCTGGCTGCCCCTGGTGCTGAGCCGGAGCCGGAACTTCCTCGATCTCTACGCCTTCCAGCGCGGGCCCAAGGTGCGCGATCCCTTCGAGGCCTTCTACGAGCGGTGCTACATCGCCTTCGAGGGCGACGAGGAATCGGTCTACCGCATGTGGGACCACTACGAGAACGTGGGCCTCTGGTCCTCCGACTATCCGCACCACGACGCCGAGGATGCTTGGGAGGCCCTCGAGCTCATGGAGAAACACAAGGTGCCGCCGGCCGTCCAGCGCAAGCTGCTCGGGGAGAACGCGCGACGACTCTACCGGATCGAGCCGGTGACAGTGGTCACCGAGCGCATCGAGCAGTACGAGCCGGCCAGGCTGCCCTGGTAGCAGGAGTCCATCAGGGCTTGGAGCCGTTCGGCGACGGCGCCCGCACGAGGAGCTTGGAGCGCGGCGCGCAGATGGCGTCGATCATGCCGTAGGCCCGGGCTTCTTCGGGATCCATGTAGTAGTCGCGGTCCGTGTCCTGGTGGATCCGGTCGACGGGCTGTCCGGTGTGCCGTGCAAGGATCTCCTCCATGAGTCGCTTGGTGCGCAGGAACTCCCTGGCCTGGATGCCCAGATCGACCGCCTGGCCCTGACCGATCTGACCCCATGGCTGATGGATCATGATCCGCGCGTTGGGCAGCGCATGGCGCTTCCCGGGCGCCCCCGCCGCCAGCAGGAGGGCGGCCGCGGAAGCGGCCAGCCCCACGCACAACGTCCGCACCGGCGGCTTGACGTACTGCACGGTGTCGTAGATCGCGAGCCCGGCCGACGTCTCTCCACCCGGGGAATTGATGTACAGCTCGATGTCCCGATCCGGGTCCTCCGCCTCCAGGTACAGGAGCTGGGCGGTGATCAGATTGGCCAGTGGCGTGTCGATGGCCGAGCCGAGAAAGACGATCCGGTCCTTCAGGAGCCGCGAGTAGATGTCGTACGCACGCTCTCCGCGAGTCGTTTCCTCGACGACGTAGGGGATGAGGGTCATGTCCAGTCCTCCGTGGTATAGTGCAACCGTCGGGTTGCACTGTAGCATCCTCATGCGCAACTGTCGAGTTGCATGTTCAACCACGCGGATGAAGACAGCCCCTGGAGGGTACGCGAGCATGGACGCCGTCGAACGGGAAGTAGTGCTGCCCGCCCCCCCGGAAGAGGTGTGGCCGGCCGTGTCACAGCCAGACCAGATCTCCGCCTGGTTCGGCGCCGACGCGCAGCTCGACCTTCGCCCGGGCGGCCGCGGCGTCTTCCGATGGCAGGACGGGACGGAGCGGTCCGTCCTCGTCGAGGAGGTGGAGCCTCCTCACCGGCTCTCCTTCCGGTGGCTGCCCTTTCAGCGGACGGGAGCGAACGAGATCGTCACCCTGCCCTCGACTCGGGTCGACATCACGCTCGAGGAAGTGCCCGAGGGCACGCGGGTGCGCGTGCGCGAACGGCCGGCGTTCTCGCTCGGGGCGCGACCGGCGCGGGCGAGCATCGCGCTGACGGGCATCGGCTCGTGAAGCGCGATCCCACCGACGCCATCTTCAGCGCGCTCGCCGACGCAACGCGCCGACAGGTCATTCGCGCCCTGTCCAAGGAAGGCCCCGCCACTGCGACCGCGCTTGCCGCCGCCCTGCCGGTGACGCGGCAAGCCGTCACCAAGCATCTCAACGCGCTGGCCGAGGCGGGGCTGGTCACCGCCACGCGCCGCGGCCGGGAGAAGCTCTACCGGATCTCGCCACAGCCCCTTACCAGTGCGGTGTCGTGGATGGCCGACCTCGGCGGCCGCTGGGACGAGCGGCTGGCCGCCCTGCGCGAGCACATCGCCTCATCGAAGCGCAGGCGGTGAGCAAGAGGCTCGCTCTGGCTGGTCTTTGACAAAGGAGCATGGCCTGCCTAGACTCCGCCTACGTCGTAAGAGATCCATACCCTTCGGCGGAGGTGCTCATGAAACTCCTCGCACTCGGACTTGCCCTGCTGTTCTCGGCCCTGGGATCGACGGCGGCCCGCGCCGACAACACGCAGGGGATCACCGACACCACCATCAAGATCGGCAACATGGGACCGTACACGGGCGACGCGTCCAGCTTCAGCGCCCTCAACTACGGGCCCATGGCCTACTTCCGCTACATCAACAGCCAGGGCGGCGTGCACGGGCGCAAGTTCGAGATGGTCACCGCCGACGACGCCTGCAAGGAGACCACGGGCATCGCCGCCGCCAAGAAGCTCATCTACCAGGACAAGGTCTTCATGATCCTCGTCACGCCCTGCAGCGGCGTGGCCATGGCCATCAAGCCCACCCTCCTGGAGGACGGGCTGCCCTGGATCGGCGTCTCCGCCAACCCGAAGCTGACCACGCCCACCGTGCCCAACATGTTCCACGTCACCTACACGGGCGTGTACTCGGGCCGCGCCATGGCCGGCTTCGCGCTGTCCAAGCCCAACACCAAGAAGATCGTCCTCGTCGCCCACACCAACGACTGGGCGCGCGGCTACTGCGACCCCGCCACCGAGCTGATGAAGGAGAAGGGCGTGGAGCCGATGATGACACTCGCCCTCGAGCGGGGCTCGACGGACGCCACGGCACAGGCGCTCCGCATCAAGGCGGCCAATGCCGACTTCGTCCTGGGCTGCCTCTACGAGGCGGAGCTGGCCATCCTCCTGCGCGATCTGCACAAGTACAGCATCTCGGTGTCGGTCATCGGCGCCCTCGGCGCCGACTTCGAGAGCACGCACAAGCGCGTGAACAATCCGGCGGCCATGAAGAACTTCTACCTCCCCTACCAGTTCAAGGCGCCCATGGGCAGCCCCGAGATGAAGAAGTGGGAAGACATGTTCGTGAAGAACCTCGAGAAGAGCGAGCTGCCCGAGAACGGCATCCCCACGAACTTCTACTACTTCGGGCTGCCCACGGCCATCGCCACCGTGGAGGCGTTCAAGCGGGCAGGGCCGCAGCCCTCGCGAGAGAAGTTCATCGCGGCCATGGAGACCCTCAAGGACTTCGACACCGGCGTGCTCGCCGACAAGGTGACGATCACCCGCGACAACCACGTGGGCGTCCACGTCATGTACGCGGTCGGGCTGAACGAACAGGGCAAGCAGACCGTGTTCACGGCGTGGGGAAAGCCGCTCCAGTGATCGGATTTCGAGCGAGCTGACCGCCGGCGCGCCGTGCTGGCGCAGCTCGTGGTGAGCGGCATCGCCCAGGGCGTGCTCTACGCCCTGGTGGCGCTGTCCATGACCATGCTCTACCGGGCGACGACCGTGGTGAACTTCGGCCACGGAGACCTGGTCATGGCCGGCGCCTTCGCCGTCTACGTGTTCGTCGTCTACGCGAAACTTCCATACCTCGCGGGCGCCCTCAGCGCCCTCGCCCTCCTCTTCTGCGTGGGCCTGGCGATCCACCAGGGGTTCATGCGGCGCATCATGACGGGCCCGCACCTGGCCATCGCCATGATGGCCCTGGCCGTCGGCTACGCGCTCCGCGGCGGCGCGCGCTTGCTGTGGGGACGCGAGGTGCTGCCCTTCCCGCGGATCTTCCCCGACCGCGCGTGGGCGATCGGCGACGTGGTGGTGACGAGCGACAACGTGATCGTCTCCGGCACCGTGCTCGGCCTCATGGCCGTGCTCCTGGTCGTGTTCAACGTCACGCGCGTCGGGCGCCTCCTCCAGGCGGTGTTCCAGAGCCAGCGGGGTGCGGCCCTGATCGGGCTCAACGTGTATGCCGTGCACGCCATCGTGTGGGGAGCCGCGGCCGCCCTCGCGGCCCTCGGGGGCGTGCTGCTCGCGCCCATCACCCTGCTCTACCCGGACATGGGCGTGTGGGTGCTCGTGCGGGGATTCGCGGCGATGACCCTCGGCGGGTTCGGCTCGCTCCCCGGCGCCGTGCTCGGCGGCGTGATCCTGGGCGTGATGGAGCTGGTGCTGGGCGCGTATCTGTCGACCGCGTTCATCGACATCTCCGCCTACGTCGTGGTGATCGCCGTCCTCCTGCTTCGCCCCGACGGACTCTTCGGCCGACAAGCGGTCGTGCGGGTCTGATCGCCCGATGATCTCCGGCGCGGCGCCCGTCTCCGTCGCGAGGCCCCGGGCCGGCCGTTGGGTCTTCCTGCTCCTCCCCCTCCTCGTCCTGCCCGTGCCCTTCCTCGTGAACCGCTACATCCAGTACGTGCTCAACCTGATCCTCGTCTACGTGCTCGTCGGCGTCGGCTTCAACATCGTCATCGGCAACCTCGGCCAGCTCGCCTTCGCCAACGTGGCGCTCTTTGGCCTCGGCGCCTACGCCTCGGGGATCCTCGTAGTGCACGCGGGCTGGCCGTGGTGGACGACCGTGGTTCCCGCGGGGCTGATCGGCGCCTTCGCCGGTATCCTGGCCAGCCTCCCCGCCCTGCGACGGATTCGGCTCTTCTACCTGGCGATCATGACCATGGCCTTCGGCGAGCTGCTGCGCTGGATCTACATCCGCGCGGAGCCCCTGACCAACGGCTCGATGGGCCTGGCCGTTCCCCCGCCCATGCTGCTCGGGCTCCGCCTGCAGAGCGACCGGAGCAAGTTCTACGTCTTCCTCGTCCTCGTGGTCGTGATGGTGCTGTTGACCTCGAGCCTCCTGCGCTCGCGCTTCGGCCGGGCCTTCATGGCCATCCGCGACAACGAGCTGGCCGCGGCGGCCATGGGCATCGCGACCGATCGCTACTTCGTCCTCGCCTTCGCCTGGAGCGGCTTCGTGGTGGGGGTGGCGGGCGCGATGTACACGGCGCTCGTCGGACACGTCACGCCCGAGGCCTTCAACCTGCTCGAGCTGATCCTCCACTTCGCCATCGTGATGGTGGGCGGGCTGGCCAGCCTGGCCGGGTCGGTGATCGGCGCCATCGTGCTCACCACGACGCCGGAGCTGTTCCGGAGCTTTCCGGGCGTGCAGGAGCTCGTGCTCTCGCTCCTCATCATCGGCGTGCTCCTGTTCTTGCCGCGGGGGCTCGTGAGCCTGCTCGCGCGGCGCTGGCCCCTCTTCCACGAGCGCTACTACCGGGAGTAGCGGTGGCCCTCCTCGAGCTCGACAACGTCACCGTGCGGTACGGCGGCCTCTTCGCCGTGGCGGGCGTGTCCCTGAGCGTCGAGCCCGGCCAGGTGCACGCCATCATCGGGCCCAACGGAGCGGGCAAGACCACGCTCTTCAACGCGATCACCGGACACGCCCCGCTCGCCTCCGGCGCCATCCGATTCCGCGACGAGCGGATCGATCGCCTCGCTCCCGACGTGGTGTCGGCGAAGGGCGTGCGACGCACCTTCCAGAACGGCGGGCTCTTCGGCGAGCTCACCGCGCTCGAGAACGTGCTGGCCGGGCTGCACACCCAGGTCCCCTCGGGACTCGTCGGCGTGCTGTGCGGGCTGCCGCGGGCGCGCGCCGCCGAGCGGGCCGCGACGGCACGAGCCCGAGAGCTACTTGGCCTGATGGGCATCGGCCACCTCGCCGACCAGCCTGCCCACGCGCTGTCCGGCGGGCAGCAGCGGATGGTGGAGATCGTCCGCGCGCTGGCCACGCGCCCCCCGCTCCTCCTCCTCGACGAGCCTGCGGTCGGCCTGGCCCCCGCGGTGCGCGAGCAACTGCTCGGGGTCATCCGCCGCCTCGTGCGCGAAGAGGGCATCGCCGTCGTCCTCATCGAGCACGCCATCGAGTTCGTCATGACGGTGTCGGATCGGATCGTCGTGCTCAACGACGGGAAGGTCATCGCCGACGGCACCCCCGCGGACGTGCCGCGCAATCGCCACGTGCTGGAGGCCTATCTTGGCCACTGAGGCGCCCCTGCTCGCCGTGGAGGGCCTGGTCGCGGGCTACGGGCAGATCCAGATCCTGCGCGGTCTCGACCTCGCCGTGCGGCGCGGTGAGGTCGTCGCCCTCCTGGGGGCCAATGGGAGCGGCAAGTCCACCGCGCTCAACACCATCAGCGGCTTCATCCGGCCCATGGCGGGCCGCATCCAGCTGGATGGGCAGGACATCGCCGGCGACCCGCCGCATAAGACTTTCCGTCGCGGCGTCGTGCAGGTCTCGCAGGGGCGCGACCTCTTTCCCGACATGACGGTCGAGGACAACCTGCAGCTCGGCGCTGCCATCCGTGGAGACGCGGACGCCGGCCTCGCGCGGGCGTACGATCTGTTCCCGCGCCTCGCGGCGCGACGGCGGCAGAGCGTGCGATTGATGTCGGGTGGCGAGCAGCAGATGGTGGCCATCGGGCGCGCCCTCATGGGGGATCCTACGCTGCTGCTCCTCGACGAGCCATCGGGCGGCCTCGCCCCCGTGTTCGTGACGGAGATCGGGCGCGTTGTCGAGCGCGTCAAGGCGGAGGGGACGACGGTGTTGATGGTGGAGCAGAACGTGCGGCTGGCCCTCGCCGTCGCCGATCGGTTCGTGGCGCTGCGCGACGGCCAGGTGCTCGCCCAGGGGTCGGTCGGCGACCTCCAAGGCGCCTACGAGGACCTGGTGCGCCGGATCTATTTGTAGCTCGGAGGGGGGCTTCGCCCCCCTTCCGAACCTCCCCCCAGAATCGGATTGCGCGGGCAAAGCCCGCGCTCGAAGCGGAACACTAGACCCTGGGAGGTAGAGCGCGTATTGAGGGGCAGCGTTGGCCGAGCTAGGATCTAGCTCTGGTTGATGAAGGGAGCCTGAGATGCTTCCACGCTTTTCCGCGAGGGCTGTCCTGCTCGTGTGCTTGATCCTCGCCGCGAGAGTGAGCCCGGCGGGCGCCGATACCATCACGCTGAATGGCTTCAACAACAACACGCCGGCCACGGTGACGTTCGACGACGGAGCCGGCCACAGCGGCAGCCAGAACACGCTGCTCGCCAGCTCAACGTGACCTTCAACGCGGCGGGGACGCCGATCACGTTCAACACCTTCTCCGTGGACCTGTTCCAGACGGTCAGCGTGGGGCAAACCTATGCCCTCGCTTCCCGCGATGATCTCGCGACGGCCTTCGCCAACGGGAGCCGGATCGCCTACGTGTTTCAGCACTTCGGCCTCCAGAACCTGACCAGCGACGCGATCCAGGCCGCGGCCGTGCAGATCGCGCTCTGGGATCTCTCCCTGAACAACCACAACCCGACCACGTTCGGCCCGGACGCGGACGGTAGCTACAGCAGCGGCGACGAGAACATCTTCAGCGTCTCGTTCGGCAGCAATCCCGACGCGAGCCAGATCGCCTCGCTCACGAACCAGCATCTGGGCGCGTCGATCGGCGCCGCCACCACCGGCACCTGGCTCGACGCCGCCGCCGCGGGGAGCGCCCCGAACCGTGGAGAGAGCATCCTGCAACGCATGCCCGCTCCATCCTCGGGCGTCATGATCGCGCTGGGCCTGGGCGGCCTGGCCGTCCTGGGAGGGCGGCGGGCTCGACGGGCCGCGGCACGCCACCACCCGGGGCGCCGCCGGCCGCGCTAGAATCGGCGGGCGGACCCGGAGGACCGCACGCGTGCAGATCGGCGTCGACATCGGCGGCACCTTCACCGACATCGTGGCCCTCGACGAGAGGGGCCGCCTCGTCCTGACCAAGGTCCCCACCACCCCCAAGGATCTCCTCGAGGGCATCGCTGTCGCCGTGCGCCGCGTGCTCGCGCGGGCGGGCGCGCCGGCCTCGGCCGTCGAGCGCTTCATCCACGGCACCACCGTCGCCACCAACGCCGTGCTCGAGCAGAAGGGCGCCGTCACCGCCATGCTCACCACCGAAGGTTTCGAGGACGTGCTCGAGCTGGGGCGGCAGAAGCGCTCGCGCATGTACGACCTCGACATGGATCCCGAGACGCCGACCTTCGTGGCGCCCCGGCGCCGGCGCCTCGGCATCCGCGAGCGGTTGGACGCCCGCGGCGCCGTGCTCGTGCCGCTCGACGAGGAGCAGGTGCGGCGTCAGGTCGCGGCCCTCCAGCGCGACGGCGTGCAGGCCATCGCGGTGGGCTATCTCTTCTCCTTCGTCAACCCAACCCACGAGCGGCGCACCCGCGAGATCTGCCACGAGATCGCGCCCGAGATCAGCGTCTCCCTCTCCTCCGAGGTCGACCCGACCTTCCGCGAGTACGAGCGGTTCTGCATCACCGCCTTCGATGCGTACCTGGGGCCCGTGGTGAAGCGCTATCTCGCCGGGCTCGCCGATATGCTGCGGGACCTCGGCGTCCCCGGCGTGCCGCTCGTGATGCGCTCGCGGGGCGGGATCGTCTCGGCGGGGCTGGCCGCCCGGCAGCCCGTGACGCTCTTCCTCTCCGGGCCCGCCGCCGGCGTGGTCGGCGCGCGCTTCGCTGCCGAGCGCTCGAGCGTGCAGGACTTCGTCTCCCTCGACATGGGCGGCACGAGCAATGATGTGGCCATGGTCAGAGGCGGCAAGCCGCTCATCACGTCCGGAGGATTCATCGGCCCGTATCCGGTGCGGGCTCCCATGGTGGACGTGAACACCATCGGGGCCGGCGGAGGCAGCATCGCGTGGATCGACGGCGCGGGCGGGCTGCGCGTGGGCCCGGTCAGCGCCGGCGCCGATCCCGGCCCCGCCTGCTACGGGCGCGGCGGGCACCAGGCCACGGTCACCGACGCCAACGTGCTGCTGGGCTATCTCAACCCGGAGCGCTTCGCGGGTGGGCTCATGACGCTCGACCGCGCCGCCGCCGAGCGAGCGGTGGCCGCCGTCGCCGACCGGCTCGGCCTCGACACTGTCGCGGCGGCGGCCGGGATCCACCGCGTGATCAATGCGCGGATGGCCGACCAGATCCGCCTCGTGACGATCAAGCGCGGCTACGATCCGCGCCAGTTCTCACTGCTGGTGCTGGGAGGCGCGGGCCCGGTGCACGGAGTAGCCCTGGCGGAGGAGATGGGCATGGCCGAGGTCGTCGTGCCCGAGGCGCCGGGCGTGCTGGCGGCCTTCGGCCTGCTGGCCGCGGCGATCGAGCACCACCACGCGCGTACGCTCCAATGTCGCGCCGACGACATCGACCTCGCCGCGGTCAACCGCTGCCTCGCCGAGCTGGACGAGGCGGGGCGCGCGCAGATGCGGGAAGAGGGCGTGCCGCTCTCCGGCGTCGAGGTCGGCTTCGCGGCGGACATGCGCTACGTGGGGCAGGCCTACGAGCTCGAGGTCGGCATCGAAGCTCCCCTGACCGAGGCCAGGGTGGCGGGCGCCGTGCGCGGCTTCCATGAGGCCCACGAGCGCGTCTACGGCTACGCGCGGGCCGAGCAGCCGGTGGAGCTGGTCAACTTCTCCGCAGTGCATCGCTACCCATTGCCGCGGCCCGCGCTCGCTCCTCCCGCCCCCGCGGCGGGAGCCGTCGAGGACGCGCGGATCGGCGAGCGGCGCGCGTTCTTCGCCCCGGCGGGCTTCGTGGCCACCGCGCTCTACGATCGCGCACGGCTGCCCCAGGGGTCGCGCGTGGCCGGGCCGGCCATCATCGAGCAGGCGGACACCACGAGCGTGATCCCGCCCGGGCACGTCGCCGTCGTCGAGGCCTCGGGCAATCTTCGGATCAGGAGGGCGTCATGAGCGGCAAGGCGGCGATCGACCCCGTGCTCCTCGAGGTGCTGCGCAACCGTCTCGAGGCCATCGCCGACGAGATGGAGCTGACCCTGCTCAAGAGCGCGGCCTCGCCCATCGTCAAGGAAGGCCTCGACGCCTCCGCCGCCCTCTTCAACGTCCAGGGCGAGACCATCGCCCAGGCCGCGGCCATCCCCATCCACCTGGGCGCGCTCCAGTGTGCGGCCCAGCGTATCGTGCGCGCGTTCCCGCCCGAGCGCATGCGTGACGGCGACGCCTTCCTCCTCAACGATCCCTACGACGGGGGCACCCACCTGCCGGACATCACGCTGGCCCTGCCCGTGTTCTCGGACGGGCGCGCCGTCGCGCTGGCCTGCACCATGTGCCACCACCAGGACGTGGGCGGGCGCACGCCGGGCAGCGTGCCGACCGACGCGACCGAGCTCTATCAAGAAGGCATCATCATCCCGCCCACGCAGCTCTTCCGCGGGGGCGAGCTGGACGAGAACCTCTTCGAGCTGCTGAGGCGGAACGTCAGGCTGCCGGAGGTCTTCACCGGCGACCTCATGGCGCAGGTGGCGGCGGGAAGGCTGGGAGGGACGCGGCTGCGCGAGCTGTTCGCCGCGCACGGGACGGACAACGTCCTCGCCTACATCGACGAGCTGCTGAACCGCGCCGAGACGTTGACGCGCCGGCAGGTGGAGTCCATCCCTGACGGGGACTATCGCTTCGCGGACTATCTCGACAACGACGGCGTCGATCTCGACCGGAAGGTCACGATCGCGGTGACGGTGAGGGTGCATGGATCGTCGATGACCTTCGACTTCACGGGCACGGACGCCCAGGTGCGCGGACCCTTCAACTCCGTGCCGGCCTCCACCCTGTCGGCCATCTACTACGCGATCCGCGCCATCTCGGATCCGGCGATCCCCAACAATGGAGGGTGCTTCCGCGCCGTCGACGCGGTGCTGCCCGAAGGCTCGGTGGTGAACCCGCGGCCTCCCGCCCCCGTGAGCTGCCGTACCGCGACCATCAAGCGCATCGCCGACACCATCCTGGGCGCCCTCGTCCGCGCGCTGCCCCATCGCATGCCTGCCGCCAGCTCGGGCACGCTGCTCGTGATGGCCCTGGGCGGCCGTGATCCCGAGACGGGCCGCCCGTTCGTGGCCAGCGAGCTTGCGGCGGGGGGCATGGGCGCGCGGCCTGGCAAGGACGGCATCGACGTCATCGAGACCGACGTCACCAACTGCATGAACATTCCCGTGGAGTCGGTGGAGATGAGCTTTCCCGTGCGCATTCCGCGGGCCAGCCTGTGGATGGACTCGGGCGGCGCCGGACAGCTCCGGGGCGGTCTCGGCCTGGTGAAGGTGTTCGAGGCCACCACCACCGACGTCATGATCTCCCACCGGGGCGAGCGCTTCGCCTCCGCGCCGTGGGGGCTGCACGGCGGCCAGCCCGGCCGCTCCGCCCGCGCCTTCATCGTGCGCCGCGACGGCCGGCGGGAGGAGCTGCCGTCCAAGCAGATGATCGAGCTCCATCCCGGCGATCAGCTCTGGGAATACATCGCGGGCGGCGCCGGCTACGGCGATCCGCTGGAACGCGACCCGGCGCGCGTGCTCGCCGACGTGCAGGACGGCAAGGTGTCTGCCGAGTCCGCGCGGGACGTCTACGGTGTGGTGCTCGCCCGCGAGGGCGATGCGGTCGACGAGGTTGCCACCAAGGAATGCCGCGAGGCGCTCCGTGACGTCCGCGGCCCGATCACCTGGACCTTCGATCGCGGCGACGGCGCCCGCGACGGAGCCGGCGCCTAGCCCGGATTATTCACGAGTGCCGCACGTGCGATCGGGGCGGGTGGCGGCGGGGGCGGGGGAGCGCTCCGGCGGAGTGGGAC
>JBKOVG010000082.1:0-3896 GCA_046723845.1 Candidatus Methylomirabilota bacterium | reverse complement strand
GCCATGACCTCCACCCCCACAATCGCGGCCACAGTGGACACAGCCGCCGATGGTGCGCTATCGAACCAGCCGAAGACGGCCGCGCCCTTGGTCGGCACCGCCGCCGGATCGTCCACAACGGACACGACGACGCCCACCGTCGGCGGCAGCTCGGAGACGGAGACCGACCGTGGGACAAGCATCGTCACCGTACGAGACTCGAGGATGTCGGCGAACTCGGCGAAGACCCGTAGCGCCGTTTGTGCCGAGTCGAGCGGTGCCCACGAGACGAACACGGCTTTCTTGTTGCGATGCAGGGCCGCCGGTGTCCAGGCGTCCAGGTAGCGCACGAGCAGCTCGTGCTTCACGGCCGCATGCGCCGGCCCGGACATACCTCAATGTGTACCGCTCCATCCCCGCGTCGGGAAGGCTTTGCCCGTACGGGTTGGCGCACCACGGTCAAGCCGGCACGGAAATGCCTACGCCACCATGGGTCTGGCCGCCGTAGCGCGCCTTCTCCTTGGCTAGGTCCAGCGGACCGATCCGCTTGCGGGCGGCCAGTGCGCCTTCGTCGAGCAGGTCGGCCGGGATGAGCCAGACCACCTCGAACTCCAGACCGTCCGGATCCTTGCCATACAGGCTCTTCGTCGTCCCGTGGTCGGACGACCCCACCAGGGCCCCGGCCGCGCCCAACCGGTCGGCCATGCTCTCCAGTTCGTCCAAGGTGTCCAGCTCCCAGGCCAGGTGGTAGAGGCCGACGGTGCTACGGCCTGCGCCGGACTGGCCGGCCGCGGAGCCGATCTCGAACAGGCCGAGGTCGTGGTCATTCGTCGAGCCGGGCGCCTGAAGGAAGGCGGCTCCGCGGAATCCCTCCGGTGTCATGTCCACCACGCGGAACCCCATGATGTCGGTGTAGAACGCGACGCTGCGCCTTACGTCTCGTACGTACAGCACGGCGTGGTTGAGCCGGTGAATGCCCATGCCAAGACCTCCGTCTCGCAGCTCCAGCTACTTGCGCGTTCAACTATCTCTCACAGCTCCGCCACCGCCGGAATCAGCTCCGCGATCTGCTCGACGCGGCCCGGCTCCCACAGGTTCGACGTGTTCACGATCACCGTCTGGATACCGAGCGCGCCCAGGTCCCTCAGGTGCCCGACCGAATCCTCCGTGGGCCGTGCGGGGTCGAGTGGGAACAAACAGGTCTTGGTGATCGCGTCGTAGTCGCGCCCTTCGCGCGAACAGTGTTCGCGGAGCACCTCCAGTTTGTGGGCCAGATCGGGACCCGGGAAGAGGTTGCAGGCGTCGCCGTATCGTGCCACGAGCCGCAGTGTCTTCCTCTCACCCGATCCGCCGATCATGATTGGCATGCGGTGCAAGGGTACGGGCGAGTTGAGCGGGCGACGAAGCTGGTAGTACTTCCCCTCGTACGGGCTGTCATCGCCATCGAACATTCGCCGGGCGATCTGCACTGTCTCCTCGAGGCGCTCCAGGCGCTCCGCCGGGGGTGGAAACGGAACCCCCAGCCCGCGCGACTCCTCATCGTTCCACGCCGCACCGATGCCGAGCATCGCCCGCCCACCGGAGAGAACGTCCAACGTAGACACCTGTTTCATCAGGATGCCCGGATGGCGGTACACAACGCCGGTCATGATCGTCAGCAGCGTGGCGCGCGATGTGTGCGCGGCCAGGTAACCGAGCGTGGTGTACGCCTCGAGCATCTCCAGTTCAGGCCGTCCGATCATGCCGATCTGGAAGAAATGGTCCATCACTGCGATCATCTCGAACCCGGCGTCGTCGGCCGTGCGGGCAACCCCGGCGAGCGCCGAGCCGAGGGTTGCCGGGCCACCCGGCGTGGTGAAGTCAGGGATCTGCAGGCCGATCTTCACGCGGACTCCCCCTTCAAGGCCGTTTACGAGCGATTCTCCCGTGACCTGCCGCGTACGACCATCCGCTGAACTCTGAGACCTTGACGAAACAATTCGTTGCTATGGGTCGCCTGTACGCAACGATCCGCCGGCTACACGCATGATCCGGCAATGGATCGTCGGTGAGCTTGCCGGTATCATCATCGCCAGGGCGGGTCCGCGGGGGCCCGCTCGCTGCGTACCCGAGCGCCGGCCGCCTGGAGGAATCTCGTGACGACCCGTCGTTATCTCATGTGCCGCCCGACCTACTTCACCGTCGAGTACACCATCAACCCGAGGATGGACCCGACCGGGCCGGTCGACACCGAGCACGCCGTACGACAATGGACCACCCTGCGTGATACGTACCGGGAACTGGGCCACACCGTCGACGAGATCGAGCCGATCCCGGGCCTGCCCGACATGGTCTTCGCCGCCAACGGCGCCACCGTCATCGACGGGATGGCATACGGGGCGCAGTTCCGATTCCCGGAACGGGCCGCCGAGGCCCCCGCGTACCTGGACTGGTTCGCCCGCAACGGGTTCGAAACGACGGCGGCGAAGGAGGTGAACGAGGGCGAGGGTGATCTGCTCCTCACCGACCGGTTCCTGCTCGCCGGCACCGGATTCCGTACCGACCACGCCGCCCACGCCGAGGCCCAGGAGATCTTCGGTCGGCCGGTCATCACGCTGCAGCTGATCGACCCGACCTACTACCACCTCGACACCGCCCTCGCCGTACTTGGGTCAACAATCGCCTATCTACCCGACGCGTTCAGCCCGGCGAGCCAGCGGGTGCTCGCTCAGCTCTTCCCGGACGCCATCATCGCCAGCCGGGCCGACGGAGCCGTACTGGGACTCAACGCCGTCTGCGACGGTCGCCACGTCGTCCTACCCGCACAAGCAGAGGGTCTCATCGCGCAGGTTCGGGCCCGCGGCTTCGAGCCGGTGCCGGTGAACGTATTCGAGCTGTCGAAGGCCGGCGGCGGTCCGAAGTGCTGCACACTTGAGGTACGAGGATGACCGAGCCGACAGCGAGCGGGCATCGCAGGGCCGCCCGGCCTGACGTGGGGTGGCGGCAGTGCCGCGAGCGCGGAGGCGAGCAGGAATGACAGTGATGGATACCGATCGCACGACACCGGCGGTCGCCGAAGCCGAGCGCTGGACGACGCACAACTACCACCCGCTGCCGGTCGTGATCGCCGACGCGGACGGCGCCTGGGTGACCGATGTGGACGGTCGCCGCTATCTCGACTGCCTGGCAGGCTATTCCGCGCTCAACTTCGGGCACCGCCATCCGGCACTGGTTGACGCGGCTCGCAAGCAGCTCGACCGGGTTACTCTGACCAGCCGCGCTTTCCTGCACGACCAGTTCGGCCCGTTCTGCCGAGACCTGGCCGAACTCTGCGGTATGGAGCTGGTGCTACCGATGAACACCGGGGCCGAAGCGGTCGAGACCGCCATCAAGGTCGCCCGCAAGTGGGGCTACCGGGTCAAGGGTGTCCCGGATGGACAAGCGTCCATTGTGGTCGCCGCTGGGAACTTCCACGGCCGGACCACCACGATCATCAGCTTCTCGACCGACCCTGACGCCCGGGCCGACTTCGGGCCGTACACACCCGGCTTCCGGATCGTGCCGTACGGCGATCTCGACGCCATCCGGTCCGCTATCGACGAGACGACGGTAGCCGTACTGGTCGAGCCGATCCAGGGGGAGGCCGGCGTACTGGTTCCGCCGGATGGTTACCTACGGGGCATCCGGGAGCTCTGCACCACGTCGAATGTTCTCTTCGTCGCGGACGAGATCCAGTCGGGCCTGGGCCGTACCGGCGACACGTTCGCCTGCGACCACGAGGGCGTCGTACCCGACATGTACGTGTTGGGCAAAGCCCTGGGCGGCGGTGTCGTCCCGGTCTCCGCCGTGGTGTCGCACAGCGACGTCCTCGGCGTGCTGCGGCCGGGCGAGCACGGCTCGACCTTCGGCGGCAACCCGCTCGCCTGCGCCGTAGGTAT
>JBKOVG010000232.1:0-4323 GCA_046723845.1 Candidatus Methylomirabilota bacterium | reverse complement strand
GCCGACAGGCCGGCCAGACGAACGCGCTCCTGCTCCCGGCCCTGATTGAAGAGGTAGCTCGAGCCCGTTGTGCTCATAGCACAGACTGTGTGCTCGCTCGATTGGCCCGGCGCAACGCTTCGGTCGCACACTGGGTTTACTCATCTGCCGCCGAGCGGTCGAATAGGCGTCTGACCCGACCCGGTACGTCGGCCAGAAGGCGCATGGGTGGCCCTTGGCGGCCGAATTCGAGCGCGTGGGTGCCCGATACCGGTCGAAAGGCCGTGGTTTTCGGCCTGTCAGAACCCTTCCCATCGTCGAACCAAGGTGTTGGCCAGGTTCTGCGGTACGCCGATGCGGTGCACCTGGACCGTGCCAACCGCGTGAGCGGTAGCGTCCCGCAACGCGTCTGTCACAGCACCTTGCGACCACCACCTCGACCCGTTCACGGTCAGCCGGGGCCGATGTGCAACTATTCGTCACGTCCAGCGAGTTGCCGTCGATGAGCACGACGCGATCGGCCAAACCGTTGCGCCCATGAGGATGGCGCATCGATCTGAGCGAGCCGTCGTCGGCTACGCAGACATTGCGGAGGCCCGGCCGCAGATTGGGGTGGCTGTCGGCCGGGCGCGCCGGGGGGATCAGTAGATGGTCACGCCGTATGCGTTGGTCGCTTCGTGAACGGGCTGGAAGAAGGTTGTGCCGCCGCTCGTGCAGTCGCCGCTGCCGCCGGAGGTGAGTCCGAGCCCCTTGGTGCCGTCGTAGAGTGGACCGCCGGAGTCGCCGGGCTCCGCGCACACATTGGTCTGGATCAAGCCGCTCACCGTGCCGCCGGGGTGACCGACGTAACGGACAGTGACGTTGAGCGCGGTCACGGTTCCGGTGTGGATTCCGGTGGTAGACCCATCGCGCGTCACCCTCTCCCCGACAAACGCGTCGGCCACGCTGAACCCGCCCGGGTGACTAAGCGAGAGGTTGTCGTAGCGGACCAGGGCGTAGTCGTTGCCCGGGAAGCTGTAATTGACGGTCGGGCCGATGAGCGTGGTGTGGCCGGAGTTGGTGTACCAGGTGCTGGCTAGTTTTCCGCAGTGCCCGGCGGTGAGGAAGAAGTAGGTGCTGCCGCTAACCACGTTGAAGCCGAGCGAGCAACGGTACTTGCCGCCGTAGATGGCGTCACCGGCCGACAGGAGGGGGTTGAACACGCCGGCCGCACGCTCGATCCGCAGGGCACCGACGTTGCCGCCGGCAGCGCGTCTGAGCGTCGCGATCTCGTGGGCGGAGACGCTGCTATCGGCGGTGACGACTACGCGGTGGACTGCGGGATCTACGTACCAGGCGATGCCCTCGACACCCGACCGCGTTACCGCGTTGCTCACGGAGGAGAGCTGCGTGGCGCTGTAATCCTGAGGCGACGCCGTCGCGCTGCTCGGCAGGAGGAACACACCGAGGGCGACCGCACCGCCGATAGCAGCGAGCAGCCGAACTACCCGGCTCTGCGGATGGCTGTACGTGAATCTCACTCTCTCCTCCTCAAGAGTCATGGGACTGGGGGTGAGCCCCGAGCGTGGACGCCAGAAAACGCACCGTCGGGCCTGTCGACGGCGTACTCCTGACGGAAGGTTAAGTCAGTATCGGCTTCGACATATGGACACGCAAGAGCACGGCCCGGGATCGACGCCGAACTTCCTCCCAGGTTCCGCAGTTCGTGGCGACACGCGGCTTCGAAATTGGGGGTTGACCTGGGTAAACGGGTTGGGGCGCGAAGGGTTATGTGTCTACGCCTCCAGGCCTTTCTTCCGATCTTGTTTAGCTCGGGTTGAAGGTGGTGACGGGCCGGCGCTGGCATCGATGTGCCTGGTAGATGGCGTTCGGTCGGGCGCAGTGGCCTGGTGTGCACCAGAGTGCCGGCATGTCGGGCGAGGGCGCGGATGCGGTCGAGTTCGGCCTCGATGCGAACAGCCGCATCGTTGGGCCTTGTCGCGCTCGGCCTGGTCTGGGTTTGTGGCAAATGACCAGCTGCATGTCATTGGAGTCGAGGCGAACTCCCTCGACCCGCAGGTTGTCCTTCACCATCTGGTAGGGCCGTGGCGGGACAGGGATTCGCTCGACGAGGGGTCGCGTCGCGCATGCGCACGCCGGCGATGTAGTGCCGGCCGGCCGGTGTAGGTAACGGGGGTTTTCGGCTTAGGAGAAGCCGCGGTCGACCACGGTTATGACCCGGCCAGCTTCGAGCCACGCATGCCGACCCGGACCTCGGCCAGAACGTTGGCGTCGTTGGTGTTGCCGGGCAAGCACCAACACCTCACGGGATGGTTTCCTTGGTCACGGCCAGCGATGACGATCTGCGGTAGGTCGTCACCGTGGTCTTTGGAGTGCCCGAATCGAAACCCCATCTGGGTCTGGCTGTCGGCGTCGGTGATGTCGCCGTCCTCGTCGTCGCGTTCGAAGTAGGTCGACGTCGTGTCGAAGAACAGCAGGTGCGCCCCAAGGTTGAACAGGTGGGCCGAGGCGATCGCGGCCCGATTGGCCACCACCCGTGGTACCGGGCGACCGGAATGTCTCGTAACGCCGGTCGAGGCGCCGTCAAGCTGTCGTAAATGGAGCGCTACCTGACCTGCTCGACGACCTCCCAGTGGCGATGATGTCCGTCGGAAAGCCCGGGGGTGGGGCGGACTGCGGCACAGTTACCGTCTGAGTGAACTTGCCATCCGAGTCAGCGGTGGCAGAGCCAACATCAGTGACGTGTATCCGGATCACGACCCGCTCGCCGGGTTCGAAACAGCTCCCGTACACAGTCACGCGGGCACCTCGGGGGGCGCTCGCCGTGGATAAGGTGATCTCAGCGGCCGACCCACATCCGTTCGACGAATCGAAAAAATGCGGAAATAGATTGATGGTTCCTAGTTCGTTGAGCGCGACGATGGCACTGGGCACGGCGAGTACGAGGCCGAGGACTCCGATGATGACTCCATTCTTCTGCGACACCTTGAGCTCCTCTCGTCGCAAACGGCCCTAAACCCGCAGGCTGACACCTATAACATCATGCTGCGTCCGATTGGCAATAGGTCGCGTCGGCCACGCGACGAGGCCCAGGAGCCTTGATCCACCGATCGGGACGGTAGGTCGGTCGTAGCCGAGCAGGTGGTTATGGTCCGGGGTTGCGGGGCGCGCTGAACATGCGTCCCGGCAAGCGCGCTCGGTGGTTCGTCGTCGGGCCTCCTCGTTGCTGGTCGGCCGCCGTGTGTCGCATGTGGATGGTCAGGTTGCCAAAGCGCCCGGCACGTGACTTGTCGTCTCCGATCGTCGACACGGCCGGGCCAAGTGGGCCGATCAGAACCTCGGCCGCTTGTTCGAGCTGGTGCCACGGCCGAAATATAGAGGCTGCGCGGGTCGAGTTGGAACCATGCAGATCCATCGCCCGGGTGAGGTCACCCTGCCCGCCGACCCGCGGCGAGCCTCCTGCGGGTCCGCGAACGTTGCTCGCGTAACTGCTTCGTTCAGAAGCTGTGGGGCCCGGAATACCGGGGCCCACAGCGTGCATGGCCGTCTTGTGTCTCTCGGCTCGGTCTACGAGCTGGTTGTCCCGCCGTTGTCGATCGTCAGGACTGTCTTCTCCAGGCAGGTTGCCGGGATACTCCGCCGATCACGCCCGCGAGCGCCACGCCGAGCCAGAGCTTGCGTCGGCCCAGGCGGTTGGCTCCTGGGCCGCGAGCCGCTGCCACGCCGTGCAATTTGGTCGATCTTCGCCATGAGTTCCGCGACGGCCGGCTCTTCTCCAACCGATTCCAGGAGGGGCCGGCTTCTGCTCGCGTGGCGGCGGGCATCGGTATCGTGGGGCCGCGCCTGGCTACGCGTCATCTGGCCTGCTGGCACAAGGCGATCGCTTACAACCCCGAACGACACGCCGCCGCGAACAGCACTTGACTCAGGGGAGCTTTACTGACTGCGTTCGCGTACAACGTCGCAGTCGATGAATCGGGGCGGCCCCGAAGAAATCGCCATCATCCTCTCCGACATCGCCTTGGTCTCGGGCAGCTCGTTATTGCGCATTGCTTCTTCGTAGGATGCGAATTCGACCACATTATAATACTTCGATGGGTTTGCCCGGTCGCGGAGCAGCGTCGATCGGCCGGAGGTGCGTTTGCCCTCGGTCTGCTTCATGTACTCCTCGACGAGCGCGTCGCCTTGCGCGAGTTGCTCCTCGGTGGCCTCGAACTCGATGATCTGCACGAACTTCATCAGAATCTCCTCAACTGGTGCGCAGCACGGTTCCGACGCTGGGGTTCCTGCCGGGTCGACGAACCAGGGCTCTACTTCTGGCCTGATTCGTCACCTCGTTGAAGG
>JBKOVG010000237.1:0-15370 GCA_046723845.1 Candidatus Methylomirabilota bacterium | reverse complement strand
GTCCCGGCCACCTACTGGGACGCCTTCAGCAGCCTCACCCAGCCGCCGGTGCTGATGGACCTCTTCCGACGAAACGGCTATCAGCTCGGGCTGTTCGCCAGCGCCCCCGTGTACCGCGCCGCCGCGCTCGACCGGACCGCTCTCGCTCGGGTGCCGAACCTCCGCCTCGAGACGGTCTCGCCATACAAGGGATCCAGCGGCTGGGACCGAGCCGTGACCGAGGAGTGGTTCGGCTGGCTCGACCGGCGGGATCCATCGCGTCCCTTTTTCGGGTTTCTCTACTATGACGCTCCAGTGTCCCTCGAGCCGCCAGACGACTATCCTTCCGTGGTCCCCGTCCCCCCCGGAGCGTCGACGCAGCTGCGCCGATACGCCCGGTACCTCACCGCGGTGCACTACGTCGACTCCCTGCTTGGGCGCGTTCTCGATGATTTGCAGCGTCGGAAGCTCCTCGAGAGCACCGTGGTCATCGTCACGTCCGATCACGGCATGGAGTTCGACGAAAATGGCCTGGGCTTCACGGGGCATGGCACGGCTTTCGACGAGCTTCAAATGCATACGCCCCTGGTGATCAGCTGGCCCGGGCGGCGGCCGGCGCGCATCACCCACCGGACCTCCCACAACGATCTGGCACCGACGCTCGTGACCGAGCTATTCGGCTGCACGAATCCGCCCTCCGACTATGCGAGCGGTCACAGCCTCTTCTCCGGCGTGGCGTGGGACTGGCTCATCGGAGCCGGGTACGAGGATTTCGCCTTGATCGAGCCCGATCGGGTCACCGTCGTGTTTCGATCTGGCTATGAGATTCGCGACGGAAGCTATCGGCTGCTCCCCCATCCAACCCTTCCTCGCGACCTCATGCGTTCGGCGATGCACGAGATGAGCCGATTCTATCGCTGAGGAGACCCTCAGCAGAGATATCGGCCTGGGCCATGGAGCCCGACCAGGTCACCATCGTGTTCACCGTCTGATGTCCCGGGCCCCGATAGAAGAGATGCGCCGTTTCTGCCGGTAGCTCGGCGCCTTGACCTCCAGCCACCATCTGAGTATGGTATCCGCCATGCGCCGGCGGCGTTCCGGGCTTCTGCTGATCCTGGCCCTGGTGCCCCTCGTCCTGCTCGCTGCCCCCGGAGCCTCGTGGGCGCATAGCGGCACGGAGTGGCTCTCCGACGAGATCGTCACGCCGAGGGTCGACGTTCCTCCAACCTCAGATAGCCCGTTCTCGTTCACGCTGCGCGCGGCACCCCCGTCGCCCGGCCTCTCGTGGCCCGTGCTCCTCGGCGCGTTCATCATTGCGGCCATCGGGTGGCAGCGCCCTCGACGTGCCCTCGCGCTCGCGGTCGTCCTCCTGCTCGCCCTCTTCGCCTTCGAGGACGGAATCCACTCCGTCCATCACATGCTCGACAGGTCCCAAGCCAAGTGTGCGGTGGCGGTGGCCGCCGCGCATCTGAGCGCGGACACCGCCGGCGATGGCCCCGTCACCGCCGTGATCCTGCCCGCTCCCGCTGTCGCGACGGAGATCGGCCAGCCCGACCCTGTCGCTCTCTTCCCGAGCCCCGCCCAGGGGCGCGCCCCTCCGATCGTCGCCGCCTGAGCTTCACTGCTGGCGGCCGCGCGGCATCCATCGTGGATGTGCCGCGTGAAGTCCTTCGTTTCATATCCGGAGACCCCTGGCGCGCATCATGCTCGTACCACTTGTCGTCATTCTGGCCCTGTTACCCGTCGCCACACCTGCGTACGCGCAGCCAGCAACCGGTTCGGAGCCGCTGCCCACCCTCCCCCCGATGGTGGTCCCGGCGAGCCCAATCATCGTGCCCGATCGCACGGCCACCACCGAGGAGGCGCGGCAGGAAATCCAAAGAACGGTGCCCGGCGGCGCCGAGGTGATCGGCGAAGGCCGGATCAAGGACTCCCTGGGAGAGAACCTGCGCGGCGTCCTCGACTTCGTGCCCGGCGTGCTCGTGCGCCCCCGCTTCGGCCTCGCCGACGAGAGCCAGTTCTCCATCCGCGGCGCGGGACTCCAGAACAACTTCCACAACCGTGACGTGAACTTCCTCTTCAACAGCTTCATCTACGGCCAGGCCGACGGCTTCAGCGACTTCGAGTCCATCGAACTCATGGACACCAAGCGCGTCGAGGTCTTCAAGGGGGCCAACGCCCTCCGCTACGGCGCCAACTCTCTCGGCGGCGCCGTCAACTTCGTCACCAAGACGGGCGCCGACGCGGGCCCCATCGAATACTGGGGTGAGGCGGGCTCCTTCGGCTTCTTCAAGCAGCATATCGCCACCGGCTGGGTGCGCGGCCCCTTCGATCTCTACGGGGGATTCTCGGCCATGGGGCTCGAGGGCTACCGCAGCCACGCCCAGCAGCAGCGGTATCGGCTCAACACGAGCACGGGGTGGGACTTCGGTGGCGGCATGACCGCACGCCTCGATCTCGGGTGGGTGAAGAGCCTGGAGAACCTGCCCGGCGCCCTCACCCGCGACCAGTTCGAAGCCAATCCCAAGCAGCGCAATCCCTCCACCGCCTTCGCCAACGAACAGCGCAACTACGACTACCCGAACGGGGCCTTTGCCTTCCGGTTCCCCCTCGCTCCCAACCAGGAGCTGATCTCGCTGACCCAGCTCAACTACCAGGACCTCAACCATCCGCTCTCCTTCGCCATCATCGATCAGACCACCTACAACTGGAGCCAGGAGCTCCGCTACATCAACGCGAATGCGCTCGCGGGCTACCGGAATCTCTTCACGGCGGGCTTCCAGTACTTCGGGACGCAGATGAACAACGCCCAGCAGCAGAACCTGGGCAACGCCGTGGCCGGCGCCCTCCTCGTCAACCAGATCGACCAGTCCTACAACTACGGCCTCTACGGGGAAAACGTCTTCAACGTCACCCCGACCGTCTCCATCATCACGGGCGGGCGCCTGCAGTACTCCTATCGAGCGGTGCGGGATCGTCTCATAAGCGACAGCGACGGCAACAACTCCAGCAGCGTCGACTTCTTCGGCGCCACCCCCAAGGTGGGCGCCATCTGGCAGATCACCCCCACCGCCCAGATCTACGGCAACGCCAGCCGCGCCTATCAGCCGCCCATCCTCCTGGAGCTGACGGCGCCCGGGAACCTCTCCGGCAACCTGCACGAGCTGAATCCGACCACGGCCTGGCAGTTCGAGGTGGGCACGCGGGGCAGCGTCGGCTCTCGCGTTTCCTGGGATTTCTCCGTGTACGACTACGAGTTCTGGGACGAGATCCAGAACGTCAACGTGCAACCCTTCCCCGGCGCCCCCTTCACCATTCCCCTCTTCCAGAACATCCGCCGCTCGCGCCACGTGGGCATCGAGCTTGGCCTCAACGTGCAGCTCGTGCGGGACCTCGCCCGCACCTTGGGCCTGGGCCAGAGCGGGGACCAGCTCCGCTCGCGCGTCGCCTACACCTACTCGAACTTCCGCTTCGTGAACGATCCCGTCTTCGACAACAACATCCTGCCCGGCGCCCCCGAGCACTTCATCCGCGCCGAGCTGCGCTACGAGAACGCGCTGGGATTCTTCATCGCGCCCCAGTTCGAGAACGTGCCCAAGGCGTATCCCGTGAACAGCACCAACACGAACTTCACCTCCGCCTACGACATCTACGGCATCCAGCTCGGCTACACCTACAAGCCCTGGAACCTCACCGTCTCCTTCCAGGGCACCAACCTCGCCAACAAGTCCTACATCTCCGCCGTGGTCACCGACGATGCCAACGGCCAGTCCTTCTACCCGGGAGACGGCCGGGCCTTCTACGGAGGGGTGCAGTGGAGGTACTAAGCGGGATGACGCGCTGGCTCGCCATCGGCTTCGGCGCCTCCTGCCTCCTCCACGTGGGGTTCATCGCGGGCGTGCTCGCCGCCGAGCACTGGATCCGCGCGGAGCTCCTGCGGCCGCCCGTGCTCCTCGCCGAGCTGGTGACGGCGACGTCCGATGCGCCACCGCCGGAGCCGCCCGTCAAGCTGCCCGTGCCGAAGCCGGCACCGCGTCTGCTCTCTCACCTCCCGCTCCCGAGGCTTCCGTTCACGCGCCCAGTTCCCGCTCCGCCGGCGGCGCCTCCACCTCCCTCGCCTTCGCCGCCGACGGTGTCCGAGCCGTCGCCGGCCTCAAGCACGCCCGCCGCGCCCAGTGTGACCGCGACATCGAGCACCGATGCGATCAGCACATCTACCGCAGCCACCGGGACCGAGAGCGCGGCCCGGCCGGCCGCGGCGCCCTCGACGAACGTGGCCTCGATGCCGAGCGGCGAGGCGGCCACGGGCTCCATCACGAGGAGCGCGCGGCCCCAGGGCGGCTATCAGGTACGCCCGAGCTATCCGTCCAGCGCGCTCCGCCAGGGCATTCAGGGCACCACGCTGCTCAAGGTCCAGGTGCTGATCGACGGGCGCGTGGGTGAGGTTCTCGTCCAGCAGACCGCCGGCCACCCCGATCTCGACCAGGCGGCCATCGAGGCGGTGCGCCGCTGGCGCTTCGAGCCTGCGCGGCGTGGCGACGACCCCGTGCCCATGTGGGTGCTGCTGCCCGTCGAGTTCCAGATCAGATAGAGGAGACGCTCATGCGCTTCGCCACCCTCGCATCCCTGATCGCCGCTGCTGTGATGGCGGCGGCCGCCGCGCCACTCGCGCCCCTGCCACCCAAGGCGGAGAGCGCGGCGGCGCCGGAGCTCGTTCTCAGCCCGCGTCTCGAGCTCAAGCATCCCGGCAAGGGGCACGAGATCCATCTCTCGGGCGTAGCGGTGGCTGCCGCTCCCGACGGCGGCGCCCTTGTCACGTGGGGCGCGGAGGAGGGGCCGGCGAACCAGATCTACGTGGCCCGTCTCGGCGCAGGCGAGGCGAAGCCGGTGCGCGTGAATCCCGACGACCTTTCCATGGAGGCGTTGCACCATCCGCCGCGGCTCGTGGTCGCCCCGCGGGGCGAGATCTATCTCTCGTGGTCCTCCGCCAAGCCCATACCCGAGGGCACACTCTTCGCCTCGGACCTCCGTCTCTCCCGCTCGGTGGACGGCGGCGAGACCTTCGTCGGCCACCTGCGCGTGAACGAGGATCGTCCGATCTCGCACTCCTTCGACGGGCTCGCCGTCGCCTCAGACGGCACCGTGCTCGTCTCGTGGCTCGACAGCCGCGCGGGCGGCTCCAACGCCGGCGCCTACGTGGCCCGCGTGGTCGACGGCGGCACGCGCGTGGATGCCATCACGCACGTGGGCGAGGATGCCTGCGTGTGCTGCCGCGTGGACGCAGCGGCGGGGCCCCGGGAGACGGTGGCCATCATCTGGCGCAAGATCTTTCCCGTCGACATCCGCGACATGGTGCTGAGCGCCTCGCGCGACGGCGGACGTACCTTCGGTGAGGCCAGCCTCGTCTCCGCGGATCGCTGGCGGATCACGGCCTGCCCGCACCGCGGCGGCTCGGTGGGGATGGACGGCCGCGGACGGATCTACGCCACGTGGTACACCGAGGGCACCCAGGCGCGCCCCGATCTCTACTTCGCCACCTCGGAGGACGGCCGCACCTTCGGGCCGAAGCGCCGCCTCCACACCTCTGCCACCTCCATCCCCGACCACGCGCGCATGGCGGTGAGCCAGGATGGGCGCGCGGTGATCGTCTGGGAGGACTCGACGGCGGTGCGCCGGCGCATCCTGCTCCGCTACACCACCGACGGCGGGCGGTCGCTGAGCGCCATCCAACCGCTCTCCACGGTCATCAAGGCCTGGGAGCCCGACGTGGCGGTGGCGCCGGATGGCAGCTTCCTCGTGGCCTGGCACGAGGAGCAGTTCCCGAGCATCCGCACGGTGGTGCAGCCGATCCGCGTGGGCGCGCCGGCGCGCTGAGCCTTCGCGCTACTGAATCACCGAGTGCGGGGTGGCCACGATGCGCGTGACCTTGATCTGCTCCCGGTCGATCAGGGTGGGGATGCGCGGCGCAATCTCGTTCTTCCAGTAGTCGCTCTGGTAGACCGCGTCGTAGAGCCGCTTGCGCTCCGCCTCGCTCTCGAAGCGGCGGATCCACACGTACACGCTGGCGTCCTCCTCGCCCACGAAGCTGCCGAGGATGACCATGCCCATCTTCACCTGGAAGGGGATGATCTCCTCCTCCATGCACTTGACCCACTTCTCTTGCTGGCCGGGGCGGACGTAGTACTGACGGAGCTCGAAGAACATGTGGTCTCCTCCTTCGGGTGGACGGCGTCCTCGCTGGCGCCGACAGCATAGGGGCCGGCGCTGGCGCGTTCAAGGGCCGCTGACTTGACCTGATGACGCCGAGCCCCTAGCCTGCGGGCATGGCGGGGGCGACGGGCGAACGGGTCGTGACGTGAGCCCCGCGTCCCCGGCCCGCCGCGGCGGGAGGCGCTTCCTCCTGGGTGGCGCCTTCACCACGTTCACCATCGGCTCCGGCCTCATGCACTCCTACGCGGTGTTCCTCGTGGCCTTCCTCGAGGATTTCCGCTGGAGCCGCGCGGAGGCCTCCGTCGCCTACTCGACCTCCCAGCTCGTGGCGGGGGCGAGCTCGCCGCTCGTGGGCACGCTCGTGGATCGGCTGGGTCCTCGGCGTCTCGTGCTCCTTGGGGGCGCGTGCCTCACTCTCGGTCTCCTGGGCAGCGCGTACGTCTCCGCGCTCTGGCAGGTCATTGCGCTCTACGGCCTGCTCATGACCCTGGGGGCGAACTGCCTCGGGCTGGTGGTCTTCGTGCCGCTCCTCTCGCGCTGGTACGCGAACCGGCGCGGCATGGCGATCTCCGTAGTGCAGTCGGCCAACGGCTTCGCCCGCGCCATCTCCGCGCCCGTGGTGCAGCTCCTCATCAGCGCGGTGGGCTGGCGCCACGCGTATCTCGCGCAGGCCGTCTTCATGGCCGTGCTCGTCCTGCCCCTGGCCGCCTTCTTCAGGGGCACGGACCCCGAGGCGCCCTCGCGCGCCCGCACATCCACCGCGCGTCCGGAGCTCGTGCCCGACGCGGGCGGTGACTGGACGGTGAAGGACGCCATGCGCACGCCGCACTTCTGGCTCCTCTTCGCCGTCTATCTCTGCACGGGGCTCGGCAGCTTCCTCGTCTCCCTCCACCAGCTCGCCTTCGCGGTGGACGTAGGCTTCGACAAGCTCTACGCGGCCACCGTGCTCGGGGTGGGCAGCTTCCTCGCCATCGCGGGGACCATCTTCACGGGCACCATCTCCGACTACATCGGGCGCGAGCGCTCGGCCATCCTCGCCTACGGCGTCTCCATCGTGGGCGTGATCTGCGCGCTGTTCATCACGAGCCCGCGCCAGGGTTGGCTCCTCTGGCTGCACGCCTGCTTCTTCGGCCTCACGTGGGGGGCGCGTGGCCCTGCCATCACCGCCAAGACCGCCGATCTCTTTCCTGGACGTCACCTGGGCGCCATCCTCGGTGTCATCACCATCGGCTCGGGCATCGGCTCGGCCGCCGGCGCGTGGGGTGCTGGATTCATCTTCGACATCTCCGGGAGCTACCGCATCGCCTTCCTCCTCGCCATCGCCTCCTATCTCGGCGGTTGCGTCGCCTTTTGGGCGCTGCGCCGTCCCCCGCGCCGCCTCGCCGCCTGAGCCTGCGCTTGCCGCCTCGCCACGCGGCGGCTATCCTCCGGCTCACGCGCATCGCACCTCACGAGCTCCAGGGAGGCAAGCCACGCCATGGCGACCCAGCTCTACATGGTGATCGAGAAGTTCCGCGGTGGTGATCCCGTGCCGGTGTATCGGCGCTTCCGCGAGAAAGGACGCATGGCCCCCGAGGGGCTGCGCTACGTGAGCAGCTGGGTCACCACGGACTTCGCGTGCTGCTATCAGCTCATGGAGACCGCGGAGCCCTCGCTGTTCGAGGGCTGGATCGCGAGCTGGAAGGACCTCGCGGACATCGAGGTCATCCCCGTGGTCACCTCCGTCCAGGCCGTCGAGGCCCTCGCCCCGCGCTTGTGAGGCTCGCCTACGTCTTCTGGCACTGGAAGCAGGCGCGCGTCGACCGCGCCGAGTACGAGCGCCGGCAGGCTGCCTTCCACGCCGCTCTCGTCGCCGCGCCCAGCGACGGCTTCGTGGCATCGACGAGCGTGGCCCTCACGGGAGCGCCGTGGGCCGCGCAGGGCGCCGAGGCCTACGAGGATTGGTATCTCGTGCGCGACTGGAGCGCGATCGGCGCGCTGAACGAGGCCGCCGTCTCCGCGAGCCGGGCCGCTCCCCACAATGCCGCGGCGGCCGCGGTGGCAGACGGCGCGGGCGGCCTCTACGACCTCAAGCTCGGCAGGCCGCTCTCCGCTCCGCGCGTCGCCCACTGGTTTGCCAAGCCAACGGGCATGCGCTACGAGGAGCTGCTCCGCCTTCTCTCGCCGGTGGTGGATGCGTCGCGGGCGCCCTCTGGATGCGCCAGATCGTGCTGGGCCCGGCGCGCGAACTCTGCCTCCACGCGGCGGCCCCCGTGGCTCTGCCCGCTCCCCTCGACCCGCTCGTGATTCCCCTGCGTCCGGCGTGGCCGGGGCCTGAGGGCGGTCGCCCTGCCCGGCGGTCAGCGGCCCTTGAAGACCGGCGCGCGCTTCTCGCCGAAGGCGCGGATGCCCTCGGTGGCGTCCTCGGTCTCGAAGCAGATGTTCTGGGCCATGGTCTCCACCTGGAGAGCGGCGCGCAGATCGAGCTCGGAGTTGGCGTAGATCGATCGCTTGGCGAGGCGAATGGCCACGGGCGGTCCCGCCGCGATGCGCCGGGCCAGCTCGTACGCGGTGGGCATGAGCTCCTCCGGCGCGACCACGCGGCTCACGATGCCGAGCCGCTCCGCCTCGGCCGCGTCGATCACGTCGCCCGTGAAGATCATCTCGCACGCTTTGGCCGTGCCGACCAGGCGAGGCAGGAAGTAGGTGCCGCCCCAGTCCGGATGCAGCCCGCGCTTGACGAAGGCCTGGGTGAAGCGGGCCGCGGTGGAGGCAATGCGGATGTCGCAGCCGAGGGCGAGGTTCATGCCCGCCCCCGCGGCGGCGCCGTTGACGGCGGCGATGATGGGCTGCGGCGCCTCGCGCATGGCGAAGAGCGTGCGGTCGCGGCCCGGGGCGATCTTCTCGATGAGCGGCCGCTCGCGCTGGCCGGCCTTGGCCTCGCCCATGGCCTTCACGTCGCCGCCGGAGCAGAAACCCTTGCCCGCGCCCGTGATCACCATCACGCGCACCTCGGGGTCGGCCGCGCTCCGGGTCACCGCGTCGTGGAGATCGTCGCGCAGCGAGCCGCCGAGGGCATTGAGCCGGTCGGGACGATTCAGCGTGAGGGTGGCGATGCCGTCCTTCACCTCGTAGAGCAGACACTCGTAGGTCATTCGCGAGTCTCCCTTAGTGGGCGCCGTATGTTAGTGGGCGCCGTATTTCTTTCCCAGCTCCTCTTCCCAGCGCAGGTACTGGATCGCCTCCGCCCACGTGCGATCCGTCCCCATGGTCAGCACGTCGTTGGGCGGATTCATCACGCCGCTGAGGCCGCGCTCCACGGGCAGGTTCGCGCGGCGCCAGCCCTGCATGCCCTCGTCGAGGGCGGCCACGCGCCGGTAGCCGAGGCCCTTCAGCGCGGCTCCCGCCAGCACGGAGCTCAGGCCGTTCTCGCACGTGACCACGATGGGCGCGTCCTTGGAGGGTGCCACCTCCTCGATGCTCAGCTCGAGCCAGCCGCGCGGCACCCACCGCGCGCCCGGCACGTGGCCCGCCGCGAAGTCCTTGCTCGTGTCCACGAAGATCACCACGGGAGGCGACGGGCTCTTGCGGCGCTCGTCGAGGGCGGCCGCGGTCACCGCCTCGACCTGCGGGCGGGCGTCATCGTAGCCGGCGGGGCGTGGGCCACCGATGCCCTCGTCGTAGCCGCGCGGCCCCACCGACTGCGCGGTGGTGGCGAGGGCCTGTCCGCTCGCCGCCCATGCGGTGGTGCCGCCGTCGAGCACGTAGACGTTGGGGAAGCCCATCTGCCGGTACCAGGAAGCGGCCACGGTGGCCCGCACGTGCCCGTCGCAGGCGAAGACCACGTGGCCGTTCCTCACCGCCACCAGGTCGTCGGCGCGCTGCACCGCCTGCCCGCCGGGGAACCACTGGAAGCCCGGGATGTGCCCGCGCCCGTACTCCTCCGAGGTGCGCACGTCGATGAGGTACACGTTCTCGGTCTCCGCCTTGGCCATGAGCTCCCGCAGACCGGCTACGGAGAGCGTGCGTACACCGTCCTCGCCGGCGATGCGCTGAGCGAACGCCTCGGCGCGCGCTCGGGCCGCCGCGGAGGGAGCGGGCAGGTCGAGCCGCGTGGATCCGTACTCCAGCTCGAGCCCGGCCATCATCCAGCCCATGGTGCCGTTGCGCAGGTCGTAAACCTTGGGATAGCCCATGCGCTGGAGGAGGCGTGCGCCGATGATGCTGCGCGTGCGCCCCGCGCAGTGCACCACGATGGTGGCGTCGGGATCGGGGGCAAGATCGCCGATGTGCATCACCACTTCCCCGTTGGGCGCGTTGCGGCCGCCGGGAATGGTGGCGCGCCGGTGCTCCTCCGGTGTGCGCGAGTCGAGGAGCACGATCTTCTCCCCCTTCTGCTGGAGGGTGTGGAGCTCCTCGGGGTGCAGCTCGGGCACCTGGTGCACCACCTGCACCTTTTCGCCGAAATCCTTGCTGGGCACGTTCACCCCCCACTCCGTGGGATAGCCGTCGGTGGCCCAGCGGTTGATGCCGCCGTCGAGCACCGCGACCTGGCGGAAGCCCATGCGCTCGAGGGTGGCCGCGGCGAGGCGCCCGCGGCGCCCGTCGTCGTCGCACACCACGAGCTGGGTCGCCCGGCACGGCACGAGGCGCGCCATGCGGAACTCGAGCTGCCGGCGCGGCACCAGGCTCGCCCCCGGAATGTGCGAGTCGTTGTACTCGCCCGCCTCGCGCACGTCGATGAGGGCGAAGGTGGCCTGGGCGTCGAGTAGGTCCTTGAGGGTGGACGCGGTCATCTTGTCCGTCATGGTCGAATAGGCTCCCGGGCTCGAGGATCGGAGGGGCGTCTCGGCCTCCGTCGCGGAACTCTACTCTGGCGGGGCCCCGCCGTCCAGCGGTCGGCGTTCCTCGCCGCGGCCACCCTCACTCCGCGGCGGCCGTGGCCACCGCGCGCTCCTCCACGGTCTCGGCCGCCCCCGCCCGCTCCGTGTGCATGCGATGCATGAAGAAGATGAGGAGCACGAGGCCGCCGTACATGATGGCGAGCAGGCGGAAGTCGTCCATGAAGGCCAGCACCTGGGCTTGGGCCTGCGTCTCCCGGTAGAGCATGGTCACCGCCTGCTGCCCCGCGGTGACGGCGTCGGCGCCGCGCGCCTGGAAGTGATCGGTCCAGCGGCGCAGCCGATCCGCCGTTTCCGGATCCCACACGTGCACGTTGGCCACCAGCGCCGACTGGTGGAGCTGAGCCCGCCGGCTCAGGAGCGTGGTGGAAATGGCCACCCCCGCGCTGCCTCCGATGTTGCGAACCACGCTGAAGAGCGCGGTGGCGTTGGGCAGCTGCCGCATGGGAATCGAGGCGAAGGCCAGCATCTGCAGCGGCACGAAGATGCAACCCATGCCCAGGCCCTGGAGCAGCCGGGGAAAGGCGAGGGACCAGAAGTCGATGCTGAGCGTCACGTTCGACATCATGAAGGTGGCGAGCCCGTTCATGAGCACGCCGAAGGAGAGGAGCACGCGCTGGTCGTAGCGGCTCACCAGATAGCCCACGAAGAGGAGCATCACAGCCTGTCCGATGCCGCTCGGGGCGAGGACGAGGCCCGACGTCCACGCGTCGTAGCCCAGGAGCTTCTGGGTATAGAGGGCGAGGAGGAGCATGCTCGCGTAGAAGCCGAAGCCCGCCATGGACATGACGAGGGAGCCCACGGTGAAGTTGCGGTCGGCGAGGACGCCCAGGTCGAGGAGCGGCGCGTCGGTGCTGAGCTCGCGGATCACGAAGGCCACGAGGGCGGCCACGGCCAGCACGGCGAGGGCGGCGATCAGGCCCGAGTCGAACCAGTCCTCGCGCTCGCCGCGATCGAGGACGAACTGGAGGCTGCCGAAGCCCACGATCATCAGCACGAGGCCGAGTAGGTCCGCGCGGCCCGCGGGCTTGGCGTGCGGCGAGTCGAAGAGGAGGAGGCTCGCCATGAAGAAGCCGATCACACCGATGGGCAGGTTGATATAGAAGATCCAGCGCCACGACCAGTTGTCGGCGATCCAGCCGCCCACGGTAGGGCCAAACGTCGGCGCGAGCACGATGCCCATGCCCCACACCGCCATGGCCATGCCTCGCTGCCGCGCGGGGAAGATCTCCCACAGCACGGCCTGGGCGATGGGAATGATCGGTCCGCCGCCCAAGCCCTGGAGCACGCGGGCGGCGATGAGGAACTCCACGGACGGGGCCACCGCGGAGAGGAACGAGCTCACGGTGAAGAGCAGCGTGCAGATGAGAAAGAAGCGCCGGCGGCCGAGCCGCGCGGTGAGCCAGCCCGTGGCGGGCAGGATCACCGCGTTGGCGGCGAGGTAGGAGGTGAGGACCCACGACACCTCGTCGAGCCCCGCGGACAGCGCGCCCTGGATGTGCGGCAGGGCCACGTTGGTGATGCTCGTGTCGAGGATCTGGAGCACCGACACCAGCATGACGGTGGCGGTGATGGCCCAGCGCCGCGCCTCGCCGAGCGCGGGCTCGCTCGCGACTGGCTCCTCCGACGCCATTGTCGACGAGCCCTCGTCCTCAGCGCCCGCGGGTCTGGGTGGACATGCGGGCGGATGATAACGCATCGGGCGCAGCCATGACGATCACGGCCAGGCCCAGCATCACGAGCGCCATGCCGGCCACGCGGAGGCTGCTGAAGCGCTCCCCGAAGACGAGCGCGGAGGCGCCGGCCGCCACGAAGGGGACGAGGAGCGCGAAGGGCGCCACCGTGGCGGACGGATAGCGACGGAGGAGCCATCCCCAGATCGCGTAGGCGAGCACGGTGGCCACGAGGCCCAGGTAGAGGATGGCGAGCCATTCGCGCCACGTCGCCGCGCCGAGCATCGTCGCCCACGCGCGGGGGCCGTCGAGGAGCGCGGAGAGAACGAGCGCGGGCAGCGGCGGCACGAGGCTCAGCCAGACGACGAGACTGAGAGTGTCCGTGGCCGGCAGGCGCTTGAGGAGCACGTTGCCGAGACCGAAGCTCATGGCGGCGAGCCCCGTGAGGCAAAGCCCGATCGCGGTGAGGTCGTGACCGACGGTCGCCGCGATCACCGCGAGGCCCGCGAAGGCGAGCGCCGTCCCCGTCCATTGCCGCCGCGTCGGCCGCTCGCCCAGGAGCAGCGTGGAAAAGAGGATGGTGAAGAGCGCCTGGGTATGGATGACGACGGCGGCGAGGCCGGGCGGCATGCCGAGGGCGATGCCGAAGAACTGCAGGAGGAATTGCCCCGCGTAGAGCGAGAGCCCGACCATGACGAGCGCGGCCCCGCCCACGCGCGGGGGCGGCAGCCAGAGCGCGGGTACCGCCGCCACGAGGAAGCGGAGCGCGGTGAGGAGCGGCGGCGAGACGACGTCGAGGGCCATCCGGGTCGCCACGAAGGCGAGCCCCCACATCACCGCCACCGCGAGCGCGAGGAGCACGTGGCCGGCTGTCATGCCGCTCGACCTTACCATCGCGTCGCCGGCGATGGACAAGGCTGAGCGCGAAGGCTAGACTCCGGGGAATCCTTCACGCGAGACAACCTGGAGGCGACGTCCCATGGCTCAGCCCAGTCTCAAGATCGACCACATCCTCTACCTGCTCACCATGGATCGCGAGCGCCGGATCATCCGGGACGCCGCCGTCCTCGTGGAGAACGGGCACATTAGCCGGGTGGGCAAGGCGGCCGAGCTCGGGAGCCTGCGCGCCGACCAGGTGATCGACGGGCGCGCCATGGTCGTCACCCCGGGCTTCTTCAACGGACACATGCACATCAGCTACGGCCATCCCGTGCGCGGCATCTTCCCCGACGAGCAGGCGAGTCCGCTCGTGCACGTGTTCAATCTCCAGTCGGCCATGACGGAGGAGGAGGAGTATCACGCCACGCTCCTCGGCCTCATCGAGCTGCTCAAGAACGGCACGGTGTGCTTTCTCGACCCTGGAAGCACCAAGTTTCCCGACGCGTGCCTGCAGGCCTACCAGGACGCGGGCATCCGCGTCATCCTCGGCGAGTGCGTCACGGACCAGCCGTCGCCGTGGGCCCTCCCCCGTTACCCGCCCGCGGAAGCGGTGGCGCGCACGGACTCCTTCATCGCGAAGTGGCACGGCAGGCTCGAGGGACGCATCCGCGCGTGGGCCATGCCCTTCTCCTACGAGACGTGTAGCGCGGGACTGCTGCAGGCGCTCAAGCGCGTGGCCGATCAGCACGGCACGGGGCTGACCCTGCATCACAACACGGGACAGCAGGCGCGCCAGGAATCGGTGGTGCGCTACGGCCACACGCCCACCGCGTATCTCCAGTCCATCGGGGTGGTGGGGCCGAGCGTGCTCCTCGCCCACTGCCTCGGCATCGACGAGGGGGAGGTGGACTGCATTGCCCGCACGGGCACCGCGGTGGCCATGTGTCCGGTGACCGCGGCGAAGAGTGGGCGCGGGGTGCCGGAGCACGGGCGCATGCCGGAGCTCCTCTCACGTGGGGTGAGGATTGCCCTCGGCTGCGACTCGCCCAACAACTGCAATCACCTCGACATCGTGCGCGCCATGAACATGGCGGCCATCCAGTACAAGGACGCGCGCCAGGATCTCCGCCAGGTCCCCGCGGAGGCGGCCCTCGAGATGGCGACCATCCACGGGGCGCACGCCATGGGGCTGGGCGACGAGCTCGGCTCCATCGAGACGGGCAAGAAGGCCGACTTCGTGTGCTTCGACACCCAGCGACCGGAGTGGCAGGCCATCTGGAATCCCGTCAACAATCTCGTCTACAACGCCGATGGGCGCAGCGTGCACACCGTGGTTGTGGACGGCCGGGTGATGGTGGACGGCTATCGCCAGACCTTCGCGGACGAAGCGCGTCTCTTCGCCAAGGTGCAGGAGATCGGCGAGCAGCTCCAGGCGCGCACGGGCATCACCTTCCCACGCTCCAAGTGGCCCATGAGCTGAACTAGCCATGGCCACCACGCGCCCGGCGCCCGCGCGGGACGAGCGGCGTCCGGAGGTGATCGTCGACTTCGAGAGCATCGAGCTCAGCCACGAGGGCCTCCGCCTGGAGTTGTAGGCGGCTCTAGCCAGGACTGTACACGAGTGCCGCACGTGCTATCGGGGCGGGTGGCGGCGGGGGCGGGGGAGCGCTCCGGCGGAGTGGGACCCCCTCGTCCTGTGCGCAGCCCGCAGGGCTGCGATTCAGGCGAGCGGGTGACGCAGCTGGAGCG
>JBKOVG010000060.1:0-12774 GCA_046723845.1 Candidatus Methylomirabilota bacterium | reverse complement strand
TCGGCGCACGCGATGGCCCCTTCGCAAAAAAGCAGCCCGGCGACGAGCTCCTCGTCGTCGCCGGGCGTACGCATCGTGACGGCCAGGCTCATGCCCCCGAGCCGGATCTCCAGGGGCTCTTCGACCGCGATCTGGTCTTCCCGGTCGGAGGCCTCGGCACCACGGACCTTCAGGATGGGGTGGCGGACGCTGGACACGCCCTTGGTGAGGTCGAGCGTTAGATCGAGACCCATCCGCCCTCCACGCCATTGCTGGAGTCAGGCCTGATCTTCATCTTCCAGCGCTTCTTTGCGGTGCTTTGGGAAGCCTATTTCTAATTCTGTATGGCCTGCCGTGTCAAGGAAAAAGTTACCGAATTACAGCTGCTTCCCGATGGGCCTCACCTTACACCCTTCCGGGAGACATCTCATCTTTTGGCTGGACTGCTCGGGCGGCCAGCTTTTGTTGCTGCGCATAACTCGACACGCCCGCCATCGGTTCCGCCAGCCGGGGCGTGCGAAAGGTCGACGAGGGTATTCGCCTTGCGTGGCCTCGCCGGAGCAGGTAAGAGTGGTGCTCGTGCCTTACACGCCCCCCAAGACCCCCTGGCTTCGGCTCCTGGACGTGCTGGCCGTCCTCACCCTGCCGCTGGTGGGCGTGAACATGTACCTCGTCTATACGAACCAGGCGCTGCAGCGTGAGGTGAGCGACCGCCAGCAATTCATCGCCCAGAGCGTGCAGATCCAGCAACTGACGCGCGATCTCGTGAACGCCCTCGCCAACCTCGCCGTGAAGAACAAGGATGAGCAGATCCGACAGCTCCTCACCTCGCGTGGCATCACCTTCTCGACGACTCCGCCTTCGGAGCAGCCGCCGGGGCAGGGGCGCAAGCCGTGAGCCTGAGCGCGCCACCGGACGGGCCGGACGACCTGGCCCCGGCCAGGGCCAGCCTGGCCCTGACTTTTGTCGTCCTGTCCTGGTTCGTCTGGGTCTCGTTCCAGACGAGCCAGCTCGCCAGCGACCGGTCCCGGCTGAATCAGCTCAAGGCAGGCCAGGAGGTTGCCCTGCAGGAATCCGCCAAGGTCAGGGCGCAGATGGAAGGTCTCGCCGCCGACACGGCCAAGCTCGCCGCGCAGGGACATGCGGGAGCGCAGGCGATCATGGCGGAGCTCCAGAGGCGCGGCATCCGCATCGACGTTCCCAAGACCACACCCCCCGGCAAGTAGCGCTCGCCCGGCGCGCGCGGTGCCCTAGCCCTGGAAGATGTCCTCGGGGAGCAACGCCGACACCACGTAGTTGGGCACGTCGACCACGTTGCTGATCCGGAGATCCACGGCCACGCTGCAGATGATGTAGGCCTGCTCGCGCGTGTAACCGCGCTCCTGGAGGAGGGCCATCATGTTCAGCAGCGCGTTCCGGCAGGCGAGGTTGAGATTCTCGCCGTGGTTCACGCCCTGCTCGTCGACGGGCATGCCCATGGTTGCCGCGAAGCGCTGGGGGGCGGCGAAGCGCGGATCCACAAAGTAGTCCGAGCGCTGGAAGCGAGGCCAGCGGATGCCGCGCCGCTCCGCCTCGCCGTGATGGAGGCGAAAGCGGGTGACGCAGATGGCGCCCATCTCGATGGCCGTCACGCACACCTCGCCGTCGCCCTGGGCAAAGTGGCCGTCCCCCGTGGAGAACAGCGCCCCCTCCACGGCCACGGGCAGGAGGAGCTTGGAGCCCTTGCTCAGCTGCTTCACGTCGAAGTTCCCGCCGTTCTCGCGCGGGGGCAGCGTGCGCAGCCCCTGGCTGGCCGCCACCCCGGTGGCCGGCACCGCCCCCGCGGTGTCGGGCGGGAAGATCATCCCGCCGCGGGCGGCCAGCTCCGCCTCGCGGCGGGCCCACGCCTCGACCTGCGCGCGCGACGGCGCCACCCCCGACACGCCCATGAAGGAGGCGTCGGGAATGCGGACGCGCGGGAGCTGGCGCGAGGTTGCCCATCCATTCGCGATGTCCCAGTGCACCAGGTACGGCGTGGTCATCACGTCGCGGAGAAAACCCAGGCCGGGCATGATCGCGGTGAAGGCCCAGGGCTGCGCCACGATGTCGACGAACTCGACCTCGAGGAGGTCGCCGGGGCGGGCGCCCTTGATCAGCACCGGACCCGTGAGCGGATGGATGGCGCCCGTCTGGATCGACGGAAAGTCCGCGATGGTGGACGACGGCGTCAGGTACGCGTCGAGGGCATCGCGCGTCTCCAGGGCGACCTCCTCGCCCTCCTCCACCTCGACCACGGGAGGGATGTCCGGGTGCCAGCGGTTGTGACCGGTGCGTGGCTCATCCGCGAGGCGACGCTTGCGATCGATCGACACCGTCTTCATGGAGTGCTCCTTTGGTCTGAGGACGCAGGAGCAGCGCGAGCGAAGACGGCGTGATACTGCGCCGCCCATCCCGCACTGTCAAGGCCGCGCTCTGCGCAAAAGGCGGGCACGCGCGCGGGTCGAAGGGCAAGCTCATCGCCCGCCGCAACCTGATCTTCGGCGCATCGATCAAGGCCACGGGCGGGCCGCACCTCGCCCTCGAGATCTTCCTCGCCTTCTACGTCACGTGCGTGACGATCACGTGGTGGTACTACATGCGGAAGAGCTTCCTGGCGCGCCGCGTCCCAAGCCTCGCCGAGGGGGGCGTATAGTGGGCGTCGCCAAGGCTCCGAGCGGATTGATCTTCACCGCCCGTTTCTGGCAGGATTACGCACCATGCCGGATGCTTTCGTGGCCACCCTGCGCTGGGCGGCGTGGATCGTGGCCAGCTCGCTCGTCGTGACCGGATGCAGCCTCCCGTACATCCCGGGCGTGACCTCGCCGCCGCCGTCGGCTGGCGTGGATCTCCGGGATGCCAACGGACGCATCGTGGGCACCGGCGTGTTCCTCCAGCAGGACGACGGCGTGCGCGTGCTCCTCGACGTCAAGAACCTTCCTCCGGGCGTCAAGGGCATCCACATCCACGAGGTGGGCCGCTGCGAGCCGCCCGCCTTCACGTCGGCGGGCGGACACTTCAATCCCGCCAACGCCCAGCACGGTCTCGAGAACCCGCGCGGGCCGCACGCTGGGGACCTGCCCAACATCACCGTGGAGGCGGACGGGCAGGGGCACCTCGAGTACACCGACACGCGCGTCAATCTCCGGCAGGGGCCGGCCTCGCTGCTCGACGGCCGGGGCACCGCACTCGTGCTCCACGAAAGTGAGGACGACAACCGCACGGATCCTGCCGGCAACAGCGGGGCGCGGATCGCGTGCGGGGTGGTGACGCGCGCGGGCTAAGGGGAATCGCCAGGCTCACCGGCGGCGATGATCTCGTCGCCGCCGGTGAGCCGGTACCGCGTCTACTTGGGCTGCGGAACGATCCGGATGTAGGGCTTGGGAGCCTTCCAGCCGCCCGGGTAGGTCTGCTTCGCCTCAGCGTCGGAGACGGCGGGAACGATGATCACGTCCTGCCCCTGCTTCCAGTTCACCGGAGTGGCGACCTTGTGCTTGGCGGTGAGCTGGCAGGAGTCCAGGAGCCGCAGTACCTCGTCGAAGTTGCGGCCCGTGCTCATGGGGTAGGTGAGCATGGCCTTGACCTTCTTGTCGGGACCGATCACGAACACCGAGCGGACGGTGGCGTTGTCAGCCGCCGTGCGCCCCTGAGCGGTGGTGCCGGCATCCTCCGGCAGCATGTCGTAGGCCTTGGCCACCTTGAGCTCGGGGTCCCCGATCAAGGGGTAGTTGACGGCGTGGCCCTGCGTCTCCTGGATGTCCTTCGACCACTTCTCGTGATCCGGGACGGAGTCGACGCTGATCCCGATGATCTTGCAGTTGCGCTTGTCGAACTCGGGCTTCAATCCCGCCATGTAGCCGAGCTCGGTGGTGCACACCGGCGTGAAGTTCTTCGGATGCGAGAACAAGATAGCCCAGCCATTGCCGATCCAGTCGTGGAAGTTGATCTTGCCCTGAGTGGTATCCGCGGAGAAATTCGGAGCCTCACTGTTAATCCGCAACGACATGCCTCACCTCCGTATCGTGAAGACGCACGTGGTCATGGGGATTGCAGGGAACTGACGCCTCCCATAGGCGTCAGCCCTTCTCGCCGTCACGCGGGCTCATCCTCCATCGACGGTGGACAGGGCCGGCCGTGCCGGCGGAGCCACCATCAGGTCCGATACCAGTTCCTTGCCCTTGGTCTCGGGACCCAGCAGCAACGCCAAGACGAAGCTGATGGCGCCCACCACGGTGCCCACCAGCATGGGGATGCCGAACCCCAGCTTGTAGTTGATGGCGAAGTACGTGAGCACCGGGGCGACCAGGCCGCCGAAGATCGCACCCTGATGATAGCAGAAGGCGCTAGCCGCTGCCCGGACCTCGGTGGGGAAGCGCTCGGAGAGATAGCTCGGATTCTGCCCGTAGAGCGCGTCGCCGAACAGGCCCTGGAGGATGAAGCCGACCACGATGAGGCTCAAGTTGTCCGTGAGCAGGTAAAGCGGCGCCACGAACACCGTGATGATGCCCGGGATGATCATGGACCAGCGCCGCCCGATGTGATCGGCCGTCCAGCCCCAGAACCCACTGGCCAGGAAGGCGAGGAAGTTGGCCACGGCGATCGGCGTGGCGACCTGGGCCGGGCTGAAGTTGAGATCCTTCTGCAGGTGAGTGGCGAAGAGGGACCAGATCGAATAGTAGATGACGAAGGCGCTCGTCATCCACCAGCACGCGTTGAGGGTGTTTCCGATGATCCCGCGCTTGAAGATCTGGAAGAGCGGTGTGCGCACCTCACGCTGGTGCTCCCGCTGCAGCCGCCGGTTCTCGACCCACACCGCCGGCTCCTTGACGAAGTAGCGCACGAAGAGCACGGCGGCCGCGGGCAGGATGCCGATCCACAGCATGCCGCGCCAGCCCAGGGATGGGTAGAAGAGACCGTACACGGCGCTCGAGAGGAGGAAGCCGAGACTCCACGATCCCTGCAGGATGCCGCTCATGATGCCTCGCGAGCGCGCGGGCCACGATTCCATGGCGAGGGCGGCTCCGGCCGGCCACTCCGCTCCCATCCCGATGCCGAGGAGAGCGCGGAAGAAGAAGAGGAACATGAAGGTCGGGGAGAAGCCGGCGATGAAGTTGCAGAGCGAGTACCAGAGGATCGAGATCATCAAGGGTGTCTTGCGTCCCACGCGGTCGGCCAGCCACCCCGAGGCGCACGCGCCCACCAGCCGCATCCAGAGCGTGATGGTGAGCACGAAGGTCACTTCCGTCAGGGGGATGCCGAACTCCTTGGCGATTGGCACCATGATGAGCAGGAACACCGTGAAGTCGAACGCGTCGAGCGTCCAGCCTAACCAGGCGGCCCACCAGGCCATCCACTGATCCTTGGTCGGCTCCTTCCACCACGGGACATGTGTCGCGGTCCCAACTGTTGTCGTCGCCATGGGTCCCTCCGTCGGTGTGGGAGTGAGAGAACACGGAGCACTGGAGGCGAGGGGGGAGCACGGCCGCCTGCGTCGACGACAGGAGGGAGAGACGGCACGGGATCGCGAGACGCTCCGAACCGAGGCATTGGGCCCTCCACGTCAGGGCAGCCCGGGATATGAGCCGTGGAACATTCTCTGCGGAAGTCGGGGCGGATCGTAATCCTGCCCCCGGAGGCGGTCAAGCCGCTACGCCGGGGGAGCGGGCCTCCCCGCGGGGCCGGCGCTACGAGAGGTCGGTCATGCCCGCCTAGGAGCGGGAGCTGGGGCGATAGAAGGGGTGGCGGGCGCCTTCGTCGAGCCAGCCGTCGTAGAAGCGGCGCACCACGGGGAACACCTCGCGCGAGAGACGGCGCCGGCGCTCCTCCTCGGGCTTGAGATCCACACGGAGGGAGGCCGCCAGCTCCTCGAGCGCCGCCTCGCGGTCCACGCGCGTGAAGCGGCCGTCGCGGAGGACCACCTCACCCGCCACCATGACCAGCGCCACGCCGGAGGCCTTGGCGCGCTGCACGACGGCGTCGACGACGGAGGTGAGCGGGTCGAGATAGGGATGCGCGATCTGCCGCCAGGAGAGGAGCACGAGGTCGGCGGCCATTCCCGGCTCGAGCGTCCCGATCTGCGCGCCGAAGGGCGTGGTAGCGGCGCCATCCTCCGTGGCCATCTTGAGCACCTGCGGACAGGTCGGCACCACGTCGTCCATGCCCGGCACGCGATGGAGGCGGAGCACGAGGCGCATCTCCTGGAGCATGTCGCGGTCGTCGTTGAGCCCGGCCTCGTCGAGCCCGATGGCGACGCGCACCCCACGCGCTGCCCAGTGATTGAGCGGTCCCACGCCGCTCCGGAGCCGCAGGTTCGAGCTCGCGTTGTGGCAGATCATGGCCCCGGCCTGCGCGGCCCGGTCGATGTCGGCCTCGGTGAGCCAGACGCCGTGGCCCAGGGTAAGGCGAGGGCCGACGAGGCCAAGCCTCGCCAGGTGCTCCAGCGCCGTGCCACCGCTCCGCCGGCGCGCGTATTCCTTCTGGTAGGCCGTCTCCATCAGGTGCATGTGGAGGCCGACCTCGTGCTCGACCGACCAGTCCCGGAGCGCCTCCAGCGCCTCGTCCGAGCACCAGTGGAGATTGGCTGGCGCGAGCTGGACGCGCGCCCGCTCCCGGGTGTTGCGCCCGCACTTCTCCCAGAGATCGGTGAAGATCCCGCGATGATCGGCGAGGGGAATGGCCTGGCCCGCGAGATACCCGGCGACCTCGTCGGCGATGGGAGCGGGGAAGCGCCGGGCGAAGGCCTCGTCCGTCTCATAGGCGAGACGGTTCTGGTCACGGAGCGCGTACGAGTAGGAGACGCGCATGCCGATATCGTCGTAGGCCTTCAGAATGCGCTGGGCGACGCCGATCACGCGTGCGGCGGGGGCGATGCGCCAGCCGTGCAGATGCTGGACGGTGGTGATGCCCGACTCGAGCATCTCGAAGGCGGAGTAGAGCGTGTCCAGATAGGGATCGACGTCGCGGGCGACCATCCGGCTCGCGAACCAGAGCTCGAGCGGGTAGTCGGGGGAACCGAGCTGTAGCGGCGTCAACCCCACATGGTGGTGCGCGTTGACGAAGCCCGGCACGACGACGTGCTCGGGAGAGCCCAGGACCTCGTCCGGACGGTAGCGGCCCTGGAGCTCGGCGTAGGGCCCGACCTCGATCACCACGCCGTCGCGCTGAAAGACGGCGCCGTCGGCCACGACGCGCGCCTCCGTCCGGCTCTCCACCTTGACCACGACGTACTTGCCACGGATCAGGGACGATGGCACGGCGATCCTCTACGTGTCGAGGAGCGCGATCACGCGGGCGGGGCGGCGACCACGTCTTCGTAACGGTGTCGCTTGGTGATCACGCCCCCGTGCAGGAAGACGTCGAGGGTGGTCTCGAAGGCGGGCCGCGTGATCTCTACGTGCGGTGTCCAGCAGCCGAGCTTCTGGTAGTACGCGATGGTGGAGGCGAGCACGGCGCGGTCGATCTCCGGGAAGAATGGCGCCTCCGCCTCGGCCACGCGGGCCGCGGAGGTGGCGAGAAGCCAGGTGCGGGCTTTGCGGTAGGCGCGCATGAACCGGCGCGCCATGTCCGTGCCGAGCCAGGCCCGGGTCGCGGCCAGGCTCGAGAAGGCGCACGGACCGATGGCCTGGCCGACAGAGGCGACCACGTGGCCGACCTTGTCGTGCTCGAGTTGCTGGGGGGCGGGGCCCTGCTGGTGGATGTAGTCGCCCTCGCCGCTACGGAAGGTCGCGTCCATGCGGTCGCTCGGCACGTCGAGGGCCTGGATGCTCTTGAAGTCGAGCCCGCGCTTGTGACAGGCGTACTTGAACATCACGAGGGGCTGGCCGCCGTGATCCACGAGCACGCGCTTGCCGCGCAGGCGATCCCACGTGAAGCCGGGATCGGGTGCGCGCGCGGTGAGGAAGAAGCCATCCATCTCGTTGATCTGGGCGAAGTGCACGGCGGGCGGCGTCTGCCCGCGCTCGAGGGGTGCGAACCCCTGCGACGGCGCGGACTGGCAGACGTGCACGGTGCCCGCCACCACGCCCTCGATGGCCGACTTCCCCGCGGGGGCGATGGAGTGCTTCGGGGCGAAGCCTTCCTCGGCGAGGAAGCCGCCCGCGATGGTCGCGATGAGAGGAGAGTAGAAGGCGGAAAAACGCGTGAACTGGATCTGGATCTCGTCGCCCACGGGGTCCCTCGCTCGGGTATATACTCACACTGCCATGGCGAACCCACGACCGACCGACGCCGATCTGCAGCACCGACTCACGCCCGAACAATACAACGTCACGCAGTGCAGCGCCACCGAGCCGCCCTTCCGCAACGAGTTCTGGAATCACCACGAGCCCGGCATCTATGTGGACGTGGTCACGGGAGAGCCGCTGTTCTCCTCGAAGGACAAGTTCGACTCGGGCACGGGCTGGCCGAGCTTCGTGCGGCCCATCGAGCCCGCGAACGTCACGGAGCACGCCGACGATTCTCACGGCATGCATCGGGTGGAGGTGCGCTCGGCGGGCGGTAACTCGCATCTGGGACATCTCTTCCCCGACGGTCCGCGCCCGACCGGGATGCGCTACTGCATCAACTCGGCCGCTCTGCGATTCATCCCCGTCACCAGGCTCGAGGCGGAAGGGTACGGCAAGTACCATGCCCTCTTCGAGAAGGTGAAATCGTAGCCGCCGGTTTCACGATGTTGATCCGCCCGCTCGCCGCCGCCCTTCTCGTGGGGCTCCTGGTGAACGGCCTCCTGCCCGGATCTGCCCTCGCCGCCGCGCCGCCCCGAGTGGAGGCTCCAACGGACGGCCCCCCGCGCGTCACCGTGGCCCTCATCGGCGACGCCGCCAGCGTCGAGCCTGGATCGACCTTCTGGGTCGGGCTGCGCCAGCGCATCGCGCCCGGTTGGCACACGTACTGGATCAATCCGGGCGACTCGGGCGAGCCGCCGAGCATCGAGTGGAAGCTGCCGGAGGGCTTTGCTGCGGGACCGATCGTCTGGCCGCGGCCGGAGCGCCTGCCCGTGGGCCCATTCATGAGCTTCGGCTACGAGCGTGAGGTCGTGCTGCCGATCCAGCTCACCGCGCCGGCGAGCCTCACGACTGGCGCGCCCGTCGTGCTGCGCGGCCACGTCTCATGGCTCGTCTGCGAGAAGATCTGCATCCCCGAGGAAGCCGAGGTCGCGCTGAGCCTGCCCGTCGCGGCTGGACCTCCGGCGCCGTCGGCGACCGCGCCCGCGGTCGAGCAGGCCCGGCGGATGGTGCCGACGCCCAGTCCCTGGGCCGCCGCCATGAGCGCCACGCCGGAGACACCGGAGACGGTGAGCATCCGGGTCGCCGCGCCCGACCTCGCCGCGGAGCGCATCGCCGAGGCGTGGTTCTTTCCCATGCGCTGGGGCGTCATCGATCACGCCGCGCCCCAGACCCTCACCGTCGACCGCCGAGGAATCACGCTCCGCGCGGCGCGCGGCCAGCTTCCCGATGGCACGGCCAGCGACGTCGATGGCGTCCTCGTGCTCCAGGAGCGGCTCGACCAGGGCACGGTGACCCATGCCTTCGCCATCCGGGCGGCCGCCGGCGGCGGGGCCGCGGGTGGTGTGACGCTCGCCGCCGCCATCGGGCTCGCCCTCCTCGGCGGGCTCATCCTGAACCTGATGCCGTGCGTGCTACCTGTGCTGTCCATAAAGGCAATTACCCTGGTCGCCCACGGGCATTCGAGCCCATCGGTCGTTCGCCGGCACGGCCTCGCCTACACGGCGGGAGTGCTCGTCTCGTTCGGCGTGCTGGTCGCCGGGCTGATCGCGCTCCGCGCCGGCGGAGCCGAGGTAGGGTGGGGTTTCCAGCTCCAGTCGCCGCTCGTCGTCACCGCGCTCGCCTACGTGCTCTTCGCCCTGGCCCTCAGCCTCTCGGGCCTCCTCGTGATCGGAGCCCGGCTGACCGGCGCGGGTCACGGTCTCGCGTCCCGCTCCGGGTACGGCGGCTCCTTCTTCACGGGCGCGCTGGCGACGGTGGCTGCCACCCCCTGCACGGCGCCCTTCATGGGCGTGGCGATCGGTTTCGCGCTGACCCAGCCGCCGCCCGTCGCGCTGGCCGTCTTCGAGGCGCTCGGCCTCGGCCTCGCCCTGCCGTTCCTCGCCCTGAGCCTCGTGCCCGCGTGGCGCCATTTCCTGCCCAGGCCGGGACGCTGGATGGAACGCCTCCGCCAGATCCTCGCCCTGCCGCTCTACGGCTCCGTCGCCTGGCTCGTGTGGGTGGTGAGCCGCCAGGCGGGGCCTGAGGGCGCGGCGCTCGTCCTCGCGGGCCTCGTCCTCATCGCGCTCGCCGCCTGGCTCCATCACGGGACGCGCTCGTTCCCGGGGCGCTGGCGCCGGGCGTCCGTGGCTCTCGCCCTCGGCTGCGTTGCCGCGGCCATCGCGCTCGGACCGCTGGCCGCATCGAGCGCGTCTTCCGCAGCGGCTGCGCCCTCACGCGGCGCTCGATGGGAGCCCTTCACCCCTGAACGGCTCGCCGAGCTCCGAGCGAAGGGGACGCCGGTGTTCATCAATGCCACCGCGGCCTGGTGCATCACGTGCCTCGTCAACGAGCGGGTCGCGCTCCACTCGCCCGTGGTGGCCGAGGCCTTCGCCCGGAAGGGCGTGGTGTACCTGAAGGCGGACTGGACCAGCAAGAGTCCCAAGATCGCCGCGCTGCTCGAGTCGTTCGGGCGGAGCGGCGTACCGCTCTACGTCGTCTATGGCAAGACCGCGGGCGATCCGCTGGTCTTGCCGCAGATCCTGAGCGAGCGCACCCTCATCGAGGCCGTGGACAACCTCTGAGCGTGAGCCGTCGAACGCGAGCATCCAAAGGAGAGCATCCGATGCGTGAGACCATGAGCCGCCGCCACTTCCTCACTACCGCCGGCACCCTCATTCTCGTAGGCCAGGCCGCCTCCACCGCGGGCCCCTTGCCGTCATGGGGCGCCACCGCCGCCAAGGTGGGCGAACCTGCTCCCGACTTCACCGCGCCCTCGACCAAGGGCGCGCCGGTGAGCCTGGGCCCGTACAAGGGCAAGATCGTGGTCCTCGAGTGGACCAACCACGAGTGCCCCTACGTGCGGAAGCACTACGAGACCGGCAACATGCAGGCGCTGCAGCGCGAGGCGACGGGGCAGGGCGTGGTATGGCTCACCCTCATCTCCTCGGCCAAGGGCGAGCAGGGCTTCGTCAGCCCAGCGCAGGCCGACGAGTTGACGGCGACACGCAAGGCCGCGCCCACTGCGGTGCTGCTGGACGAGAAGGGCACGGTGGGGCGTCTCTACGGGGCGACCAACACGCCGCACATGTACGTGGTGGACAAGACCGGCATGCTCGTCTACGCGGGGGCCATCGATGATCGGCCGACCACGCGCCGGGCCGACGTGCAGGGCGCCACCAACTACGTGCGCGCGGCTCTCGACTCGGTGGCGGCAGGCCAGCCGGTGAAGACACCGGTGACCCGCGCCTACGGCTGCACGGTCAAGTACTCGTAGGGCATGGAGAGGCTCACGCGCCGCCGCCTGCTCCACGGGCTGGCGGCCGGCGCGGCCGCTTCGGCCGTCCCGCTTCACGCGCGCGCGCAGGGAGCGCCGCCCGCGCTCTCCGAGGTGAGCGACTCGATCCGCGCGGCCATGGCCGCCGCCGCCGTGGCCTGGCTCAACGCGCTGCCGCCCGATGCACGCCGCCGCGCCGTGTTCGGCTTGTCCGACAAGGAGCGGGAAAACTGGCACTACGTGCCCCGCCGCCGCGAGGGCGTGCCGTTCAAGGAGATGCCCGCCTCCGCCCGCACCGCGGCCCACGAGCTTATGAAGGCGAGCCTGAGCGGCATGGGTTACGGCAAGGCCGTAAACATCTTCCGGCTCGAGGATGTGCTGCGCCGCCTCGAGACCTTCGGCCTCATGCGCGATCCGGACAACTACGCGTTCACCGTGTTCGGCGCGCCCGGCCCGAGCGCGCCGTGGGGTTGGCGGCTCGAGGGCCATCACCTCTCCCTCAACTTCACTCTGGTGCCTGGGAAGCCCGTGGCCATGACGCCGGCCTTCTTCGGGGCCAATCCCGCCCAGGCGCCCTCGGGCCCCGAGCGCGGGCTGCGCGTCCTCGCCACCGAGCAGGACATGGCGCGCGCGCTCGTCCAGGGTCTGAGCGAGGCGCAGCGCACCCGCACCGTCATCGCCGCGCAGTCGCTCGGCGACATCGTGAGCGGCCCCGGCCGCGCGGACAGCCTCGCCTCCCCGACCGGCCTCGCCCTCGCCGACATGTCCGGTGACCAGCGCGCGCAGGCCCTTCGCCTCGTGGAGGAGTACGCGCGCAACATGCGCGCGGAGCTCGCCGAGCAGGAGCTGTCCCGGATGCGGCAGGCGGATCCGCTGCTGATCCGCTTCGCGTGGGCGGGGCCGATCGAGCCGGGCAAGGCGCACTACTACCGCCTGCACGGCCCCACCCTTCTCATCGAGTACGACAACAGCCAGAACGACGCCAACCACATCCACTCCGTGTGGCACGACCCGCGGCGCGACTTCGGGCTCGACCTCTTGAAGGCCCACTACGACCACGGCCACCGCCACGCCTGATTGTCGAGGGCGCGTAGTCTAGCCCGGAGCTCGTGAGCGCGAGACGGCCGGGTCCTGTCGTCGGGGGGAGGGGTGCGCTCCGGCTGCGTCACCCACTCGCCTGAATCGCAGCCCTGCGGGCTGCGCGCAGGAGGAGGGGGTCCCACTCCGCTTGAGCGCACCCCTTCCCCCCGACGCCACCCGGCCGGTTGCACGTGCAGCGTTGGTGAATAGGTCGGGCTAGCG
>JBKOVG010000316.1:0-14237 GCA_046723845.1 Candidatus Methylomirabilota bacterium | reverse complement strand
GGGCCATCCACCGTCAGAGCCCGCGCCGCGATCAGCCCTTCGTGGCCGTCAACCTCGCGGCGATTCCCGACACCCTCGTGGAGTCCGAGCTCTTCGGGCACGAGAAGGGATCGTTCACGGGGGCACACGCGCGTAAGATCGGGAAGTTCGAGCTGGCCCACGGCGGCACCCTCTTCCTGGACGAGGTCGGCACGCTGCGCGTCGATCTCCAGGCCAAGCTGCTGCGGGCGCTCCAGGAGCGGGAGATCGAGCGGCTCGGCGGCACGCATCCCATCCCCGTGGACCTGCGCGTGCTCGCGGCCACCAACGTGGATCTGAAGGCGGCCGTGCGCGCCCGCTCCTTCCGCGAGGATCTCTACTACCGCCTCAACGTGGTGCCCGTGACCATCCCGCCGCTGCGGGCACGCAAGTCGGACATTCCCATCCTCGTGGAGCATTTCCTCCGGAAGTACTCGCAGGAGTTCAAGAAGGACGTGCGCGGGATCTCGCGGGGCGCCCTGCCCGCGCTGCAGGCCTACGACTGGCCGGGCAACGTGCGCGAACTCGAGAACATCGTGGAGCGGAGCGTGGCCCTGGCCACCGGCCCCGTGGTCCGGCTCGACGACCTGCCCGTCGATCTCGCCATCCACGAGGTCAATCAGCGCGCGGGCGGTGACGGCGGGCCGGTGCCCCTGCCCCTCCAGGAAGCGCGTGACCGCTTCGAGCAGGCCTACGTGCTGCGCGCCCTCGAGCGCGAGAACTGGAATCGCACCCGCGCGGCCCGCGCCCTCGGCATGCACCGCAACACGCTGCTCGCCCGCCTCGCCGCCTGGGGAGTCCGTCGCGAGGACGTGGCGGGCGCCCCGCCGCCCGCCGTGGGCGGTACCGTCTCCTGAGCGCCGACCTCCGGCGCCCAGCCGCGCTCTTCGGCCTCCTCGTTGCCATCACGGCGGCGGTGGGGCTGGCCGTCGCGTGGGGGCACCGCACCGCCGCCGTGCCGCCCCTCATCATGGCCTTCACGCCGTCGCGGGATCCCGCCGCGCTCCAGGGCGCGGCCGACGCCTTCGTGGCGCTGCTCTCCCAGCTCTCCGGGGTGCCCGTGCGGGCCCAGGTCGCCTCGGACTACGCGGGAGTGATCGAGGCGCTCCGCAGCCGGCGGGTCGATCTGGCCTTCGTCCATCCCGTGGGCTACGTCCTGGCCCGGCGCGAGGCGGGCTGCGACATCCTCGTGCGCGACGTGTGGCAGGACCGGACCGTGTACAAGGCGAGCTTCTACGTACGGAAGGACAGCGGCATCCGGAGCCTGCAGGACCTGCGCGGTCGCACCATCGCCTTCGTGGATCCCGCCTCGAGCTCGGGCTACATCTATCCCATGGTCCTCCTCATCAAGAACGGGCTGGTGCAGAACCGCGATCCCAAGAGCTTCTTCAAGGAAGCGCTCTTCGCGGGCACGCACGACGCGGCGCTGCGCGCGCTCGTCCAGGGCCGGGTCGCCGCCGCCACCACCTTTGACCGCGCGCCCGAGGTGCACCTCAAGGATCCCGCGCAGCAGGCCCAGCTCGTGTCCATCGCCGACACGCCGGATATTCCGGAAGCGGGCATCTGCGCGCGGCCGGGATTGCCGCCCGCCCAGGTCGCCGCCATCAAGCGCGGGCTCCTGTCCATGAAGCGGCCGGATCACGCCGCGGTGCTGAAGGACATCTACGACATCGACGGCTTCGTGGAGGGGCGGGACGCGGACTATGCCCCCGTGCGGGATGCTCTGGATCTGATGGACTACCGGCCGAAGCGCTGAGGCGAGCGGGCTACTTGCGGTTGACGCACTTGATCAGGCGCCAGCCGTTGAACAGATTCACCTTGGTGGAGAGCTCCGCGTTGAGCCCGACCTCGTCCAAGAGCGGCTCGAGGAGCAGGTTCGACTTCCAGCCCAGGCGCGTGCACACCGGTGACACCAGGTCCTCCAGTCGCCCCATGACCCGGCGGTGGCTGCGGAAGTGGTTCAGGACCACGATGTTGCCGCCCGGCTTGACGACGCGGCGCATCTCCCGGAGCACCCCGACGGGGTCTGGGACCGCGCTGATCGTGTAGGTCGCCACCGCCGCGTCGAACTCGCTGTCTCCGAAGTCCATGACGGTGGCATCCATGGCCTTGAGGGTGACGCTGTTCATGGCGAGCTCCAGCACCTTCTCCTGGGCTTTTTCCAGCATCTCCTCGGAAAGGTCGATGCCCGTGATGCGGCAGTGGCCGGGATAGAGGGGGAGGTTGAGGCCGGTGCCGATACCGACCTCGAGGACGTGCTCGCCGCGTCTCAGGTCGAGGAGCCGGATCGCCTGCTCGCGACCCGGGTGGAAGATCCAATCGAAGACAAAATCATAGGCGGGAGCATAGATCTTATACGCCCGCTTGACGTGTCGCTTTTCGAGCGCCGCGTCCACGGCAAGCCTCCTGGGACGAGGGTTCAGACCCGCTCCACAAGCATAACTCTCGCACTTCTAACACGGGGCGCAGGAATTGCCAAGTGCTTTCTGACTGCTTGATCCTAAAGGAAAAAGTTCAGACTTGGGGTGGGACGGATGGACGCTCGGCCGCCTGCAATCTGGCCTCGAGCTGCCGGATTCTCGAGCGCAGCTTCCAGTGGCGGATCAGGCCGATCACCGAGGCGAAGATGAGCCCGCCCAGGAGTGACAGCAGGATGACGAACCCGAGCGGCATGCCCTCAACGCGCCATGTCACGAAGCGGATCACTACGGGGTCCATGTTTTGGAGGGCGAAGACCGCGCAGGCGGCGCCGACCAGGATGAGCAGGAGGTAGGCGAAGGTCACCGGTCGGCGCTCCGCCCGTTGGCGCCTATGGCCCGCAGGAAACGCTGCACGATACGGTCCTGGGTCTCGGCGGGACTGCCGGCGCTGGAGGCCCCCGGAAAGAGGCTGTCCACCGGGAACACGGCCTTGGCCATGGTGCGGTGACCGCCCGCTGAGCCGAGGTCGCCGAAGGCCGCCCGCGCCACGTCGCCCGCCCCTCGCACGTAGCCCACGTTGCGTACGGAGATGTGGAGGTCCTCGCCGACCACTCCGGAGACCACAGACCACTCCACGCCCTCGGCCTGGAGGCCGAAGTCCGCGAACTGGGGAATGAGGTCGGCGGTGGCCACGCGTCCCAGATGGGAGAAGAACACGCCCTTGACGATGCGCCGTTTGGCGAGCCCGGTGGCAAGCGCGTTCAGCGCGGCCTCCCCGAGAGCCGGCCGCTCGATGCGCCGGAGCGCATTGTGATTGGCGAGGAGGTACAGGAAGGTGAAGGCTTCCAGATCCGCCTTGGTCCCCCCGCGCTCGAGGCCGAGGGTGTCCGCCTTGATGCCGTAGAGGAGCGCAGTGGCCAGGCGCTGCGTGATCTTGACGTCGGCGGCCCGCAGGTAGTCGACGAGGATGGTCGAGGTCGCCCCATAGGACGGCCGGATGTCGCGGATGCGCGCGCGCACCGGCTCCTCCACGGGATGATGGTCGACGACGAGGTCGACCTCCACGAAGCGCTCCTCCAGGAAGGAGGGCTGCACGTCGACCATGGCCACGCGGTCGAAGCCGTGCATCTCGCGCGTGGTGATGGGCTCGACGTCGATGTCGAGGATCTCGCACATGGCCACGTTCTCCGGCCGCGTGATAGTGCCGAAGGTGCAGATGGGCGCCCCCGTGCGGTTGCGCCCGAGAAGGGTGCGCAGGGCGAGAGCGGAGGCGATGGCGTCGGGATCGGGATCGTCCTGCATGAGGATGAGCACGCGCGGCGCCCCTTCGAAGTGCGCGCGGATCTTCTCCACCCGCGCCCGCTCCTGGGCTCGCTCGAGCTCTGGCTGCAGCACGCGCTCGCCGAAGGCGGCCAGCGGCACGGTGACGGCGCCCGGCACATGCAGGCGCTCGTCGCCCACCACGAGGACGGCGGCGTCGGGAAGGCCGGAGCGGACGGCCGCGGCCACCCGGGCCGAGCGTCCGGAGGGGGCGACCACCACCAGTGGCCCGCGGCCACGGCCGAGCGCGCGCCGGTAGGCCGCCGGATCCTCGGGATCGCCGGTGAGCGCGCGTGCCTTCCGTCTCGTCAGGCGCGAGCAGAGGGATGGGCCCCCCACGAGGTACAGCGGGGGCTCACCGCCGAGCGAGATGTGGCCCTCGAGGTGAAGGACGAGATGTTCGGGCAGGACGAGCACGGGCCGCATGAAGGGAAAGAAACCTCCGAGGCTAGTCGCGCGTTCCGCCGCGATATGCCCGGCGGCTCGCCTGCATGCCCGCGCGTACCGCGCGCTTCAGTCGCCCCGCGCGCGATTCCATGCTGTCGCGCGAGGCGGCGAGAGTGCGGGTGATGGTGTCGAGTGACTGCTTGAGGGTGTTCTGGGCCTGGGTGATCTGGGCGGCGGCACGGCGCTCGAGATCTTCGAGTCGGGATCGGGTGGCGCCGACACTGCTGGAAGCTTCGATGCGGAGGGTCTTGAGCTGGTCTTCGAGGTTGGCGAGTCGTGCTTCGAGCTGTTTGAGCTTCGTCTGGGCTGCGCTCCGCGCGGGGCGCTTTGGTCGTTCCGCCATGTGTCCTCCCGTCTCCCAGCTCGAACTGTCCGACACCTCCAGCTGTACCTCAAGGCCCGTCCAGGGGCAAGCTTCTTGGGACCCTACCCACTGAGGAAGGCCGTCCAGAGCTGCAGGCCGAAGGCGAGCGCGGTGAGGGCCAGGGTGGCGCCCGCCACCACACGATCGGCGCCCTGCTCGGGCCGCTCGTGGATCGGGCCGACCACGAAGGCGGCGAGGAAGCCGCCGATGAGTCCGCCCGCGTGGCCCCAGTTGTTCACGCCGGTGCCCGAGAGCAGGCCGAACACGAAGAGGACGATCGCCCACGCCCCGTACTGGCGGAGCACGGCAGAGCCGAAGAAGCCGCCGCGGCGGCGACCGTACCAGACCATGGCGGAAAGGAGACCGAAGACCGCCCCCGAGGCGCCCACCGTGAAGGGGGTGCCCACGAGGTCGGACACGAGGAAGCACACCACGCCGCTCACCGTGAAGATGACGACGGTGCGCGCGCGTCCGTACACCTGCTCGACGTCGGGCACGAGCTGGCGCACCCAGAGCAGGTTGAAGAGGATGTGGAGCAGGCTGCCGTGGAGGTAGATGGCGGTGAGCACGGTCCACCAGCGTCCCTGCTGCCAGGCGTACGCTCCCGCCATGCCGAGGGCGTTCAGGGCGCGGCCGCCCGGGGCGAGGAGGTCGAAGACGCCCAGGCGTCTCAGCGCGGCGCTCGGCTCGAGGGCGAGGGACGCGATGTACGCGACCACGCAGACCACCGTGACGAGCCCCGCGAAGTCGAGACCGCCGATCAGCCGTCCGATCCCCGGCCCGAACCCCCACAACCCCGGATTGCGCCGGCCACAATAGAAGCACACTGCGGCGTCGACGCGATTGAGCTTGCCGCAAGCGTAGCAGAGGCTCGACCCGGAGCGCTGGCGGAACACTGCGAAGCCTTAGGCGCCGTACTTGGTGAAGCGCAGCGCGTTGGCCATCAGCACGGGCATGAGGTCCTGGGCGGGCACGAGGCCGAGGGCGCCCGCCGCGCAGTCACGCTCGGTGAAGCGGCTGACGTGATCGGCCCCGCAGTAGGCACTGGAGACGAGGGCGGGCACGGGCTGCCAACCGTGGGCGGCCAGGATCGACGGCGTGGCGTGGTCGCCCGACACGGCCAGCACGTCGGGACCGAGGGCGAGAATGGCGGGCAAGTGGCTGTCGAAGCGCTCGAGGGCGGCCACCTTGGCGTCGAAGTCGCCGTCCTCGCCCGCCTTGTCCGTGTCCTTGTAGTGGACGAAGAAGAAATCGTAGTCGCCCCAGCGCTGGCGGAGGGTGGCGATCTCGTCCGCGAAGGTGGGGCCGGTGTCGAGCACGTCCATACCCACGAGCCGGGCGAGGCCCCGGTACATGGGATAGGCGGCGATGGCCGCGGCGCGGAGGCGGAAGGTCACGGGAAAGAGCGGGATGTCGGGCTGCCGGTCGAAGCCGCGCAGGAGGATCATGTTCGCGGGAGCCGCGTCATGGAGGACGGCCCGCGAGCGCTCGATGAACTGGTTGACGGCCGCCGCCGTATGCGCGGCAGACGGATCGAGCGCGCGCACGGGGAGGGGCGGCACGTGTAGGGCCTGGGGATCCGTCTCGGACAGGCGCCCGGAGAGGCCGTCGCCGCGCAGCACGAGGACGAAGCGGTGCTCCTTGACGGGCTCCACGATGAGCTCGACGCCGTCCACCGCGATGGTGCGGAGCCGCTCGCACAGCTTGATACAGAGATCGGTGGCGATGCGGCCCGCCCGGCGATCGGTGATGTGCCCCTCGCCGTCCACCGTGCAGAAGTTCCCGCGCGCGGCCACGTCGCCCGGCTTGAGGTGGAAGTCGATGCCGAGGGCCTCGAGGACACCGCGCCCCACCGGATGCTCGAGGGGATCATAGCCGAAGAGACCGAGATGCCCCGGACCGCTGCCCGGCGTGATGCCGGGCCCCACGTGACGGAGCAGCCCGCACGCCGAGCGGGCGGCGAGGGCGTGGAGGTTCGGCAGGCGCGCCGTCTCCAGCTCACTCTTGCCCGTGGCGGGTCGCGGCAGCCCACCCAGACCGTCGAGAGAGCACAGGACGATCTTTCTGGTGTTGGGCTGGGCGAGCTCGTGAAGCAGCCCGAGATCCATCTAAGCGATGGCTTCCTTGTTCTCCCCGAAGTCGGCGGGCACGGGCGGTCCCCACACGTAGAGCGAGTCGTCGGCGGGGAAGTCACGCGGCTCCCAGGCGCAGCTCTCCGGGATCTGGTCGATGTCGTAGAAGTACTCCGAGAAGCTGCCCCACGGATCGCGGATGTAATAGAAGAAGTTCGAGCCGATCACGTGACGGCCGAATCCCCACCCGGGCTGCCAGCCCCGGTCCGCCATGCGGGCCGCCCCCATGCCGATCTCGTCGATGCCGCCCACCTCGAAAGATGCGTGGTGGAAGCCGGGCGCGCTCGACTTGAGGAGCGCCACGTTGTGGTGATCGGTGGTGCAGCGCAGGAAGGCGATGATGTCCTGCGAGCGATCCGAGAGCTTGAGTCCCAGGACCCGCGAGTAGAAGCCCACCTGGCGGTCGATGTTAGGAGTAAAGAGGAGCACGTGGCCGAGCCGGCGGGGCGCCACCGCGAGATCCCGGGCGGGCGCGCCGCGGACGGCCTGGCGCGGCGCATAGCCGGGGCCGTTGAAGGCTGCGGGCGCTTCGGCGGGCGCGGGAGCGGGCGCCGCCTCCTCGCGCACGTTGAGGAGATTGCCGTCGGGGTCGCGCAGCCAGAGACCGCCCTCCGGCGCATGCTTCGGCGGATCGACCTCGGTCACGCCCGCTCGCCGGATCGCCTCGCGGGTGCGTGCGAAGTCCTCCCCGGTCGCTCCGAAGCAGAGGTGATGAAGGCGCTTACGCGGCCCCTCGTACAGGAGCACGCTCTCGCGCGACTGGCGTGTGGGCCGCAGGCGCACGGCGGCGTCGCCGCGCGAGTCGTCGGCTAAGCCGAAGTCGCGATAGTAGCGCTGGCCGACCGCCTGGTCGGGCACCTCCAGCGCGTAGTGGAGCAGCGAGCGGACGGCCATGACGAGCTCCCGCGCTAGGCGTCCTTGACCGGGTTCTCGAGGCTGCCGAGCCCCGCGATCTCGAGCTTGCAGACGTCGCCGGGCTGCAGGGTGATCTGCGGCTTGCGCGAGAAGCCCACGCCGGCCGGGGTACCGGTGGAGATGAGATCGCCGGGCGACAGCGTCATGATGTTCGAGAGGTACTGGATGATGTAGCCGAGATCGAAGATGAAGTTCTTGGTGTTTCCGTCCTGCATCAAGGTCCCGTTGACCCACGTCTTGAGGCTCAGCACGTGGGGATCGGGGATCTCTGTGCGGTCGGCGATGTACGGTCCCACGGGAGCGAGGGTGTCCCCCATCTTACCGGGTCCCCACTGGCTGGTGTGGAACTGGAAGTCGCGGGCGCTCACGTCGTTGATGATGGTGTAGCCGTAGATGTAGTCGAGGGCCTTGTCCTTCGGCACGAAGCGCGCCGTCTTGCCGATGACGACGCCGAGCTCGACCTCCCAGTCGAGCGTCTTCTCACCCCGAGGCCGGAGGATGGGCTCTCCCGGATCGAGAACGGTGTTGTTCCACTTGGGGAAGACCGGCGGTTCCTTGGGAACCGCCGCGCCCGTCTCCGCGGCGTGGTCGCGGTAGTTGAGACCGATGCAGATGAACTTGCCGGGATCGTTGATGGGCGCGTGGAGCCGCACTGAGCTGAGGGCATGGCTCACGGGCTGGAACTTGCCCGCTTTGGTCGCGTCGACCATCGCGCCTAGCACGTCCTGGGTCGCCGAGCCACCCTCGAGGAAGCCCCGCGTGCTCTGCGGGAACAGCGCGGCGGCGATGGCCGGGGCGCGGACCACGCCTTTGGCCTCCAGCCAGGCCACGCAGCTCGCTTCGAGATCCGCCACGCGGTCCTGGCCCAGGAAGCAGCCCAGGCGCGGGGGATGGCCATTCTGAGAGAACCGGACGATCTTCATATGGGCCTCCTTGGAGTCCGATGAGCGGCGGGGTGACCGCGCGCGGAATCATATCACCGTTTTCCAAGGCAGGAAGACGGGTTGAAGGACCTGGTTTTTCCTTGTTATAGTGGCGCTGCTCCCTGCTAGGGTAGGAAGTGTCAACCTGTGGACGTCGAGCCAATAGAGCGAGGTCACGGATGAGCGCTCGAGGCCGACAGCAGGCATACGGAGGCATGACCATGACGAAATCCCCCTGGATCGCCGCGGCGCTCGTGGTTTCCCTGCTGTCGATGGGCCCGCTCGCTCCCTTGACCCTCGCCGAAGCTCAGCAGATGCAGCCGCCGCCGCAGACGCAAATGCAGCCGCCGCCACCGATGCCACCGCCACCGATGCAAGTGCAACCGCCCCAGCCGCCGGTCATGGGGCCGTCCGAGCCTCCCCTCACCAGCCAGGTCCCCGGGCAGGAGCCGACGCCCGTGAATCCGGCTGCGTCCATACTATTGCCGACGACCGACCCGGTGATGAGCAACGAGCCGGGACCCGGTGATGCCACGGCGGCCGGCGTAATGAACGTGGTCTATATTCCGGGCAAGGCAATCATCTGCCTCTGCGGCGCGGTGACCTCGACTGTACTCATGCTCCTCACCTTCGGGAGTGCTTACCGGTCGGCTCGTGACGTCTTCCTGGAAGGCTGCAGCTCCCCGTGGGTGCTGACGGCCGATCACGTGTCAGGCAGGATCCCGGGTCCCGGCGATCCCGGGTACGATCCGGCCGGTCGCTACTAGCGGCCGGGAACCCCACCCGAGCATCATCCTCCTCGCGAGGCGTAGCCTGTCCACGCCCGCGTGATGTCGGCCACACCCCGCTGGGCCGTCCCCGCGCTCTTCATCCTCCTCGCTGCGAGCTTCGCCGCCGGCATCTGGGGCACCTGGCGTGATATCTATCCCGGGCGCGGCCTCTATCGCGTCACCGGGGTCTACGAGGCGCGCGCCGGAGATACCCTCATGCTCGTCAACCATGATGCGGCTCCGGGGCTCATGGACGAGATGAACAAGATGGCCTTCCACGCGGAGACCAAGGAGCTGCTCGACCGTGCGGCGCTCCACCGAGGCGATCGGGTGCGCCTCACCGTGAGACAGCTGCCCGATCGCTATCTCGTCGTCGAGATCAAGAAGATCCAGTAAGCCCGTCTGTGTGGGCGATACTCTGTACGCCATGCTGACCATCACCGCGGTCGAGCCCGGCCGCACCACCGGCGTGCTCGTGAGGGGCGTGACCATCCACGGTCAGGCCCGCCAGCTGTCATGGAAGGCGAGCACCGCTATCTCCTGCGCAGGACGCCCTGAGGAGGGGTCATGGCATACCGGATCAACCACATCCACCTGAAGGCCTCGGATCCCCGACGCACCGCCGAGTGGTACGTGGGAGCGTTCGACTTCAAGATCGTCAACGACGAGACGCGGGTGTTCGGCGACCGCTTCATCCGCTGCCAGAGCGTGGACGGCGGGATGGCCGTGAACATCTCCGGGCCGCGCACGGGCGAAACGCTCCAGCCCGGGAACGCCTCCGCGCACTTCGGCCTCGAGCACTTCGGCTTCGACTCCACGGACATCGAGGCGGACATCCGGCGGTTGGAGAAGCTGGGCGCCCAGCTCCTTGAGGGGCCGATCCAGCTCCCCAACGGCGGCCGCATCGCCTTCCTGCGCGCGCCCGACGACACACGCGTGGAGCTAGTGCAGCCGGGCAAGGTCGCGGGCGGTTGCTGCTAGCCGATCCTCCTCAGAAGGGCGCGGGCGTGCCCGCGGGCAGGGGCACCTCGAACGCGAGGAGCACGGCGGCGATGGCCTGGTAGTAGCCGGCGAGGACCACCAGCTCCACCACGCCGGTGACGCCGACTTCCTGCTCGGTCTCGTCCTGCAGCCGCTGGGGTAGGGGCTCGCGGGCGAGGACATGCTGGACCACCCGGGCCGCCCGCACGTAGCGCGCGGGCAGGGTGGAGAGGTCGCCCCGCGCCCGGATGCGCTCCACGATCTCCGCGGGCAGGCCGTCCTTGAGCGCCACCGGCGCGTGCATCACCCACTCGAAGGGCTGGGCCACGTGGCGGGCGGTGATGAGGATGGCGAGCTCGCGCAGGTCGCCGGGGAGCGTGCTGCCGAAGCGGAGATACTCCCCCAGGTCGGCCACGCGCTCGGCGAGCGCGGGATGGTGCATCAGGGGCGCGTAGGGGCCGCCGATCTTCCCGCGCTTGGCCGTGATGCGGTCGTAGACCGCCTGCGCCTCGGCGGAGAGCGATCCCAGGATATCGGGCAGCCGGGCCATGAGGCTCAGCGTCCCTTGAACTCCGGCTCGCGCTTTTCCACGAAGGCGCGCGCCGCCTCGCGGTGGTCCTCGGTCATGCCGGTGCGGGTGTGGTGCCAGGCCTCGAGGTCGAGCTGGTCCTTGAGGGAGCCCGCCTCGGCCGCGTTCATGTTGCGCTTCATGTAGCGCAGGGCGATGCGCGGGCCGTTGGCGATCTTTCGCGCGAGCGCCATCGTCTCCTCCTCGAGCTTGCCGTCAGGGACGACGCGGTTCACGATGCCGAGGGCCAGGGCCTGGCTCGCGTCCACCAGCTCCGCGGTGTAGTAGAGCTCGCGCGCCTTGGCCGTCCCCACGAGCTGGGTCAGGTAGTAGCTCCCCCCGAAGTCACCCGAGTAGCCCACCCGGGCGAAAGCGGTCCCGAAGCGCGCGTTGTCGCTCGCCACGCGCAGATCGCAGGCGAGGGCGAGGGAGAGCCCGGCTCCCGCGGCTGCGCCGCGCACCATGGCGATGGTGGGCTTGGGCATCTCGTGGAGCAGGCGCGAGGTCTCCATGCGGGAGCGCAGGGCCTGGGCCTTCTCCTCCATGGTGGTGCCGCCGAACTCGGTGCCTTCGGCCATCGCCTTCACGTCGCCGCCCGCGCAGAAGCCTCGCCCAGCGCCTGTGAGGACCACCGCGCCCACCTGGCCGTCCTCGGCAAGCCGGTGCAGCGCCTCCAGCATGGCGTCCAGCATGGGACCGGAGAGCGCGTTCAGCCGCTCGGGCCGATTCATGGTGAGCACCGCCACCCCGTCCGTGATGCTCTCGAGCAGCTCCGTGGTCATCGGTGACTCCTCCGGGAGAGGGGATGGATCGCGTTCAGGGCGCGGCTGACAGCGTGCGCACGTAGGCGACCAACGCGCGGATCTCGTCGTCCGGCAGATGATAGCCGAAGGCGGGCATGCCGGGCCGACCGATGGTGGCCCCTCCGTGCTTGATCAAGTTGAACATGTACTCGTCCGAGAGAGGCGCGATCGCCTTCCTGTCCTTGAGATTGCCCGGCCGGATGAAAAAGATGGTGGCGCGCCACGAGCCGCGGCCGTTGGCTCCATGGCAGGGCGCGCAGTTGGTGAGGTAGGCGCGCTGCACGGGGGTCGCGTTCTTGGGGACGGGATGCGGAAGAAAGAGGAGGGCGAGCACGCTACCGCCCACGAGGAAGAGACTGGGCGCCAGGATGACGAGCAGCCATTTCGCTCTCACCGCTGGAGGATAGCACGCAGGCGGGGACGGGCCGCCCGCGCCGGGTCACCGGTGCTGCCGCTGCTCAGCCCTTCACGGCGCCCGCGGTGAGGCCGGAGACGTAGTAGTCGAGGAAGAGGACGTAGACGATGACGATGGGAATGCTGGCGATGAGCGCTCCCGCCATGAGGGAGCCCCAGAAGTAGATGTCGCCGCGAATCAGGTCGGAGGTGACGCCGACCACTGCCGTCTTGTGGGCAGACTGCGAGATGAAGGTCAGCGCATAGGTGAACTCGTTCCAGCAGAGCGTGAAGCTGAAGAGCACGGCGCAGATGACGCCGGGGATGGCCATGGGCAGGACGATCTTGGCGAGGGTCAGCATGCGCGTGGCGCCGTCCACGAGGGCGCACTCCTCGACCTCGCGGGGGATGGTGCGGAAGTACCCCATGAGGAGCCAGGTGCAGAACGGCACTAGGAAGGTGGGATAGGTGACCATGAGCGAGGTGATGGAATCCGCCAGACCGAGCCAGACCACGACCTGGGAGAGGGGGAGGAAGAGCAGGGTGGGGGGAATCAGATAGGTGATGAAGATGGCCGTTCCGAAAGCGGCGCCCCCGCGGAAGCGGAGACGGGCCAAGCTGTAGCCGGCGAGGATGGAGATGATCACGGAGACGACGGTCGCCACCACGGCCACGAGCAGGCTGTTCTTCATCCACGTGACGAACTCGGTCTTCTGGAACAGGAGCGCGTAGTGATCCAGGATGATGCCGCTCTGGATCCAGAAGGGGATGGACTTGAGGTTGTAGAGCTCGGCGTTCGACTTGAACGACGTCACGATCATGAAATAGAAGGGGAACAGCACGAAGAAGACATAGGGGGCCAGGTTCGCGTACGCGAACACGTTCGACCGGATGCGGGCACCCCGACTCCTGACCGTGGCCACGGCTATTCCTTCCTAATGTAGCGGAGCTGGAAGAACACCACGAAGGCGAGCAGGGGAAAGATGAAGAGCGAGATGGCCGCGCCCTGCCCCAGGTTGCCTCCCGAGAGCCCGACCTGATAGGCGAGGGTGGCGAAGAGGTGCGTGGTGTTGACGGGACCGCCGCGCGTCAGCACCTGCACGATGTTGAAATCGCCGAAGGTGAAGATGGTCGAGAAGAGGATGACCACGGCCAGCACTGGCTTGATGAGGGGCAGGGTCACGTGCCAGAAGCGACCCCACGATCCCGCCCCGTCCACCTCGGCCGCTTCGTGGAACTCCTTGGGCACCGCCATCAGCCCCGCGAGCACGGTGATGGCGAAGAAGGGCAGTCCACGCCAGACATTGACGGCGATGACGGCGGCCATGGCGTAGGCGGACTGGCCGAGCCAGTTCGGCCCCGGCGGGCTGATCAGGTGCAGGCGGATGGCCGTCCAATTCACCACGCTGTAGAGGGAATCGAACATCCAGAGCCACGCCAGGGTCGAGAGCGCGGTGGGAATGACGAAGGGCAGGAGCACGATGCCTCGGATGACGCGCTTGAACTTGAGGTTGCGCGCGAGGAGCATGGCCAGCCATACGCCGAGCGCGATCTTCAGCGTGAGCGCGATGCCCGTGAAGACGAAGGAGTTCTGCAGGGTCTGGCGGAAGGTCTCGTTTCCAAGGATGTCGCGGTAGTTCGTGAGGCCGACGAAGGCGCCGGGCGACCCGACCCAGTAGTCCGACAGGCTGAAGTAGATGGCCATGCCGAAGGGGAAGGCCACGAGGGTGACGAGCAGCACGACGGCGGGCACGATGAGCCCGTAGCCGAAGACGTGCTCCTGCTCCCACCACTCCCGGAGACGCGAGCGGCGGCCGGCCTCCCCCAGCCCGGCCGCCTCCAGAATGCGTGGTCCGACGGCCATGCTACCCAAGGAGGCGGAATACGCGCATCCGCGCGGTTGGCCCGGGAAACCCAACGAGGCGGTGCAGCGCATCGACGACAACTACATCATGGCCGACATGGTCGCCAAGGCGGTCAACGGCATGCCGACCAAGCGCGCGATGGACTGGGCGCAGGAGCAGGTCGCGCTCGCGGTGAAGGGCCAGCTGAAGGCGAGCGGCTAGCCATGGCGATCGGCTCGCGCGTCCTGGCGACCGCCGGCGTCCACGAGCTCGGGCGGCTCGCGCGCGTCCGCGAGTGGTGGGAGCAGGAGCACGTCTTCGGCTATGGCCTGATCGTGC
>JBKOVG010000054.1:0-12592 GCA_046723845.1 Candidatus Methylomirabilota bacterium | reverse complement strand
GGCCAGCGGTGAGCGCGCCCATTCCGCGAACTCGCGAGAATGGCCGGGTACCCCGTCGGGCGAGATGCGGATGTAGGGATGGATGGTGGGCAGGGCCTGGCTCACGTTGCCGCAGTCCGTGGAGCCGTAGCCCGCCTCACCGTCGTCCGGGTCGACCGGGAAGTCGATCCGCTCGAGGTTCTTGCCGAAGAGCTCGGCTATGGTGAAGTTGGCCTTGAGCGGGTCGTGGATGGTCGGATCCGAGGTGACGGTGACCCGGCAGCCCGTGGCGGTGGCCGCGCCCTGCGCGCACGCCTCGAAGCGTCGCAGCAGCTCCTTGCAGTAATCCTTGGTGGGCGCGCGCAGGTAGAACTCGGACGCGGTGTGCTCCGGGATGATGTTGGCCTGATCCCCGCCCTTGGTGATGATGCCGTGCACGCGCGCGTCGGGCCGGAGCTGCTGGCGCATCTGATCGAGCGAGACGAAGAGCTGGATCATGGCGTTGAGGGCGTTCACGCCGCTCCACGGCCAGGACGACGCGTGCGAGGCCTTCCCGAAGAACTCGCACTTCACCTTGATGATGCCGAGGGTCGGCCGCCACACCTGCGTGCCACAGCGGCCGTGGATCATCATGGCGGCGTCCACGTCCTTGAAGACGCCTGCCTCCATGAGCTTGACCTTGCCCGCCCCGCCTTCCTCCGCGGGGGTGCCGATGACCTGGATGCGCCCAGCGAAGGGCAGGGTGCCGAGAGCGGCCGCGATGGCCGCGCCCGCGCCCGTGCCTGCGGTGGCGATGACGTTGTGGCCGCAGGCGTGCCCGATGTTCGGCAAGGCGTCGTACTCCGCCATGATGGCGATGGTCGGGCCCGCGGCCGTGCCCTCGATGGTGGCGCGAAAAGCGGTAGGCAGCCCGCCCACGCCGCGCTCCACGCGGGCGCCGTGTTTTTCCAGGAACGCGGTGAGCCAGCCCGCCGCCTTCTCCTCGTGGAAGCAGAGCTCCGGGGTGGCGTGGATCTGGTGCGAGATCGCCTCGAGATCGTCGGCGAAGCGGTCCACCGCCTCCGTGACCTTGGTCTTGGCCTGGTCGAGCGCGTCAGCGGTCATGCGAGTCTCCTGGCTCGAAGGGGTGATCGATCGTCCACTGGAGCGCATCGGCCGCCCGCCCGTCGTTGGGCCGGCCCCGCCGGCGGAGCTCCTCGATGACGCGTCGGCGCGCGGCCACCGGCCGGTTCTGTCCGAGCTTGAACTTGGCCCGGCAGGACGTGATGCGGAGGGTGACGGCGGCCAGGTGGTTGAGCGCGCCCTTGTAGAGCGGATCGTCGACGGCGAGCGGCCGGTATCGTCCCTCGGGCTGATGCTTGGCGAGGAGGCGCTGCTGCTGCGCCATCACCACCGCGGGATCCTCCGTCACCGTGCCCTCGCACTCGAAGATCACGGTGCGATGATACGAAGTGGCCGAGCCGCCGTACTCCGGATGGACCCAGTGCGAAGGAATGACCGCGAGGACCTCGTCCACCTCGAAGGCGCACCGGACCCGCGCCTTCAGGTCAGTGATCTGCTCGTCCGTCCTCACCAGGTGGAGCTCGATGGTGGGCGGCGCGTACACGAAGTTGTAGAGGCCGAGGTGGGGCGTGCCGTCCTCGCCGGGGGTGATGAGACGCCCCATCTCCTGGGCGGCGATGAAGCGGTCGATCTCGTCCGCCGGGATCTTCGAGTAGTAGTCGTGGAAGATCACGTGCGGCTGAACTCCTCCTTGGCCGCCTTCACGCGGGCGGGGTTGGCGAGCAGATCGTAGGTGGTGAGCGCCATGGTCTTGGCGGCGGCGACCATGCCGCGCCGGGCCAGTGGCTTCACGGCGGCCTCGGCGAACTCGCGCGTGTGAATGGCCATCCCTTCGGGGGCGATGCCGATCATGGGCTGAATGGTCGGCACGACCTGGCTCACGTTGCCCACGTCGGAGGAGCCCTTGCGGTCCGGGATGGGAGCGCCCTCGGCCAGGCCCACCGTGGTCATGTTCGCCGCGAAGAGATCCAGGAGCACGCGGCTCGACTTCATGGGATCGTACACGCCCGTCTCGATGGTGGCGCGGAAGGCCGTGTCCACGCCGCCCGCGCCCGGCTCGACCTTGAAGCCCTGCCGGCCGAGGAATTCGCAGAGCCACGCGCAGGCCTGCGCTTCCTGATAGGCGAGCTCGGGATGGTCGTGAATCTTGATGGAGAGCGCTTCCAGCTCGTCCGCGAGACGGTCCACCGCCTGCGAGATGGCATCCTTGACCGTGTTCATGCGAGCCTCCGGGTCGTGGGAGCGTTCGGCCCTCGACGACGAGGGGAGACTCTACCGCCGACCAACCGGGTTGTCGAGGACTAGAGACGGCGGGAGTCGGAGCGGAGCGCTTCGCGAGCGGGTTCCGGCTCGCCGATGGGCAGGTCGATGGTGAAGAGGGCGCCCCCGCCGGGCCGGTTCTCCGCCCAGATGCGGCCGCCGTGCTCCATCACGATGCTGTGCGCGACGGAGAGACCCAGCCCACGCCCGTCGCCGGGCTGCTTGGTGGTGAAGAAGGGATTGAAGATCCTCGGCAGGTGCTCGGCGGGGATCCCCGGCCCGTCGTCGGCCACCTCGATGCGCACGCCAGAGTCGACCATGGTCGTGCTGATGCTGAGCACGCCGCCCGCGTGCGCCTCCACCATGGCGTGCTGGGCGTTCTGGATCACGTGGAGCAGCACCTCTTGCAGGTGATTGTGATCCGCCCAGATGTCGGGCACGGGCTCCAGGTTGGTCCGCACGGAGATGCCTTCGGCCTCGAGGCGCGCTTCCTCGAAGGCTACGACCTCGCGGATCTGCTCGGCGACCGGGCAGCGCGTCCGGCGCGGCGGCCGGTGCTCGGCGAAGAGGATAAGGTCGCGCACGATGGAGGCGGCGCGCTTGGCCGCGGCGTCGATAACACTGAGGGCCTCCTCGGTGTGCGCGCTCATGGGCGCCTGACCGAGCAGGTGGAGCTGGGCCATGATGATGGTGAGCGGGTTGTTGATCTCGTGAGCCACGCCGGCGGCGAGGCCGTTCACCGCGGAGAGCCGCTCCGCCTTCACCACCTCGATCTGGGCGCGCCGGAGATCGTCGAGCTGACGGTTGATCTCCCCGTAGAGCCGCGCGTTGTCGAGGGCAAGCCCGATCTGATCGGACACGCACTCGAGCAGCGCGACCTCCTCGTCGGTGAAGCGATCGCTGGTCTGCCGGCCGAGGGAGAGCGTGCCGAGGATGCGATGGCGCGCCCGGATGGGCACGCACACGAAGCCGCGGATGCCGTCGTTGGTGACGGCAACGCGGGCGGCGGGGAGGAGATCGTCCGTGGCGCTGGCGTCGTCGACTCGGCGGGCCTGGCCCGTGAGCGCGACCCGACCGATCAGACCTTCGCCCATCGGCAGCTCGACGTTGACCCGCCGCAGCTCGTCGCTGAGACCGCGATCGCCGCGAAGGAGCAGGCTGTTGCCGTCCGCTGACATGAGATGCAGGCTCGAGATCTCGTGGCCGGTGACGTGGGTCAGGGCGGCGAGCGAACGCTGCAGCACCTCGTTGAGGTCGAGCGATCGGCTCACGGCCTCGTTCACCGCGCGCAAAACCTGCAGGTGCCGGATCAGGGACGACGGCTGATCGTGTCTCATGACCTGCCCAAGGGTAGCAAGTCCAGTGCCACTGGGCTAGGGGGGAAACCGTGGGTTTTTCGCGGCACCGTCAGCCTCAGGCCTGACACTGTCAGCCCCCCCGATCACGCTCGCGCCCTCGCCCGCGCCACCCGTCGATCGACGGATGGGTGCGAGTAGAGGATCAGCTCCTTCAGAACGTGGGGTTTACGCTCGGCGAGGTTCAGATCGGCCAGTCGCTCCATGGCTCCGATGAACGGGGTCGGATTTCGTGTCAACTCGAGAGCAAAGTCGTCCGCTCGTGTCTCGATGTGGCGGGACCAGCCGTTGACGAGCGGGAGGGCGAGCAGGCTGACGGCCATGGTCACGAGCCCCAGAAGTGGCAGGCCGCCGACATCGGCCGGTCCAGAAAGCCCGAGGGCGCCCGCCCCGGCCTTGAGCACGCGATCGGCGATCCACATGACGACCACAGTCAGCCCCGCCTGCACGGCGAGGCCGCGCCAGATGTCGCCCGCCGCGTGATGACCGAGCTCGTGCGCGAGCACGGCCTCGACTTCGTCGGGCTGGAACTCCTTCACGAGGGTGTCGAAGAGGATGATGCGTCGAGTATGCCCGAGGCCGACCACCGCGGCATTCGCGGTCCGGCTCCGGCGCGACTGGTCCGCGATCCACACCCCGATGGCGGGAACGCCCGCGCGCTCGGCCAGCCGGAGGAGGCGTGAGCGGAGATCGCCCTCGGCGAGCGGGGTGAGGCGATAGAAGAGCGGTACGAGCCAGATCGGCGTGACGAAGGTGAGGAAGACCTGGCCGGTGAAGAGCGCACCGGCCGCCCACAGCCACCACCACGGCGTCCCGCGGAGCAGCCCGTACACCACGAGGGCGGCGACACAGCCGAGGACGCCGCCCACGAGGCCCGCCTTCACACGATCGAGCGCCCAGCGGGCGAAGGTCTGGTGATGGAGCCCGTAGCGACGCGGCAGCCAGAAGCTACCGATCAGGGACAGGGGCAGCGTCACGAGCTCGAGGCCGATCCCGATCAGGAGCACCGCCATCGGCACGGCGAGCCACCAGTGTGTCGTCCACGCGGCCAGGAGATCGCGGAGGCGAATCGAGAGGTCGGTGAGGAGGAGCGACGCGAGACCGCCCGCCGAGATGAGGAGCCGGAGCGCTCCGATCCGGAATTGCCAGCGGTGATAGGTGCGGGCTTCGGGCGCGTCGGCCATGGCCCAGTATCCCGCGGGACGCGGAGAGCGGCAATCGGTCGCTCCGGGTTTCGACGGTGCGCAAGTGTGCTACACTCCAGGCCAATTCACTCTGACAGGAGCCCAAATGTTCCATTCCGTCGAGGACGTCCAGCAACACTTCAAGAACGCCCGCTACATCGCCAACCGCCGCATCTCCACCGTGGTGTTCCTGGCGGAGCGGATGGGGCGCCCGGTGCTCATCGAAGGGCCGGCGGGCGTGGGCAAGACCGAGCTGGCCAAGACGCTCGCCGACATTACGAGCCGGCGGCTCCTGCGCCTGCAGTGCTACGAAGGGCTGGACGAGGGCAAGGCGCTCTACGAGTGGAAGTACGCCAAGCAGCTCCTCTACACGCAGCTGCTGCGCGAGCGCATCGGCGAGCTCATCGCGGACGCGCCGTCGCTCCCCGACGCGGTGGCCCGTATCTCGGGCCAGGACGATGCCTTCTTCTCGCATCGCTTCCTCGCCCCGCGGCCACTGCTGCAGGCCATCGAGTCCATCGATCCCGTGGTGCTGCTCGTGGACGAGATCGACAAGGCGGAGCCGGAGTTCGAGGCCTTTCTCCTCGAGGTGCTCTCGGACTTCCAGGTTTCCGTGCCCGAGCTGGGCACCATCAAGGCGACCAACATCCCTCTCGTCGTCCTCACCTCGAACAACGCGCGCGAGCTCAGCGACGGCCTCAAGCGCCGCTGCCTCCACCTGTTCATCGACTTCCCGCCGCCCGACGAGGAGCTAGCCATCATCCGGATGAAGGTGCCGGAGATCTCCGAGAAGCTCGCCCAGACGGTGGTGACCACCGTGCAGCGCATCCGCGCCCTCGACCTGCGCAAGGCGCCCTCCGTCTCGGAGAGCCTCGACTGGGCGCGCTCGCTCGTCATCCTGAACGCGGACAGCCTCGACCGTGAGCTGGTCGAGTCGACGCTGACCATGCTCGTCAAGCACGAGAAGGACCTCGAGCGCGTCAAGGGCGCCCTCGACAAGGTGCTCGCCGATATCAACTAGCGCCCATGACCCTGAGCGAGTTCCGCGAGCTGTGGTTCCCGTGTCCGCGCATCCGCTTGCCTGAGCTGGGGCCGAGCGGGCCCGTGTTCATCGAGGGCGGGCGCTGCATCTCCGCCGCCCTCGGCGAGTACACCAAGCTGTGGATCTACGCGGCGGGGCGCTGGCACTTCTACTGCACGCATCCAGGACCGCAGGCGTTCTTCCGCGCGGCCATGCCCGAGGCCGTCCCGCATCTCCTCCAGCCCGGCGAGATGGCGGTGGAGACCTCGCGGCAGGACCCGGCCTACAAGGTGGTGCTGGGGCTCCGCTGCTCGGAAGGGCCGGTGCGCGTGCTCCACCTCGTGGGCGACGCACCCGACGTGACGCAGCTGGTGGAGCGTGACGAGGAGGCCCCGGCAGGTGAGCTCGGCTGGAAGCTCAAGATGACCCACTTCATCGCCCCCGGCTCCTTCCACGGTCTCCTCCGCCTCGAGGACGGGCGCCTTTGCCCCATCACCCGTGAGAGAGGCGAGGACGTCTTCAAGTCCTCCTGGGTCACCTTCTCGCGATGATGCCTAACGGGCGGCAGGTGGCGCTCCCCGTGATGACAGCCGCCGCCGTGGACCCGCCTGGCGCAGCCTGGGACCCGCACCGCGCGGCCTGGTGGGGGGGTCTGGGGGAGGAGCGGCAGGGGGCGCTCCCCGTGATGACAGCCGCCGCCGTGGACCCGCCTGGCGCAGCCTGGGACCCGCACCGCGCGACCTGGTGGGGGGGTCTGGGGGAGGAGCGGCAGGGGGCGCTCCCCGTGATGACAGCCGCCGCCGTGGACCCGCCCGGCGCAGCCTGGGACCCGCACCGCGCGACCTGGTGGGGGGGTCTGGGGGAGGAGCGGCAGGTGGCGCTCCCCCCCAGAACTTAAATGGACCAGCGGATCCTGGAGTTCATCGGCGATCTGAGACGCGCGGAGCTGCGCATCTCGCCCAGCGAGGCCATGGACGCGCTGGCCGCCTCTTCGGAGATCGGCCTCGAGCATCGCGAGACCTTCAAGTCCGCGCTCGCCGCGACCCTCGTGAAGGAGTCGCGCGACCTGCCCACCTTCGACCGGCTCTTCGACCTGTACTTCCTCGACCTGGAGGCGCTGGGGGCAGGGCTCAAGAAGGCGCTGGGGCCGGAGGATCCGCGCATCCAGCAGCTCCTCGACCAGCTCATGGCCCAGGAGAACATGGAGCTGGACGAGCTGACCGAGCTCATGCTGAACGGCGAGGGCTCGGATATGGAGATGGCCATCCGCGGGCAGGGCCAGAACGCCGGCCTGGAGCGCCTGATGTACTTCCTGCAGATCGGCTACTTCTCCCGGCGCATCTACGACAAGTTCGACTGGGAGGCCATCGAGCGCGATCTCTCCCGCATCATGCAGATGCTGGAAGCCCAGGGCCTCGACCCCGGCATGCTCGCGCGCATCCGCAACTATCTTGACCTCCGCCTGGAAGCCTTCCGCCGCATGATCCGCCAGCACGTGGAGCGTGAGCTCGAGCGGCGCGCCTACCGGCAGGGCGAGAAGCTCACCCGCGAGGTGCTCACCGACAAGCCGCTGTTCGCCCTCTCTCCCGACGAGGTCGCCCAGATGAAGGCGGTGGTGGCGCGACTGGCCCGCAAGATCAAGGACGCCCTCGCCATGCGCCAGCGGCAGGAGGAGAAGGGCCGGCTCGACTCGCGCCGGACCATCCGCAAGAGCCTCCAGTACGGCGGGGTGCCCATGGAGCTCCGCTTCCGCCGCCGGCACCGCGAGAAGCCCAAGCTCATCACCCTGTGCGACGTGTCGGACTCCGTGCGCAACGCCTCGCGCTTCATGCTCCAGCTCGTGTGGAGCTTGCAGGAGTGCTTCTCCCGCGTGCGCTCCTACGTCTTCGTGTCGGAGATCGCCGAGGTGACGCAGGCCTTCAACTCCCATCCCGTGGACTACGCCATCGACTGGGCGCTGAAGGGCTCCTCCGTGGACTACCACTGCCGCTCGGACTTCGGCTACGCCTTCAGCCGCTTCGTGCGCACGGAGATCGAGTCGCTCGACCGCAAGACCACCGTGCTCATCCTAGGCGACGCGCGGAACAACTACAACGACCCTCAGGCCTGGGCCATCCGCCAGATCCGCGAGCGCGTGAAGGGCATCATCTGGCTCAACCCGGAAGGGCAGTGGGGGTGGGGCATCGGCGACAGCGTGATGCCGCTCTACTCGCCCTCCTGCGACATCGTCAAGGAATGCCGCACCGTCGGCCAGCTCGTCCAGGTCGTCGATCAGCTCGTGCACTCGTGGTGGCGCCGCGGGCGCTGAGGGCCTCGTGCTCTGGGTCCTCTTCCTCGTCGCCCTCCTCGCCGTCCCCGTCACGGCCCGCGCCGAGGACTGCCTCACCGTCGACAACTTCGCCAAGGGCAAGGTGGGGGAGTTCCCGCCTGACTGGAAGCCGCGCAAGGACTCGGGTCGCGAGGTCTATTCCATCCAAGAGATGGATGGTCTCCGCTTCCTGCACGCGGTGGCCAAGGGCCTCGGCATCCAGGTCGCCAAGCAGTTCGAGTGGGATCCCAAGGCCTACCCGGTGCTCGCGTGGTCGTGGCGGCCGGTGGTGTTCCCCAAGGGCTCCGACGAGCGCCAGTCCAAGACCAACGACAGCGCGGTGGCCGTGTACGCGGTGTTTCCCCACACCGCGTGGTCGGTGAAATCCGTCAAGTACATCTGGAGCGCGGCGGCGCCGGTGGGCACGCGGCTGTCCTCGAGCGGCGGCCTCACCCAGGTGCTGGTGGTGAAGAGCGGCACGGAGGGGAAGGAGCAGTGGACGGAGGAGCGCGTCAACGTGCTCCAGGACTACAAGAAGTTCTTCGACGAGGCCGACGTGCCGAAGGCCTCCGGGGTCGCCGTGCTCACCGATTCCGACGACACCAAGTCGGTAGCCGAGGGCGACTACAGTAACTTCCGCGTTTGCAAGCCCTGAGGCGATCGTGAGCGCCGCCGCCGTCGACCCCTTCGAGACGCTCTTCGAACGCGGAGTCACCGACGGCCTGCCCGTGGTCCCGCCCACCCGCGACCGCGTGGCGGCCATGGTGGCGGGCGCGGAACGCGAGGGTGGCGAGCTCATTGCCTTCGTGCCGCCCAACTTCGGGCGCGCGACTGTTGAGAAGATCGCCGTCAACGCGGTCATGGCGGGCTGCCGGCCCGACTACATGCCCGTGATCATCGCTGGCGTGGAGGCGATGTGCGACGACGCCTTCGACCTGCACGGCGTTTCCGCCACCACCAACTTCCCCTCGCCCCTCTTCATCGTCAACGGGCCCGCGCGCAAGGCGCTCGACATCAACTGCGCGGCGGGTGTCTTCGGCCCGGGCTGGCGAGCCAACGGGACTATCGGGCGCGCCCTCCGGCTCATCGTGGCCAACGTGGGTGGCGCCTCTGCGCGGACCATGAGCATGTCCACCATGGCCCACCCCGGGCGCTACACCTACTGCATCGGCGAGCACGAGGAGGAGAACCCGTGGGATTCCCTGGCCGTGGAGCACGGCTTTGCCCCCACCGTCAGCACGGTGGCCGCTTTCGCGGGCGAGGCGCCCCACGGGGTGTACGATCACCAGAGCCGCAACGCGAGAGACCTCCTCATCACCATCTCCAAGTCGCTCGAGGTGCTCTCGCACAGCAAGTCGACCTATCACGGCGACACGCTGGTCGTCTTCTCGCCGGAGCACGCGCGCACCATCGCCGACGACGGCTGGAGCAAGGCGGACATGCGCGATTTCCTGTGGCACCGCCTGCGCAAGCCGGTGAGTGAGCTCGTGCCCGGGCTGGACGGGGGCGAAGGGCTGCCCCCGCGCGTCCTCGCGAAGTTTCCCAATCCCGAGACCGACACCACCCTCATCCCCAAGTTCCGCGAGCCGAGCAACATCAAGTTCCTCGTGGCGGGCGGGACGGCCGGGCGCTTCTCCGCGGTGATCCACGGCTGGACCTTCTCCAAGATGTCCCGCCTCGTCATCAAGGGCGTGCGGCCGGCGGGCGAGTGACGTGAAGCCCGGCTGCGCCTTCCCGCCGCTCTTGCGCTAGACTGGCCGGCGAAAGGAGCTCGACATGGCCACCGAAGAGTTCATGGACCCCACCGATTCCGTCGCCGTGCCTCGCAAGACCGCGACGCGCCTGCCGAGCCTCGACGGCAAGGTGATCACCCTCCTCGACATCTCCAAGGCCAAGGGTGACCACCTGCTGGATCGCGTCGAGGAGCTGATCCGCGAGCGCGCCAAGCCCAAGGCCATCATCCGGAAGCGGAAGCCGACTTTCGCGCGGCCGGCCCCGGACGATCTGCGCGCGGAGATCCTCAAGACGAGCGACGCCGTCATCGAGGCCCTCGCCGACTGAGGGTCCTGCACAACGTGCAGTGTGCACGACGGCGTGTTCTTCGAGGACAACGGGATGCCCACGGCCACGGTGATCTCCACGGAGTTCGCCAAGGCCGCCCGCGCCCAGGCCTCGGCCCTGGGCGCGGAGAACTACAAGACCATCATGGTGTCGCACCCGATCCAGCCCCTCTCACGTGACGAAGTGCGGGCGCTGGCCGAGAAGGCCTACGACGAGATCATCGGGCGGCTGACGCGCGGTTGAGCGGGGGCCGGTCCGGGGACGCCGACAGGCGAAGCCGACCGGCCCCGCCGTCCATCCGATCCATGATTGGTCGAGTGTCTGGCTGAGCTCCTGGACTGCCCGACCATCGGGGCCGTGCGGCGCAGCTTCCCGTACGCCACCCTATGCCCGCAGGCGGCGGGAGCGAGGGGGGCGGATCGCCCGCCCGCGCTTGTTCGCTGCGTCCGATCAACTCGGGCGTTCGGCAGCCACCGCGGTGACGGCAAGAGCGGAGGGCGCGTGATGGAGAAAGGGACAACCCTCCGGGTCGCGAGGCCTAGCGACCACCTCGAGGAGGTCGTGCGGTTCTATACCGACGGGCTGGGGCTCTTCCGCCTCGGCTCTTTCGAGGACCACGATGGCTTCGACGGCGTCATGCTGGGCGTCCCCGGCGCCGCCTACCACCTCGAGTTCACTCGCAAGCGTGGCCATGCAGGAGGCGCAGCATGCGCTCGGCTCGTTCGTCACCCCGTCAGGTACGATGGTCTTTGACCTGTCGGCTCACCTTGTCAGTGGTACGAAGTCGTCCGACGGATGAAGGTCGTCGTCGTGGGGGCAGGCGCACTGGGGTCTATCGTCGGCGCGCACCTCGCGCGCGCAGGTGAAGATGTCGTCTTCGTGGCGCGGGGCGAGCGTGCCGCCATCCTCCGTCAGCGCGGGATCGCGATCACCGGGCTGGCCGACTTCACCGTGCCGGTTACCGTGGCGACCGATCCCGACGTCGTCCATACTGCGGATGTCCTACTCGTCACCGTGAAAACCTACGACACGGAGTCCGCATTGGCCGATCTGCGGCACCTGTGCGTGCCGAGCGTGCTGTCCCTCCAGAACGGCGTCCTCAAGAACGAGCAGCTGGCCCGCGTCTTCGGATGGGAGCGTGTTCTCGGAGCAGCCGTGGTGGTGGCCGGCGAGGTGCTGGGCGACGGCGCGGTGCGCTTCACCCTCAACGAGCGCTTCGCCGTCGGAGAGCTCTCCGGCGGTGACTCGGATCGTGCGCGAAATCTGGCCACCGCTCTGGTCCGGGCGGGACTTCCCGCGGAAGCATCGCCGCACGTTCAGAGCGTGGAATGGTCGAAGTACGTGCTCTTCGTCGGCGGGATGGCGCTCGCCGGCCTGACGCGGCTGCCGACGGCCAAGTTCCTCATCGACCCGGATGGAGCGCTGCTCATGGCGCGAGTCATGCGAGAGCTGGGCGGCGTCGCCGCGCGTCTGGGAATCCCGCTCGACGACGCCGGGCCGCTGCCCATCAAGTCCGTGTGCAGCGGGACGCTGGCGGAGGCCATCGAGCACGTGCGGCGCTTCGGCGCCCGCCTGGCGGAGCGGGCACCCGCCCACAAGATCTCGACGCTCCAGGATCTGGAGCGCGGTCGCCGACTCGAAATCGAGGAGACCCTCGGCTATGCCGTACGGAAGGGTGTGGAGCTCGATATTCCCGTGCCGACGCTCGAGACGTGCTACCGGCTCCTCTCGGGAATCAACCGCCACCTCCCGGTCCGGAAAGCCTAGCGCCCCTCACCCCGGCCCTCTTCCCAGAGGAGAGAGGGAGCTACGCGAGGCTCCAGACTCGGCCGACGGGCGGCTCGTCGGTGAGGGCGAACTGGGGCAGGGCGAAGTCCGGCGCGAGGTCCTGAAAGACCACGCGGACGCGCTTGCCGATGGCCACCTTGCTCTCCGCCTCCGCCTTGAAGTCCGGCGTCACGAGGTTGCCGATGATGCGGAGGGCCTCGTCCGGGGTGGGCGTGCCCCGCTGCTCGTCGAGCTCGACCAGCACCACCGCGTAGGGCGTCCACTCCTTGAAGCCCGGCTGGATGGCGTGGTGCACCACCTCGTAGGAATAGATGTGGCCCTTGCCGCTCACGTCCTTCCACTCCCATTCGAGCGACATGCACCAGGGACACCCATGGCTCGGCGGGTAGCGCAGGAGCCCGCAGCTCTTGCAGGCGCGGAGCATCAGTGTGTGGTGCTCACGCGCGAGCTTGAAGTGCTCGCGCCACTCCGAGTCGTTCTCCGGAATGACGAGGTTCATGCCGCGGTATTCGACGGTGGGCATTCGTTGACACCCCCTCACCCTGCCCGCTCCCCCGAAGCGGGGGAGCGGGAG
>JBKOVG010000071.1:0-9266 GCA_046723845.1 Candidatus Methylomirabilota bacterium | reverse complement strand
GACGGAGGAGGTAGCGTCGCATCGGGCCGAGGCGGGAGCGGAGGGGGCGCCGGCGAGCGGCCCCTCCCGCGCCGTTACTTCTTTCGTGGCGTCACGAGGAACATTCGGTCGACTTCGTCGGGGGGGGCGGAGTAGTCGACGCGATTCGAGATGCCCCACACGCCCCGGAGGCCCCACTTGTAGAGATAGGCGGCGTCGTCGAAGAGGAGCTTCTGGGCCTTGGCGTACACCTCCGTTCGCTTCTTCTGGTCGAGCGTCGAGCGCCCGGAGATGATCAGGTCGTCGAGCTCCTTGTTGCAGTAGTAGGCGTAGAACTCTCCGCACTTGAAGATGTCGTAGAGGATGGCGTCGGCGTCGAAGACGGAATAGTAGCCCCAAGACCAGGTGAACATCGGCCCCAGCTTGCCTTCCTTGGCGCGCGCGACGAACACCGAGCTCTCGCCGGTGTAGTTCCGCTTGACCCGGAATCCGACCTTGGTCATGTCGGCGATGGCCGCGTCGTCGGTCTGGATCTGGCCGGGTTCCACGTTAGGCGGCCCCTCGTTGAAAACGACGTCCAGGCCGTTGGGAAAGCCCGCCTCCGCCAAGAGCTTCTTGGCCCGGGCGGTGTCCTGCTTGTACGGCTTCAGGTTCGGGTCCCAGCCGAACGCCATGGGATTGATGGCGGTCGCCACGCGGTCGCCCAGCCCGTTGATCACGTGCTTGATGATGCTGTCCTGGTCGACGGCCAGGTTCACGGCGATGCGGACGCGCCGGTCGGTGAAGGGGTTGGGACCGCTGCGGGCCGCCTGATCGAGCTGGATGAAGGCCGTCCGCAGGATCGGAGACACGGCCGTGCGCGCGGAGCCCGACTTGTTGATGACGTCCATCTGATCGGGGGGCACCGTCTTGATGATGTCCACGCCGCCCGAGAGCAGCTCGGCTATCTGCGTCGCCAGCTCGGGGATGATGCGGATACGCACGTACTTGTAGTACGGCTTGGGTCCCCAGTAGTCGTCGTTGCGGACCAGGAGATGCTCCTGCTTCCGGTGCCAGCTCACGAGCTTGTAGGGCCCCGTGCCCACGGGATGATCTTGCATCCACTCATCGCCCTTCTCGCGGATGACCTTCTCTGACTCCATGACCTGGGCGGTGAGGCGCTCGACGAAGAGAGGATAGGGGCCGTCCGTCTTGAAGCGCACGGTGTAGTCGTCGACGATCTCCACGCCCTTGATCTTGGCGTGATTGCCGCGGGCGATCATCTTCTTGGCGGGGTCGAGCACGCGGTCGAAGGTCGCCTTCACATCCTTGGCGGTGAAAGGCGTGCCGTCGTGGAACTTGACGCCCTGGCGCAGCTTGACCTCCCACGTGGTGTCATCAACCACCTTCCAGGACAGGGCGAGATTCGGGATCACCTTGCGCGTCTTGAGATCGCGAACGGCCAGGTGGTCGTAGACGTTGTAGCCGAGGATGATGGTCTCGCGGAGCACGGAGCCCGGGGGATCCCAGGTGTCGATGTCTGACTGCAGCGCGTAGACGACGGTGTCGTCCTTGGTCTGGGCGGGCGCCGCCCCGGGCAGGGCAAGGGCGAGGGCCGAGAGCAGAGCGACTCCGAGGGTGATGCTACGAACCATGGCGACCTCCTTCGTCGAGGCAAGACGGATGAGCCGGCACGACGGTGGACCGGTGGGGCCCCAAAGGTGCCACATACTAGCGAGGGAGCGCGAGGCTTGTCAAACGCGCGGCCGGCGCACCACCGAAGTTGACAAGCTCGCGCTGCGACGACCATAATCGATCGTCGGACATGGCGAAAGCGTCGACCTTCCTCGTCACGGGCGGAGCCGGGTTCATCGGCTCCCACATCGTGCAGCGCCTCCTCTCCCAGGGGCATCGCGTGCGCGTGCTCGACAATTTCTCCACGGGCCGCCGCGCCAACCTCGCCTTCGCCAAGGGCGATCGTCGTCTGGAGATCATCCGCGGTGACCTGGCGAATCTGAAGACGGTGGAGCGCGCCGTCCGCGGCGTCACCGCCGTCTTCCACCAGGCGGCTATGCGCTCCGTCCCTCGCTCCGTGGCCGACCCCCTCGGAGCCAACGCCTCGAACGTGACGGGCACCCTGCACGTCTTCGTGGCCGCCGCCCGTCAGAAGCGGAAGCCGCGCGTGGTGTACGCCTCCTCGTCGTCGGTGTATGGCGAGCGGCCCGATCTGCCCAAGCGCGAGGACCAGCCCACCGCGCCCATCTCGCCCTACGCGGCGAGCAAGGTAGCGGGGGAGCTCTACGGCTCCGTGTGGAGCCGTCTCTTCGACCTGGAGACGGTGGGCCTGCGCTACTTCAACGTCTTTGGGCCGGGGCAGGATCCCAAGAGCGAGTACGCCGCGGTGATCCCGCGCTTCATCCTCTGGGCCATCCAGGGCAAGCCGCTCCAGGTGCACAGCGACGGGACGCAGTCGCGTGATTTCACCTACATCGACAACGTGGTCTCCGCCAATCTCCTCGCCGCGGCGGCCCCTGCGGCCGCGGTGGCGGGCAAGGTGTACAACGTGGGCTGCGCCAGCCGCACGAGCCTGCTCGAGATCATCGCCTCCCTGGAGCAGCTCCTCGGGCATCCGCTCGAGCGCACCCACTCGCCCACCCGCGTGGGCGACGTGCCGCACACGCTGGCCGACATCAACGCGGCCAAGCGCGACATGGGCTATGAGCCCCTGGTGGACTTCGCGGAAGGGCTGCGGCGGACCATCGCCTACTTCACGGAGGGGACACGATGACCCTGCTCGGTCGCCTCGCGCTCATGCTGCTGCTCCTGGTGACGGCGGCGGCTCCGGCGGCGGCGCAGGGCACTCTGGCCGTGCAGATCCCGGCGGAGCCGCCCGGCCTCGATCTCACGGCGAGTCCCGCCTCGGCCATCGCGGCGGTGGTGCACTACAACGTCCAGGAATGCCTGGTCAAGGTCGACAAGAATGGCAAGCTCGTGCCGTGGCTGGCCGACCGCTGGTACACCACGGACAGCAAGAACTACACCTTCTTCCTCAAGAAGGGCGTGCACTTCCACAACGGGCGCGAGATGAAGGCGGCCGACGTCAAGTTCGTCCTGGAGCGCGCGGCGAATCCCGAGACCAAGCATCCCTTCCAGAAGCGCTACGAGATCATCCGCGAGATCATCGTCAAGGACGACTACACGGTCAGCATCGCCCTCAAGGAGGTCAACGCCAACTTCCTCCTCGAGATGGCTCGCCAGGGCTCGGTCATCTATCCCCGCGAGGCCGTCGACACCCTCAAGAGCGCGCCCATGGGCACCGGGCCCTTCACGGTGGCGGACTGGGTGCGGGGCGATCGCATCGTGCTGGCGAAGAACAAGGACTACTACGTCAAGGGGCTGCCCCACCTCGACAAGGTGACGTTCCGCTTCATCCCCGATCCCAATTCCGCCCTGGCCGCGCTCAAGTCGGGCGACATCGACGTGTCCGCCTTCGGCCTGGGCCCGGAGAACGTGGTCGACCTCAAGAAGGACCCGCGCTTGCAGGTCATCCTCGGCGACACCACCAACGACGTCATCCTCGCCATGAACAACTCGAGGAAGCCGTACTCGGACAAGCGGGTGCGCCTGGCCGTCACCCACGCCATCAACAAGGAGGAGGTGCTCAAGGGGGCCATGTTCGGCCTCGGGCGCGTCCTCGGCTCGAACGTGGATCCGCTCAATCCCTATTTCGTGGACATGTCCAAGGCCGTGCCCTACGACCCCGCCAAGGCGAAGAAGCTGCTCGCGGAGGCGGGCTATCCCAACGGCTTCGACGCCGTGCTCCGCGTCCCGCCGCAGTACTACTACACCGTGCGCACGGGCGAGGTGCTGGTGAGCCAGCTCGCCAAGGTCGGCATCAAGGTAAAGATCGAGCAGATTGAGTGGGGGCAGTGGCTCTCCCAGGTCTACAAGGACGCCAATTACGACCTCACCATCATCGGCCACGCCGAGCCCTGGGACATCGGGAACTACGCCAACCCCGCCTACTACTTCCGCTGGGACAATAAGGACTTCCAGGCGATCTACAAGGAGTCCGAGCAGACGGTGGACGACAAGAAGCGCCGCGAGCAGTTCGCGCGGCTCCAGAAGATGATGGCCGACGATGCGCCCGTGGTGTGGCTGTACATGCACCCGCGCCTCGTCGTCACCAAGAAGGGCGTGACAGGGATCTGGAAGGACCTGCCCATCTCGTCGCTGGACCTGACCGAGGTCGCCTGGCAGAAGTAGGGACGGAGTGCGCCGCTTCATCCTGAGGAGGGTGGCTGCCATGGTGGCCACCCTCCTCTTCGTGTCGGTGCTGGTCTTCGTGGTGGTGCGGGTCCTCCCCGGCGATCCCGCCATCCTCATGCTGGGCCTCGACGCCTCGCCGGACACCGTGGCCCGACTCCGCGCTTCCATGGGGCTCGATCGGCCCCTGCCCGTCCAGTACGTGGAGTGGATCGGGGGCGCGCTCCAGGGCAACCTGGGACGGTCGATCCAGTACGACGTGCCTGTGGGCGGGCTCATCCTCTCGCGCCTTTCCGTCACCCTGCCCCTCACCCTCATGGCCGCCGCCCTCATGGCCTTCGCCGCCGTGCCCCTGGGCGTGTACGCTGCCACGCACCATCGCCGATGGGGCGATTACCTGACCATGACCCTGTCCCAGCTCGGCATCGCCGTCCCCGCCTTCTGGGCCGGCCTGCTCCTCGTGCTCCTCTTCTCGGTGCGCCTGGGCTGGTTCGCCTCGGGAGGCTTCGACGGCTGGGGGCAGGGCGTGGGCGGCGCGCTCAGGTCCCTCCTCCTCCCCGCCGTCGCCCTGGGGCTCTTCCAGTTCGCCGTGCTCGCGCGAACCACCCGCTCCGCCGTGCTGGAGGTGCTGCGCGAGGAGTACGTGAAAACGGCGCGCGCCAAGGGGGTGAGCGAGCGGCTCGTGCTCTTCCGCCATGCTCTCCGAAACGCCATGATCCCCATCCTCACCGTGGCCGGGGTGCAGCTCGGCCAGCTCATGGCGGGGAGCATCATCCTGGAGTCGGTGTTCTACCTCCCCGGCCTGGGGCGGCTGGCCCTGGGCGCCATCACCGCGCGGGACCTCCCCGTGGTGCAGGGGGTGGTGCTCTTCGTCGCGTCCGTGATCGTCGTCATCAACGCGGCGGTGGACGTGCTGTACGGCCTGACCGATCCGCGTATCCGCTATGAGTAGGGCATTGGGCCGCCCGCTCCGGCATGTCACCTTCAGCGCCGGCCTCGGCATCACCGCGCTCCTGCTCCTGACGGCGGCTCTCAGCCTCGGGTACACGCCCCGCGACCCGCTCGAGATGTCCATGGAAGCGCGGCTCCAGGGTCCATCAGGGTCCCATCCGCTGGGGACGGACCAGTTCGGCCGTGACCTCCTCTCCCGCATCATGGTCGGCTCGGAGACGTCGATCCTTGTCGGGGTCATCGCGGTGGGCATCGGCTTGGGCCTCGGCGTCGCCCTCGGCATGATCTCCGGGTACTTCGGGGGCTGGCTGGACGAGACCTTCATGCGCTTCATGGACGCCGTGCAGGGCTTCCCCGCCATCCTCTCCGCCCTCCTCATCACCGCCGTCTTCAAGCCCAGCGTCGTCATCAGCATGGTCGCCATCGGCATCACCTTCCTGCCCGTGTTCGCCCGCCTCACCCGGGCCTCCTTCCTGGAGCTGCGGGACCGCGAGTTCGTGCTGGCCGCCCGCGCCCTCGGCGCGGGGGACGCCGCCCTCATCGGCCGCCACATCTTCCCCAACACGCTGCCCCCGCTCATCGTCCAGGCGACCATCAGCTTCCCCGTGGCCATCCTCGCGGAGGCAGCCCTCTCCTATCTGGGGCTCGGCACCCAGCCCCCGCACCCGTCGTGGGGGCTCATGTTGCGGGAGGCGCAGGCCTTCCTGGGACTGTCGCCGTGGTTTGCCATCTTTCCCGGCACCGCGATCGCTCTGACTGTGCTAGGCTTCAACTTGCTTGGCGACGGGCTTAGGGATCTCCTCGATCCGAAGATGGTGAGCTAGCGCAAGAAAGACTTTTTCACACACAGCAAAAGGAGATTCGTACGTGCTGAAAGCGCTACTCGCAGTGGCGATCACCGTGGTGGTGACCCAGGCCGCGGTGCTCGCGACCTCGATCTACCTCCACCGAGGCCTCGCGCATCGCGCGCTCTCCTTGCATCCCCTCGCCGATTTCTTCTTCCGCATCGTGCTCTGGATCACCACGGGCCAGGATCGCCGCCAGTGGGTCGCCGTCCATCGCAAGCACCACGCCTTCACCGACACCGAGCGCGATCCCCACAGCCCGCTCGTGCACGGCTTCTGGAAGATCCAGCTCGGCAACGTGTACTACTACATCCGCGAGGCGCGGAACCCGGAGACCTTGGCCCGCTGGGCGAAGGACATCCGCGAGGACTGGTGGGATCGCCGCATCTTCTCGAAGGGCACCCTGGGCGGCATCTGCGGTCTCGTCCTCGCCATGGCCGTGCTCGGCCCCGCGTGGGGCCTGTTCGTGGTCGCCGTGCACCTCCTCCTCTACGTGTTCGTGCTCGCCCCCTCCATCAACGGGCTCGGCCACTGGTGGGGCAGGAAGAACTTCGGCAACAATTCCGCCACGAACATCCGGGTCCTCGCCTGGCTCACGGGCGGCGAGAGCCTGCACAACAACCACCACGCCTATCCGTCGAGCCCGAAGTTCAGCGTGCGCCGGTCCGAGTTCGATCCCTCGTGGGTGGTCATCAAGGTCCTGGCCGCCGTTCGCCTCATCACCCTGGTGGGCGACAAGGTCAAACTCACCTCCTAGGTCCCGTCCTCGCCCCTCCGGCGTTCCAAAGCCCCGGCGACCCCGGGGCTTTCTATTGTTCCCCGATCTCGATGCGTCCCGGGCGAATCCATATGGGGGCGATGGTCACGGCAACGGGCAAGCGCCTCAGGGTCGGCGTCGGATCGAAGTGCCGGGTGATCCAGTCCACCAGGAACGCGGGAACGCGGACCCCGCCGATGCTGACCTCATCCACCACGAGAGTGAACGGGCGGTCGCGGTCCGCGGGGCCGAAGCGGATGCGGGCGCGGAGGGCAGGGCCGAGGCCGGTGACCAGGACCTCGCCGAAGCCATCACGGAGGGTGACGGTCATGCCACGACCGGCCGGCTGGCCGCGCAGGAAGAGATCCAGGTCCTCCTCGGTCACCAGGAGCCGGCTCACATGGAGTCCCTCGATGTCCATGATCTCGAGTCGCTTCTCTCCCATCAGCCGCTGGGGGTTGAAGAGAAAGCCATCCACGTCGAGCCTCACATCGTGAACGCGCAGCGGCGATCGGCGGGGCCGGTTGAACTCGCCGACCAGCACAGAGTCGGCGGTCAAGGTCAGGTGTTTCACCTGCCCGCGCAGGATCTCCGGGTCCGCGTAGTCGAGGGCGAGGGCGAGGCCCGCGGACTCTCGCATGTTCTCGTCCAGCAGATGCGCGGGATCGCGTGAGAGCTGTGCCGCCACCGTCGCCGGCGCTGCGGCCACTGGTGGAATGCGCCGGGCTCGCAACGTCGCGATGCTGCCATCGGGAAGGGCGTATTCGCCGATCACGGGGAAGGCCGAGATCCAGTAGGGATCGCCGCCACTGAAGGCGCGGGTGAGACGCTCGGGTCGCGCCGCGGCATAGGACGGTCCCTGGTCGCGGCTCTTCAGGATGACGAAGTCCACGCCGAGGGGAGAGTCGCTCCACCCGCGCGTTATTCGGTAGGGCAGGCCCCGGCGTACGACCTCATAGCGGAAGTTCGACACGGAGAAGAAGTTGTCGTTGGGAATCACCGCCACCGTCACCGGCCGGCCACTGCTCGCCCGACCGAGATCGGCGAGGATCCTGTCGTGCTGCCAGTCGGCTCGGCTCGGGGCCCGGCCCAGGGCCAGCGGCATGATCATGCCGGGCAAGGTCGGCGGGGTGGGGATTTGGAAGAGCGCCATGGAGACTTGCAGCGCAGCCAGCACCAGCGCCGCCACGGCCGTCCCGCGCCGGACCGGCGCGGGCAGCGAGCGCAGCCCCATCGCCGCCACGAGGGCCGCCGCGGGGAGTATGGGCAGGGTGTAGCGGAGGTTCTTGTTCTGGATGAGGGAGAAAACGATGAAGGGCCCGAGCGTGGCCAGCCACAGCACGGGTCGCGCCGCCCGGTTCTGCCTGATCGCCCAGAGCCCCCAGAGCATGAGAGCGCCGGCGAGGAGACCCAGCTGGGTGGGCAAGGTTCGCGGGTAGTAGAGGAGCGCCGTGGTGGTCAGCGGCTCCGGGTTCTGTTGCTCGGCGGCCTGCTTGAAGGAGCGATTGAGGATCTGCATGGGCAGGCCGAAGAGGCGGGGACCGTACCACGGCAGAGCAAGCAGGGCGGCCACCGCGAGAGCGGCCGCCGCCCCGCCGAGCCGCCGGCCGCGGTCCGGTGCCCGCAGGGCGCGCCAGAGACTCCAGAGAAACGGCGGCAGGACATAGATGACGAAGGGCGGCTTGGTCAACAGGCCGAAGCCGAGAACGCCCCCCAGGCCAAGCGACCAGCGGGCCGACGCGAAGTCGCGCGAGCCCACAAGGACGTAGAGGGCGAGCGCCACCATGGCGGCCAGGGGCAGGTCGAGCTGGAAATTCGTGAGCGAGAAGACCACGAACGGGGCGGTGGCGAAGAGCAGCGCTCCCCAGACGCCCGCCGGCGCATCCTCGAGCCTGCGGCCGAGCCCGTAGAGGGCGGCCATGGCGAGGGCGAGCGAGGCCATCATGACGACCTGCGCGGTGAGGGGGGCCACGGGAAAAACGAGGTAGAGCAGGCCGGCCGCGCAGGTGACCACGGGGGGATAGAAGGACGAGGCCTCGATGATTTCGCGCGCGCCCGCGGAAGCGACGAGTCTCAGGCTGTGAGAGCATGCCACGGCCCGCTCGAGGTGATTGGCGTGATCCCATTCGGGCGGGCGCCGGTCGAGGAGGACCCAGGTGGTGACGACGGAACACAGCACGGCATAGAGGAGCACGAGCAGAAGCCAGGGACGCCGCATCGGCCCGAGTCTATATGACACGCGAGACGGTGGCGTGATTTTCCAGGATCGACGCACACAGTCGGCTAAAATGCTACGTCATGATCTTCCTTCGCGAAGCGTCCGGAGCGATACCCCGCCGCCTCTCCGGGCTCGGCAGGGGGCTCGACGACGAGGTGATTCAGTCGATCACGCTCACGAGGTGGTGGCAGGGAGTGACGCCATTCCGCGAACGGGATCATATCCGTCGATGCGCCTCAGGCGGCTGACCCTCGGTCTCCAAGTTCTCCTC
>JBKOVG010000180.1:0-14877 GCA_046723845.1 Candidatus Methylomirabilota bacterium | reverse complement strand
TCCTCACCCTCATCTCGTTTACCCTGTATCACAACGTTCAGTCCCGCTCGCGGCTGGCGAAGGCGCAGGCCGACACGCGTATCCTGGCCAGCGCCGTCGGGGCATTCCAGGCGCACATGGGGCAGATGCCCGCCGGCCTCGGCGATCTCACCGTCTCCCAGACCAACGTCAGCGGTCAGGTCGGCGGGCCCTTCATGGCCTCGGATCCCATGCCACCGCTCGGATGGACCTACAGCTACAGCACAGGCGGCACCAACGGCTACAGCATCACGGCCACGGGCGACAACACCACCGTCACCGTGCCCTGAGGCCGAGCCTCACCCCGACCGACCAGCAGGAGCGTGGGCGCTCTCTTCGCTCTGATGTAAGACCAGGGGAGTGCTGCGGACTGCGCACCTAGTGGAAGTCGTGCGAGGGCACCTGCGAGAGGCGGTGACCGAGCGGCTCGATCCGTCCCGCACGCACCGAGATCACGCCCTCCCGATGCTCGAGCACGCCTGCTATGAGCAGGAAGGGCTCGTTCACCAGGGTGAGCCGATGGCGATGGAAGAGAGGCGGCGGCACCACCACGTTGACGAGGCCCGTCTCGTCCTCGAGGTTCAAGAAGACGAAGCCCTTGGCCGTGCCCGGGCGCTGGCGCACCACCACGGCTCCCGCCACCCGCAGGGAGCGGCCGTCCTTCATGCCCGGCAGATCGGCGGCGCGCGCCACGCCCTCACGCGCGAGGCGGGCGCGGTGGAAGGTCATGGGGTGGGGGCCGAGGGTGAGCCCGGAGCCTTCGTAGTCGGTCACCATCGATTCCGTCGTCGTCATGGGTGTCAGCGGCGACGGCTCGGGCGGGGCGAGAACGCGATAGAGCGGCCCTGACGGCCGCGCCGCCCGCTCCACCTCCCAGAGCGCGGCCCGCCGCTCGAGGCCGAGGCTGCCGAGCGCACCCAGCTCGGCCAGCCGCGCCAGCTCGTCGCTCCGCAGTCCTGCGCGCTGCACGAGATCGTCGGCGGACGTGAAGGGCCGCTCCCGCTCCATGCGCCGTCCCGCCTCTTCCCGGAGCCCGCGCACGTAGCGGAGCCCGAGCCGCACCGTCCCGTCGTCCTCGATCGAGCAGAGCCAGCCCGAGCGGTTGACGTCGAGGGGACGGATCACCTGCCCGTGGCGCGCGGCATCGCCCACGATGGTGGCGGGGTGATAGAAGCCCATGGGCTGGTTGTTGAGGAGCGCCGCGTAGAAAGCCGCCGGGTGATGCGCCTTGAGGAAGGCGCTGGCATAGGCGAGGAGGGCGAAGCTCGCCGCGTGGCTTTCCGGGAAGCCGTAGAGGGCGAAGGAGGTGATGGAGCGGATGATGGCCTCCGCAGGCTCGCCAGTGATCCCCTGCCCCGCCATACCTGCCCGGAGCTTCTTCTCTACCTCGTCCATGGCCTGCTTGCGGCGCTTGAAGCCGAAGGCGCGGCGCAGCTCCTCCGCCTCGCCGCCCGTGAAGCCCGCGGCGGCCATGGCCATGCGCAGGAGCTGCTCCTGGAAGAGCGGCACGCCGAGGGTGCGATCGAGGATGCGCTCGAGCATGGGATGCGGCACGGTGATGGGCTCGCGTCCCGCCCGCCGCCGCAGATAAGGATGCACCATGTCGCCGACAATTGGCCCAGGTCTGATGATGGCGACCTGGACGACCAGATCGTAGAAGCGCTCGGGCTTGAGGCGTGGCAGGGTCGCCATCTGGGCGCGGCTCTCCACCTGGAAGACGCCGATGGTGTCGGCGCGCTTGAGCATGTCGTAGACAGTGGGATCGTCGGCGGGCAGGTGTGCCAAGTCCACGTGACCGCCGCGACGACGGATCATCCCCAGCGCGTCCTCGAGGAGCGCCATCATCCCAAGCCCGAGCAGATCCACCTTGATGATGCCCATGGCCGCGCAGTCGTCCTTGTCCCACTGGACGACCGAACGGTCGGGCATGGCGGCGGGCTCGAGAGGGACCACGCCGTCGAGCCGTCCCGCGCAGATCACCATGCCGCCCGAGTGCTGGCCGAGATGGCGCGGCAGGTCCTGGATCGCCGTCCACAGATGCGCGAAGTGGCGCATCACCGGCATCTCGGGATCGCAGCCCGCCTCGCGGAGATGGACGAGGAGGGAGTCGCCGGGATCCTTGTACTCCCAGTCGCTGACCAGCGTGGAGAGACGATCGCAGAGCGCGGGCGGCAGCCCGAGCGTCTTGCCCACCTCGCGCGCCGCGCTCCGCCCGCGATAGGTGATGACGTTGGCGGTCATGGCCGCCCCCAGGCGGCCGTAGCGCTGGTAGACGTACTGGATGACCTGTTCGCGCCGATCGCCGCTCGGCAGATCGAGGTCGATGTCGGGCCACTCGCCGCGCTCCTCGGAGAGGAAGCGCTCGAAGAGCAGCTCCATGCCCACGGCGTCCACCGCGGTGATGCCCAGGGCGTAGCAGACCGCGCTGTTGGCGGCGGAGCCGCGGCCCTGCACCAGGATGTCGTGGCGGCGGCAGTACTCGATCAGGTCCCACACGATGAGGAAGTAGCCCGCGAGGTCGAGGCGCCCGATGAGCTCGAGCTCGTACTCGATCTGATGCCGAGCGCGCTCCGCGAGCGGACCCGTGCCATAGCGGACCTTGGCGCCCCGCTCACAGAGCACGCGGAGAAATCCGATGGGGGTCTGGCCGGGAGGCAGCGGGTACTCGGGGAAGCGGTAGCCGAGATCCTTGAGGGTGAAGTTCAGGCGCAGGGCGAGCTCGCCGCTATTGGCCACCGCGGCCGGGCAATCGGCGAAGAGCCGCTCCATCTCCTCCGCGGGCTTGAGGAACCGCTCGCTGTTGCGCGCGAGGAGCCGGCCCGCCTGCTCGAGGGTGACGCCGTGGCGGATGCAGGTGAGCGTATCCAGGAGCGGCCGCTCGCCGCGCTCGGCCATGAGCGGCGCGTTGCTGGCGAGGAGGAGGAGCCCGCCGCGCTGCGCCTCCGCGCGCAGCCACTCGTTCTGCGCCTCGTGCTCGCGGTCCAGATCGCGCTGGAGCTCGGCGTAGACGTTGAAGCGGCCGAAGAGCCCCACGAGCCGGTCGAGGCTGCCGCGCGCCGCATCGTGGCCCTCGCGCGCAAGGCGATGGGCTACCGGGCCCTGCGGGCCGCCCGTCAAGCAGACGAGACCACCCGTGTGCGGCTCGATGTCGTCCCAGCCCGCGGCGCCCTCCCCCTTGGCCGCGCGCATCTTGATCCGCGTGAGGAGGCGGCAGAGATTGCGATAGCCCTCGGGATCCTCCACGAGGAGCGGCAGGCGGCCGCCGTCCCGCATGCTCACCTCGGCGCCGACCAGCGGCATGAGGCCAAGGCGGGTGCAGGCCCGATAGAAGCGCGGCGCGCCGTAGACGCCGTCGGCGTCCACGAGAGCGAGCGCTCGTTGCCCGAGAGCGGCCGCGCGCTCAGCCAGGACCTCCGGCAGCGTCGCCGCTTCGAGGAAGGAGAACGCGCTCTTGACGTGGAGCTCGACGTAGCTCAATCGTAGATGGCCTCGAGGCGCCAGCCGCGGCTGTCGTGCGCGAGGCGGCAGAGAGTGCCATCGGCCAGCTCCACGTCCCATTCGTCTCTGGCGTAGGTGGAGTCCGTCCACCAGTCGCCGGAAATCCGCCATGGCCCCGCGGTGGCAACGATGCGCCCACTGAGACCAGCCGTGCGGAGATGAGCGGGCGATCCGGCGGCGAGAGCCACCTCGATGGACTTGGGTGGTCTCATGCGATGCATGGCGAGAGCAAATCCTCCACTCACTGGCCCCCTCACCTCCATCCTCACCCTGCCCTCTCCCCCTCGAGGGGAGAGGATGAAGGGCAGGATGTGGTGGGTGTCGGGGCGATGGGTGTCGAGGAGGGTGGGCGAGCCGACGCCGCGGGCGTCCACGATGGCGCTCAGACGCGCCAGGGTCGCCGTGAGCTGACGCGGGCTCGGACGTGGAGGCTCGTCGAAACGCGGCTGCGTCGTGGTCACGCGCACGGGGCAGGCGCGGAGCGTGATGTCCTCCACCGCCACGCGCGGCGGATGCGCGGCGAGCGAGGCACGTACGAGAGCGGCCGCCGCCGCGGGATCCGAGAGCGGCGCGGCGGGTGCGCAGCGGCCGGCATGCGCCGTCCGGTCAGCCAGCCGGCAGGACCACTCGAAGGCATCCGCGCAGAGCCCGTGACGGCTCAATCGATCGCAGAGCATCTCGGTGAGGCTGGCCGCGAGATCGACGAGCGGATCGAGCGTCTGGACGCCCCAGGGACATTCCGCGGATTCCTCGAAGACGGGCGGCGGTGTCCACAGACGGAGCGGCGTCGCATCCTCGCCGCGGGCCAGGCGCTGCAGCCGCGAGCCCTCGTCACCCAGGCGCTCCGCGAGCCCGCGCGAGGGCAGATCGGCCAGCTCGCCGAGCGTGCGGATGCCCCAGCGGCCGAAGCGCGCGGCCATGCGCGGATCCAGGTCGAGCAGAGCCAGCGGCGCCGGCCCGAGCTTCCGGGCATCGCCACCCGGAGGAATGATGGTGATGCTCTCCCCGCCCCGCGCGGCAAAGCGCGAGCCCGCCCGGCTGCCCGCGATGCCGATGCGTCCGGTGAGCCCGCGTGCGGCGGCGGCATCGAGGAGCCGCCGCGCGATCGCCTCCTCGCTCCCGAAAAGCTTTTCGAGCCCGCGCAAATCGAGATAGACCACCCCCGGGCCGCCGTCTTCCACGGAGGGGGAATGTGCGAGGACCATCTCGAGGAGGACTCGCTGGGCTCGCTCATCGACGCCGGAAACCACGAGGCAGGCGATGCGCATCATGTCCGCCACTCGAGGAACCAGGCCCGCTCCGGCGTGGCCAGTCGCGGATCCGCGCGCGACCGCAGCACGCGCGCCTCCGAGACGAGCCCGCCCAGCCGGGTCGGCGCGTCCATGCCCATCCAGCTCGTCCGCACGCGGCGCACCGATACCACGAGAGCGGCGGCGCCGCCCAGGAGATGGCGCGGAGTGCGGACGATCACCGCGGCGCCGCTGCTCTCCGACGCGCGCTGCAGGCGCGTGCCCCAGGCGGCGGGTGCTGTGCCGACCGCCGCGCCCAGATCGAGCGCGATGACCTCGAAGCCAGCGCAGCGCGCCAGGAGATCCACTGCGCTCCATGCGGAGCCGGGTCGCCCGCCGCAACGAACCCATAGGAGCGCGCGGAGATCGAGCCCCGCGCGCTCCGCCGTCAGCGGATCGAGAGCATCGGTGGCGTCCACCAGGGCCACCAGCCCGCCGCGCGCGCTGGCCTGAGAGAGGAGGGCCAGCAGCAGGCTGCCGCCTCCGGAGGATCGGGGCCCGACGATCTCGCTGAGCCGGCCCGGGAGAAAGGCCGCCAGCAAGCCATCGAGCCCCTCACCGTCCCACCCTGGCGGGGGCGAGAACTCGATCGAGGCGACCATGGCAAAGGGTTGTTTAGTCGGTGACTGGAGATATTACACGTCACGTGTTTAGTATTAGCAACCACAAGATACGGGGTGAGGTGATCGGATCGCCGCTACATATGGAAAATCAAATGGCGGTGTAGCCGCCGTCCACCAGCAGATCCGCCCCCGTCATGAAGCTCGAGGCGGGGCTCGCCAGAAACAAGGCGGCGCGCGCGATCTCGTCCGGCTGACCCAGGCGCCCGAGGAGATGCTTGGGCGACATGATCTCTCGCGCCTTGCCCATGTCGCCCCAGCGGCGTACGAGCCGATCCGTCTCCACCGCCCCCGGCGAGAGCGTATTGACCCGCACGCCCTGAGCCGCATGATCGGCAGCCATCACCTTGGCGAGCTGGATGAGGCCGCCCTTGGTCGTGCAGTAGGCGGCGCGCCCCGCCGACGCGACGCGACCGAGCTGCGAGGCGATGAGGATGATGCTCCCGCCCCCGCCCTTGATCATCACAGGCAGGCACGCCTTGCTGACGAGATACGCGCCGGTGAGGTTCACGCGCATCACGCGCTCCCACACACTCTCCTCGAGCTCGGGCACGGTGGCGGAGGCATCGTGGGTCGCCGCGCCGTAGAGCAGCACGTCGAGCCCGCCGAAGATCTCGACGGCTCGCGCGGCCAGGGCCTGCGCATCGGCCGAACTGGTCACGTCGACCCGCATCGCCGCGGCCTTGCCGCCGTCCTTCTCCGCCTGCGCCGCCGTCGCCCGGGCGCCCGCTTCGTCGATGTCGGCGCAAAGCACGTGCGCGCCGGCTCCCGCGAAGCAGAGAGCGATGGCGCGTCCGATACCCTGGGCGGCGCCGATGACGATCGCACTCTTGCCGTCCAGCCGCGGCCCGCCGTCCATCATGCGCCGCCCGCCAACAGCCACGGCATCTCCTTGGCATGCCGCGCCTCGAAGGCCTCGATCTCGCGCGCGTACTCCATGGTGAGCGCGATCTCGTCCTGCCCCTTGAGGAGGGCCTGCTTGCGGAAGGGATCCACCTCGAAGCGCTGCGTCGTCCCGTCCGGGGCGGTGAGCGTCTGGCTCGCGAGATCGACGGAGATGGTCGCGCCCGGCCGATCGTGGAGCTGGCGACGGAGGCCCGCCACCACGTCCTTGGGGAGGACCACGGCGAGCGCGCCATTCTTGAAGCAGTTCTCGAAGAAGATGTCGCCGAAGGAGGGGCCGATCACGCAGCGGAAGCCCGAGCCCATGAGCGCCCACACCGCCGCCTCGCGCGAGGAGCCGCAGCCGAAGTTCTCCGCGGTCACCAGGATCTTCGCCTCCCGATAGGGTACCTGATTGAGGATGAAATCCCCGTTCTCCGAGCCGTCCGGGTTGAAGCGTACGTCGTGGAAGAAGTACTGCCCGAGCCCCGATTCCTTGGATTTCCTGAGGAAGCGCGCGGGAATCACACGATCGGTGTCGATGTTGGGCAGGTCCATGGGAACCGCGCCGGCCGTCAGCTTCGTGAAGGGCTCCATGACTGTCTGCTAGCTAGCTCACGAGAGTGCGGACGTCGGTGAGCTTGCCGGTGATGGCCGCCGCCGCGGCCATGGCGGGACTCATGAGATGCGTGCGGGCGCCCTTGCCCTGACGTCCCTCGAAATTGCGGTTGGAGGTGGAGGCGACGCGCTCACCCTCGCGCGCGGTGTCGCCGTTCATCCCCACGCACATGGAGCAGCCCGGATCGCGCCACTCGAACCCCGCCGCCGTGAAGACCTCGTGCAGCCCCTCCGCCTCCGCGGCCTGCTTCACCAGGCCGGAGCCGGGCACGACCCACGCCTTGATCACGGCGCGGCGCCCCCTCGCGATGGCGGCGGCCGCGCGCAGATCCTCGAGGCGACTGTTGGTGCAGGAGCCGATGAACACGCGGTCGACCTTGATCTCGGTGAGCGGCGTGCCGGGGCGGAGGCCCATGTAGTCGACGGCTCGCCCCATGGCCTGACGCCGCGTGGGATCCGTCTCGCGCGCGGGATCGGGCACGCTCCCCGTGATGGGCAGCGCATCCTGCGGGCTCGTGCCCCACGTCACGGTGGGCGCGATATCAGCGCCGTCGAGCGTCACGTCCTTGTCGAAGACGGCATCCGCATCCGAGGGCAGCGTCTTCCAGTAGGCGAGCGCCTGGTCCCAGAGGGCGCCCTTCGGCGCGTAGGGCCGGCCCTCGAGATAGCGATAGGTCGTCTCATCGGGCGCGACCATGCCCGAGCGGGCGCCCGCTTCGATGGACATGTTGCACACCGTCATGCGCTCTTCCATGGACATGGCCGCCATCACGGGCCCCCCGTACTCGATGGCGTGCCCCACACCGCCGCCCGCGCCGATCTTGGCGATGATAGCGAGGATCACGTCCTTGGCGGCAATGCCGGGCTGCCGACTCCCGGTGACCGTGATGCGCATCACCTTGGGCTTGCGTTGCCAGAGGCAGCTAGTGGCGAGCACGTGCTCCACCTCGGTGGAGCCGATGCCGAAGGCGATGGCCCCGAAGGCGCCGTGGGTCGCCGTGTGCGAGTCGCCGCAGACGAGGACGATGCCGGGCTGCGTGTAACCCTGCTCGGGCCCGATGATGTGCACGATGCCCGTGCGGGGATCGCCGGGGCCGAAGAAGGTCACGCCTTCCTCGCGCGTGGCACGGATCACGTTCTCGACCATGCTGCGGATCTCGGGATTGGCGAGGGCCTCCGAGCCCGGTCCCGTCGGCACGTAGTGATCCGCGGTCGCGATGAGCCCCTTGGGCCTCCGCACCGTGCGACCCGACCGCTTCAGTCGTGAGAAGGCGGCGGTGGCGCCCTCGTGCAGCGGATGGCGGTCGATGTAGAGGAGGGTCTGCCCTCCCGGTCCTTCGGTGACCACGTGGCGGTTCCAGATCTTTTCGAACATCGTCGGCACAGCCGTCTCCTCAGGGCTTCGCGGGCTGATGGCCCACGGAATCCGTGTACTTCTCCATCTCCTCAGCGGGCAGGTACTCCTCCTCCCACTCGCGCACCTGATCGAAGCCGGCGAAGCGATGGACGTTGCCGAGCGGATGCCCCTTGAAGCGCTCGTTGAAGTCACGCTCGGCCACGGGCCCGCGCTGCTTCAGATCGCTGGCGAAGTCGTACACGGCCTGGATGGTCGCGCGGAAGGTGGCGCCGGGGAGGATGGTCACCGCGATGCCGAGCTCGTTCATCTCCTCGAGGGTGAAACGCGGCGACACGCCCGTCTGGTTGTAGAACACGCGGCCGTGGACTTCCTTGCAGATGCGCCGCACCTCGTCCACGCTGGTCGGCCCCTCCACGAAGGCCATGTCGGCTCCCGCCTCCAGATACGCGTTGGCGCGCCGGACCGCCTCGTCGAGGCTGCCGCCGTGGGCGCCGCGCGCGTCGGTGCGGGCGATGAGCAGGAAATCAGGATCGAGATCGCGGCGAACCTTGTCGGCGGCGCGGTACTTGCCCACCGCCTCCTCGATGGGAATGACCATGCGCCCCGCAACGTGGCCGCAGCGCTTGGGAATGGCCTGGTCCTCCAGGTGAATGCCCGCCACGCCGGTCTGGATGTACTCACGCACGGTGCGGATGACGCCGATGGCGTTGCCGTAGCCGTTGTCGGCATCCGCGATGACGGGCACAGAGATCGCGTTGGCGATGTAGCGCGCGTTGAGATGCATCTCCGTCATGGTGGCGAGTCCCGCGTCGGGCAGGCCGAGAAGGGACAGGGAGGTGCCGTAGCCCGTCATGTACACGGCGGGAAAGCCGACCGTCTCGAGGATTTTGGCGCTCAGCGCGTTGTAGCAGCCGGGCACGAAGAGGGTCTGGCGGGGACGAAGGAGCTCGCGGAGCTTCGAGGTGGGGCGCATGGGGTCTCCTATGACCTGAGGGCGAACTTCTCTTCGATGGCGTGCCACCAATCGAAGCCGACCCGGCGGAAGATGTCCATCGGCGACAGCACGGGGCCATCGTGCCAGTCCGTCCCCGTCTCCTTCAGCGCCACGAGGGCGCGTTCCATGGCGGGCACGGCAGCGGCCATGCACACGGCGGGGAAGATGACGATCTTGAAGCCGATCCGCTCGAGCTCGGGAATCTTCACCGCGGGCGTCCGGCCTCCCTGCACCATGTTGGCGAGGAGCGGTGCCTTGACCTCGCGCGCCACGCGCTGGATCTCGTCCTCCGTCTGCGGCGCCTCCACGAAGATCACGTCGGCCCCCGCCTCCGCCGCGCGGTTGCCGCGGTCGATGGCGTCGTCCAGCGAGGTGACGGCGCGCGCGTCGGTGCGGGCGATGATCACGAAGTCGGGATCGGTGCGGTACTCGCTGGCCGCGCGGATCTTGTCGCAGAACTCCTGGGTAGAAATGATCTGCTTCCCCGCGATGTGCCCGCACTTCTTGGGCGCGACCTGGTCCTCCATGTGGAGCCCCGCCACCCCCGCCCGCTCGTACTCGCGCACCGTGCGCACCACGTTGAGCACGTTGCCGTAGCCCGTGTCTGCGTCCGCGATCACGGGCAGGGACACGCAGGAGGCGAGATGCCCCGCCTGATTGGCCATCTCCGTCTGGGTCGCCAGGCCCAGGTCGGGCTGGCCGAGGTGCGAGGCAGCGGTGCCCGCGCCCGTCATGTAGACGCAGCGGAAGCCGGCGGCCTCGATGAGGCGAGCGGAGAAGCCGTCGTAGGCGCCCGGGGCGACGATGATGCCGGGCTCCTTGAGCATCTGGCGGAGACGGGTGCTGGCACGCATGGTGTGGCCTTTCCCGGGCGCAGAGGCCCGACTGAGCGATTGGTGGCGTAGCGGATTGTTCTACGATCGTCCGGGGCTGTCAATGTGGCACCATAGCCGACGATCCATGACGGCCCACGCGAGGACACGCCCCGTCATCACCCGGCGCTCGCTGCTCGGCGGCGCGGCGGCCCTGGCGGCCGCTCCCCGCATTGCGCGCGCGCAGAAAGCCGAGCGCATCGTGTTCGGCACCAACTGGCGCGCGCAGGCCGAGCACGGCGGCTTCTATCACGCGGTGGCCACGGGCCTCTACCGGCGGCAAGGGCTCGACGTCACCATCCGGCAAGGTGGGCCGCAGATCAACAGCGCCCAGCTCCTTGCGGCGGGGCGGCTCGACTTCAACATGGGAGGGAGCCTCTTCGGCGCCCTCAACTACGTGGGCAGCGGCGTCCCCATCGTCACGGTGGCCGCGATCTTCCAGAAGGACCCGCAGATCCTCATGTCGCACCCCGGACAGGGCAACGACACCCTCGCCGTGCTCAAGGGCAAGCCCATCATGATCTCGGCGGGCGCCCAGACCACGTTCTGGCAATTCCTCAAGCAGCGCTACGGCTACACGGACGACCAGATTCGTCCGTATACGTTCCAGCTCGCGCCGTTCCTCGCCGACAAGAAGGCGATCCAGCAGGGCTATCTCACGAGCGAGCCCTTCAAGGCCGAGCAGGCGGGGGTGAAGCCAGTGGTGATGCTCCTGGCCGACGGCGGCTACACGAGCTACACCACGACCATCGAGACCCGCGTGTCCGTGGTGCGCGACAGGGCCAATCTCGTGCAGCGTTTCGTCGATGCCTCCATCGAGGGATGGTACCGGTATCTCGACGGCGACCCGGGGCCGGCCGACGCTCTCATCAAGCGCGACAACCCGGACATGACCGACGATCTCCTCTCGTACTCACGTGCGGCCATGAAGCGCCACGGCATCGTGGTGTCGGGCGACGCGCTCACGCTGGGGATCGGCGCCATGACGGACGCCCGCTGGAAGGACTTCTTCGACAGCATGGTCAAGGCCGGAGTCTACAAGCCGTCGCTCGACTTCCGCCGCGCCTACACCCTCGCCTTCGTCAACAAGAAGATCGGAATGAAGTGACGGCCGGTCCGCCTGTCGTCGCGCTCCGCGAGGTCTCGAAGAGCTACCCGAACGGCACCCTCGCCCTCGACCGTCTCTCGCTCGACGTGGAGGCTGGCGAGCTCCTGAGCCTTCTCGGACCCTCCGGCTGCGGCAAGAGCACGCTCCTGCGACTGATCGCGGGGCTGGCCGAGCCGTCGGCGGGCCGCATCGAGTGGACGGATCCCGCGGCCCAGCATCGTCTCGGGTTCGTCTTCCAGGAGCCGACCCTCATGCCGTGGGCCCGCGTGGCGGACAACGTCCGCCTCCCCCTCATGCTGGCGGGCATGGGCCGCGTCGAGTCCGACGCACGCGTCGACGAGGCCATCGCGCACGTGGGGCTGGACCGCTTCGCGCGCGCCTATCCGCGCGAGCTCTCCGGCGGCATGCGCATGCGGGTGTCCATCGCGCGGGCGCTGGTGACGCGCCCCCTCGTGCTCCTGATGGACGAGCCCTTCGCCGCCCTCGACGAGATCACGCGCTTCCCCTCGAGAGCGACCTCGCCGATCTGCAGCACCGGCGCAAGCTCACGGTGATCTTCGTCACTCACAGCGTGTTCGAGTCCGTGTATCTTGGCCGCCGCGTGGTCGTGCTCTCGCCGCGACCGGGCCGCGTCGCCGCCTCGCGGCACATCGAGGGGCCGACGCCGCGCGGGGAGGCCTTCCGCACCTCGGCCGCGTATCTGGAGGCTTGCCGGGAAGTGTCCGCGTTGCTCGCCGCGGCCATCGCGCGCCCCCTCACCCGGACCCTCTCCCCCTCCGGGAGCGAGGGAAGGGCAACGGTCTGATGCGGAACGGCGAGCGCGTGATCGCGCCCGCGCTGATCGGCGTGCTCGCGCTGGGTGCGTGGGAGGGCATCGTGCGCGTGGAGCAGATCCCGCCCTACATCCTGCCCGGCCCGCTCCTGATCGCGCGCACCGTGGTCACAGACTGGGGCACGCTCTTCCCCTCGCTCCTCGTCACCCTCGCCATCACGGGAGCGGCCTTTCTCGTCTCGGCCGTCCTGGGCCTCGTCCTCGCCGTCCTCTTCACGCAATCGGCGTGGATCGAGCGCGCGTTCTTCCCGTACGCGGTGATCCTCCAGGTAACGCCCCTGGTGGCCATCGCTCCCCTCATCATCCTCTGGGTGAAGTGGATCCCTCTCGCCCTCCTCGTCTGCGCGTGGCTCGTTGCCTTCTTCCCCGTGCTCTCCAATACCGTCCTCGGGCTCACGAGCACGGACCGGAATCTCGTCGATCTCTTCCGCCTCTACGGCGCCACGCGCTGGCAGGCGCTCCGCTATCTCCGCCTCCCCGCTGCGCTGCCGTTCTTCCTCGGCGGCTTGCGCATCAGCGGCGGCCTCGCCCTCATCGGCGCGGTGGTGGCCGAGTTTGTGGCGGGCACGGGCGGCGCCCAGTCCGGGCTCGCCTTCCGCATCCTCGAGGCGGGCTATCAGCTCCAGATCCCGCGGATGTTCGCTGCGGTGTTCCTCATCTCCGCGGCCGGGGTGCTCATCTTCCTCCTGCTGCAAGGCCTCTCGCGCCTGGCCCTCGGGCGCTGGCACGAGAGCGAGATCGAGACGGAGGGCTGACACCTCCCACACCTTGTGCCCTCGCCCGTCGCTCGGGTAGGATCGCACGCGCACCCGCCGGGCCATGCCACGATGCCGTCCTCATCCAAAAGGGAGACGTCATGGACAGCCGACTCGCCCCGAGGCCGCCCTCAAGGAGGCGCACGCCCGGGTGGAGGAGATCTACAAGGTCCGGCGCAGCTGAGAATCCCTCGCCCCGTGACGCCCCGGCTCTTGTGCCGGCGTGCGCCACGGAGTAGCATCCACGTCACGATCGCTCGCACACCACGGGGCCTCTCCGGCCTCGACGCCATCGGCATCCAAAGGGGGACATGATGGACCGTCGACTCAACAACCTGGCAGCCCAGCTGGACGCCGGCCTCGTCGGCCGCCGAGAATTCCTCCACCGGGCCGCGGTGATCACGGGCGGCACCGTGGCCGGACTCACCGTGCTGAAGAGCATGGCCACCGCGCAGAGCTCGACCAAGCTCCGCGTGTGGCTCTTCAAGAGCTTCGTCACCGCCGGCAACGACGTCCTCGAGAAGCAGATCCAGAACTGGGCCAAGGACCGCAAGGTCACCGCCGACATCGACTGGGCCACCTTCGGCGACCGCGAGCCGAAGTTCGTGGCCGCCATCGAGGCGGGCAATCCGCCGGACGTCGCCGAAATGACGATCTTCGGCCCCATGCGCTACAAGCCCGCCCTCCGCGATGTGACCAAGCTGGCGAGCGACATCGCGGCCGCCCGCGGCGGCATGCTGCCCTTCGCCGACCGGGCCATGAAGCTCGAGGGCAAGTACTACGCGGTGCCGCGGTACTCGATGACCACCGTGTTCTACATCCGCAAGGACATCATGGAGGCCAAGGGCCTCAAGGCGCCCACCGTGTACGATCCGGGCGTGGTGGAATTCGCCAAGAAGACCCAGGACGTGGCCAAGGAGATCTACGGCTTCGGCCAGACGCTCAACCGCTCGGACGATGGCGACGGGTTCATGGAGAACATCCTCGGGGACTACGGCGGGGGGACCTGGGACAAGGACGGCAAGCCCGCCCTCGCCACGACCTTCCACGATCAGAACCTGAAGGCCCTGCAGTTCTCCGTGGACACGATCACCAAGCACAAGATCCAGCCCCCCGGGGTCATGGGCTGGACCGACGTGTCGAACAACGAGGCGTTCATGGCGGGCAAGCTCGTCACCACCAACAACGGGGCGAGCCTCTACTACGCCATGGTCGCCAAGAAGCACGAGCTGGCGCCCAAGACCGCGCTCGTGCTGACGCCGGGCGGGCCCGCGGGTAGCTTCGTCGGCGCCTCCTGCTACAACTGGGGCATCTTCCAGAAGTCGAAGTACTCCGAGCTCGGCGAGGATCTCATCCGCTACGTGGAGGAAGAGGAACACTTCTCGGAGTACATGAAGGTATCGATCGGGCAGGCCGGGCCCGTCTACAAGAAGCGCACCGAGGATCCGTACTGGAAGTCCGATCCGAACTTCAACGCCATCCTCCAGAACATCCTGCGCAGCGTCACCCTTGGCTATCCCGGCCCCATGACACCGGCGGCGGTGGAGGCCCGCGCCCAGCACGTGCTCACCGACATGGCCGGCCGCGTGGTGACCGCCGGCGTGTCGCCCGAGGCCGCCCTGAAAGAAGCGCACGCTCGGGTCGAAGAGATCTACAAGGCGCGGCGGAGCTAACCCGGTCCCGGCCATGAGCATCAGCGCCGCGGAATTCCGCGCCAAGACGGGGCTCGAGCCCAAGCGTCAGGGACCGCTGGTGACGGTGGCCCGCCTCCTCGGCCCCGACGCCAAGCTCGGCTATCTGTTCATCCTCCCCACCGTGGTGCTCGTGCTCGCCCTCGTCGCCTATCCGTTCTGCTACGCGATCTACCTCAGCCTGACTCGCAAGTACGTGGGCGTGCCCCCCGTCTTCGTGGGCCTCGACAACTACATCAAGCTCACCTACGACGGCTTCTTCCAGCGCGCGGTGATCAACAGCTTCGTCTTCACCTTCGGCTCGGTGGGGGTGAAGCTCGTGTTGGGCATGGTCATGGCCCTC
>JBKOVG010000021.1:0-15261 GCA_046723845.1 Candidatus Methylomirabilota bacterium | reverse complement strand
GCGTGCGACGCGAGGCCCTGCTCGGCTGGGCGCTCCTCGCACCGAGCCTGCTCCTCCTGGGCACCTTCGTAGTGGGGCCGGTGCTGCTGGACGTGCCGCTGAGCCTCATGCAGTACGACATGATCGCGGCCACAGCACGCTGGGTCGGGCTCGAGAACTACCGGGCGCTCTCCGCGGACCCGATCTTCTGGCAGGCGGTGGGGCATACGCTGGAGCTGGCCGTGGGCACCACTGCGCCCCTCCTCGCCCTCGCCGTCCTCTTCGCCCTCGTCCTCAACCGGCGCGTGCGCGGCCGCTCCGTGTACCGCACCGTCCTCTTCGCGCCCTACGTGATCCCGCTCGTCGCCTCGTCCATCGCGTGGATCTGGCTGCTCTCGAGCAACGGCTTTGTCAACGAGGTGCTGGGCCTCGTGCTGCCAGTGCGCGGCCTGACCTGGCTCGATTCGAGCGCGTGGGCGCTGCCCGGCGTCGTGCTGGTCACGATCTGGCAGTTCGTGGGCTACTACACCGTGCTGGTGCTGAGCGGGCTGCAGGGCATCCCGCTCGAGATCGAGGAGGCCGCACGCATCGACGGCGCGGGCGAGCTCCGCCTCGCCCTGTCCATCACCCTCCCCCTCCTCTCCCCCACCCTGCTGTTCTGCCTCGTGGTCAGCGTGATCGCGTCCTTCCGCGTGTTCGACCAGATCTACGTGATGACGGGGGGCGGCCCCGGCACCGCCACCATGACCCTCGTCTTTTATCTCTACCAGCAGGGCTTCGCCTTCCTGAACGCGGGCGCGGGCGCCTCCGTGTCCGTCATCCTCCTCGTGGGCCTCCTGGGGGTGACGTGGGTCCAGCTCCGCATGGCTCGGCGATGGGTGACATACCAGCTGTGAGCGAGCGGCGATGACGGGCCGGCGTCTCCGCCGCGGGCTCGCCGCGCATGCCGTCCTCGCCGCGGCCGCCTTCTTCGCGGCGGTGCCCCTGCTCTGGCTCGTCTCCCTCTCGCTGCAGGAGCCGGAGGCCGTCTTCCGTTACCCGCCGCGCTTCATCCCCGAGCGCGTCGTGTGGAGCTCCTATCCGTTGGCGTGGCGCGCCCAGCCTTTCGCGCGCATGTATGTGAACAGCATCGTCACGAGCACCCTCATCATCGGCGGCCAGATCGTCACCTCGTCGCTCGCCGCCTACGCCCTGACCCAGCTCCGTTTCCGCGGGCGCGGGCTTGCCTTCCTCTTCATCATCTCCACCATGATGGTGCCCATCCAGGCCACCTTCATTCCCGCCTACATCATCGTGAGCCGTCTGCACTGGGTCGACACCTACTGGGCCCTCGTGGTGCCCTTCGTAGCGAGCGGCTTCGGCATCTTCCTCATGCGCCAGGCCTTCCTCGTGGTGCCGCGCGAGCTGGTGGAGGCCGCCCGCATCGACGGCGCCCCTCATCGCGTCATCCTGACGCGCATCCTCCTCCCGCTCGCCCGTCCCGCCGTGATCACCCTCGCCGCCCTGAGCTTCGTCTTCCACTACAACGACTTCTTCTGGCCCCTCATCGTCACCAACTCGGCGAAAGTGCGTACGTTGCCCATTGGATTGGCCACCATGATCCTCACCGAAGGCGCCCACGGCACCCAGTGGAGCCAGGTCATGGCCGCCGACGTCTTCGTGATCGTCCCCATCCTCGTGGCCTTCGTCTTCCTCCAGCGCCACCTCGCCCCCACCGCGCTGACCACGGGGGTGAAGTAATGCCGCGGCCTCTGGTGGTGGCGCACCGGTGCGGGAGCGGCGTGGCTCCCGAGAATACCCTGGCCGCCCTCCGCACCGCCGTGCGGGAAGGCGCCGACGCCGTCGAGGTGGACGTGCTGCCGAGTCACGACGGCCATCCCGTGGTGCACCACGACGACCGGCTCACGCGCACGGCGGGCGTGGACGCCGCGGTGTGGGAGCTGGAGCTCGCCGAGCTGTGCCGACTCGAGGTGGGCCGCTGGTTCGCGCCGGCCTTCGCAGGCGAGCGCCTGCCGAGCCTCGAGGACGTGGTGACGGCGCTGCCGCCGCACATGCAGCTCGTCTGCGACTTCAAGCACGGCGAGGAGCGCTTCCCCGGTTTCGCTGCCCGGGTGGCGGAGGTCGTCCGTCCGCTCGGCTCCCGCTTCGCCGCGCTGTCGATCCAGCACGCCTTCGCCCTCGACCTGGCCTCCCGCGTGCCCGGCGCCACCGCGCTCCTCACGTTCCGCCGCCCACCCCCCACCGACGAGGAGGTGCAGCGGCTGCGCGAGCTCGCGCCCGGCGCGGGGCTGGCCACGAGCATGCGCGCGCTCTCCGCCGCCGTGCTCGTGGCCGCGGTGGAGACCGCGCGCCCCGTCTACGTGTTCACGCCCAACCTCGCCGCCGAGCTTCGCGTCGCCCTCGGGATCGGCGCCCACGCCGTCATCACGGACCAGGTCGCGCGTGCCGTCGCGCTGCGTCGCGAGCTCCCCGGTCCGTAGCGAAGGGAACTACCTTCCCGAGCTCTCAGCGGTGAGATAGACTCACCACTCGACCGCATCCGGAGCGACCCGCTGCCCAAGACGGAGCCGACGAGACCATGGACCGGACGAGCCTGCTGTCCCGGATCGACGCGACGAAGTCCCTCGACTTTCTCGCCGCCATGATCCGCCACAAGAGCTACAGCGGCACCCCGGAGGAGAGCGCGCTCTCCCGCTTCATGGTCGAGAGCCTGAAGAAGATCGGGCTCGCCGCCGAGCTCCAGCCGGTGGCCGGCCATCGCTTCAACGCCATCGGCCGCCTCAAGGGCACGGGAGGCGGATCGTCGCTCCTCTTCAACGGCCACCTCGATACGAATCCCGTCACCGAGGGCTGGACGGTCGATCCGTGGGGCGGGCTCTACGACAAGGACTTCATCTACGGCATCGGCGTGTCCAACATGAAGGCGGGCGATGCCGCCTACTTCTGCGCCCTCCGCACCCTGATGGAGAACGGCGTCTGCCTGCGCGGCGACGTGATCCTTTCCTTCGTGGTGGGCGAGCTGCAGGGCGGGATCGGCACCGTGACCATGATCGACCGCGGAGTCCGCGCGAACTACTTCATCAATTCCGAGCCGACGGATCTCGCCGGCCTCACCCTCCACGCGGGCGCCTTCAACTTCGCGGTGGAGCTCACGGGCATCACCCGGCACGTCTCCAAGCGGGAGGAGGCGGTGGACGCCATCATGGCCGCCTGCCGCCTCATCCCCCAGCTCAACGGGATGACCTTCAGCGGCGCCGGCAATCCCGATCACCTCTCCGTCAATCGCTGCAACGTGGGCGTGGTCCGCGGCTCCCTCACCCCGGAGTTCCACGACTGGCGGCCGCCCCAGATCGCCGACTATCTCCGCCTAGCCGGCACCGCGCGTTATGCCCCGAGCCAGTCGGAGGAGAGCGTGCTGCGCGACATCCGCGGGGTCCTCGACGACCTCGAGCGCGCCATGCCCGGCCTGAAGGCGAAGGTGCTGCGCGACCCCGGCGGACAGGCCGGCCCGCGCCCGAAGATGCTGCCCTTCGAGGTGCCGCGGGACGCCTCCATCGTGGGCGTGGTCAGCCGCGCCTATCAGGAGGTGCGCGGGACACCGCAGCCACTGGGCGCCGTGCGTCCCTACTGCTTCTACGGCACGGATGCCGCGCACCTGCTGCACCGCGGGCACATGCAGGGCATCGTGTGCGGCCCGGGCGGCCGGTACAACACCATGCCCGACGAGCGGGTGGACGTCGCGGACTACCTCGCCATGATCAAGGTCTACATGCTGTGCATCCTCGACGTGTGTGGCGTGAGCTCTGGAGACGAACCATGACAGCAGAGAGCCGTCGATCGCAAGGCGTGACCCGCCGTCGCTTTACCCGTGACCTGGGCGCCGCGGGCGCCCTCCTCCTTTCGAGCGTTCTCCGCGGCACGGCGCACGGCCAGGCCAAGCCGGGCGGGCAGCTCACCGTGGCGCTCTACAAGGACCTGCGCACGCTCAATCCCATCATGGGCATCTTCGGCAACGAGTGGCGCAGCACCGTCAATCTCTACAACAACCTGACGCGTCTCACGGCCACCGGCGGGGTGGAGGGCGACCTCGCGGAATCCATCACCGCGGGCCCAAACAGCGCCACCTGGACCTTCGTTTTGCGCGATGGCGTCCGCTTCCACGACGGCTCCGCCCTCGGCGCCGCCGACGTGGTCGCCACCATCGAGAAAATCCTCGACCCGAAGACGGCCGCGCCCTACAAGGCGGAGCTGGGCCCCATCGCCTCCGTGCGCGCGGTGGATCGCCGCACTGTGCGCATCGACCTCTCCTCGCCCTATGCCGATCTGCCCAAGGCGCTGGCCAGCGCCATGGCGCGCATCGTGTCCGAGCGCGGCCTCGCCGACTTCGGCAAGCTCGACACTACGGTGTACGGCACCGGGCCCTTCGTGCTGAAGGAGTTCGTGGCCAACGAGCGGGTGGTGATGGAGCGGAACCCGCGCTACTTCCGGTCGGGCCGGCCGTATCTGGATCGTCTCGTGCTGCGCGTGCTCCCGGACACCACCGCGCAGATCGCCGCCCTGGAAAACCGCGAGGTCGATGTGATCGGCGAGGTGGAGTCGGATGCCTTCAAGCGGGTCGGCGGCATCAAGGGCGTGAAGGCGGTGCAGGTGACGGGGGGGACCTTCAATAACATCGTGCTCTACGCGGACCGGCCGCCCTTCGACGACCCGCGCGTGCGCAAGGCGCTGCGCCTGGCCATGGACCGGCCGCAGATGAGCGATGCCATCACGGGCGGGGTGGGCACGCCCGCCGACGATCAGCCCATCTCGCCCGCCTACGAGTACTTCGACAAGACCATCCCCCTGCGCAAGCCGGATCTCGCGCAGGCACGCCAGCTCCTGAAGGAAGCGGGGCACGGCAGCGGCTTCGAGCATCGCCTCGTGGTGTCGAACAGCCCCGCCTCGCGCGAGAAGACGGCGGTGGTGGTGCAGGCCATGGCGGAGCAGATCGGCATCCGCTTCAACATCGAGCTCATGGACAACGCGCGCTACGGCAGCACCATCTGGAACAAGGGCGTGTCCTCCTACGTGGGCAACTACGGCACTCGGCCCACCGAGGACGCCATCCTGAGCAAGCTCTACTCCGCGGTCTACGGCATCGACGAGGGACGCTGGGTGAAGACAGAGCCCGGCAAGAGAGCGGAGCAGCTCATCGTGCAGGGGCGTCAGGTGTCCGACCGCGGCGAGCGCCGGAAGGTCTACGCCGATCTGCAGCGGCTCTGCCGTGACGACGGCCCCTTCATCATCCCGAACTACTTCAACTCGCTCTACGCGACGCAGAGCTACGTGAACGACTGGCCGACCCGGGCCATCACCACCGAGATGCGCGCGGAGCACTGCTGGCTCTCGCCGGAGGCGCCTGGCCGCAAAGCCTGAGCTGGCATGGGTGCCGCGTTCCTCGCCCGCCGGGTGCTCTATGGCCTGATCTCCCTCCTGATCCTCTCGGCGATCATCTTCGCCTGCACGCATCTCCTGCCCGGCGATGCCGCCGTCACCATCCTCGGCGAGGGCGCGACCCCCGAAGCCCTCGCCGCCCTCCGCACCCGCCTCGGCCTCGATCGATCCGTCGCCGTCCAGTACGTGGACTGGCTGGCCGGGATTCCCCGCGGCGCCTTCGGCACCTCCACCACGTTGAATCAGCCCGCGGGCCCGATCATCGCCGAGCGCTTCGGACATTCCCTCGCCCTCGCCCTCATCACCATCGTGGTCGCGGGCGCCCTGGGCATTCCCCTGGGGGTGACGGCGGCGGCGCGCCGGGGCGGCCGGCTCGACGTGTCAATCCTCACCGCGAGCTACATCGGCATTTCCATCCCCGACTTCGTGGTGGCGCCGATCCTCATCATCCTTCTCGCGAGCCCGCCGCTGAGTCTCCTCCCCTCGAGCGGCTACGAGCCCATGGCGAAGTCCTTCGCGGGGTGGCTCGCGCACATCGTGCTGCCCGTCATCGTGCTGGCTTTCCTGCTCATCGCCCACCTCCTACGTCAGACGCGATCCGGAATGCTCGAGGTGCTGTCGAGCGACTACATCCGCACCGCCCGCCTCAAGGGGCTACGCGAGCGCGTGGTGCTGTGGCGCCACGGCGTGCGGAACGGCCTCAGCGCCACCGTGGCCGTGCTCGCCCTCGACATCGGCTATCTCATGGGCAGCATCGTGATCGTGGAGGAGATCTTCGCGTATCCGGGGCTCGGCCGGCTCATGGTGTACTCCGTCGCCAACCGCGACATCCCCCTCGTGCAGGGCACCGCGCTGGTCATCGGCGCCGTCTACGTGGCCGCCAACCTGCTCGCCGATCTCGCCCAGGCCGCGCTGAATCCGCGCGTGACCCGGCCATGAGCGACCTCGCCCCCGCGCCCGCCCCGCCGCTGGCGCGCATGAACCTGTATCTCGGGTTCGGCGCGGGGCTCACCGCCCTCGCCATCGCCGTCGCCCTCCTCGGGCTCGCGTACAGCCCGTACGCGCCGTCCAAGGTCGACCTGTTGCATCGCCTCGCCCCGCCCAGCCTCGTGCATCTGCTCGGCACCGACCGCTTCGGGCGCGACGTGCTGAGCCGGGTGCTCGCGGGAGGCTGGCGCTCCATCACCCTCGGCTTCGGGGCGACGGCGCTCGGCCTCGCCATCGGCCTGCCCGTCGCGCTCGCCACCGGCTTCTATGGCGGCCGCCTCGACCAGATCGTCATGCGCTTCGTCGACGCCCTCCTCTCGATTCCCACCCTCGTCTTCGCCCTCCTCGTCATCGTCGGGCTCGGCCCCGGCCTCGTGCAGGCCGTGCTCGCCCTCGGGGTGGCCGCCTCGCCGAAGTTCGTCCGCATCGTGCGCAGCGCCGTGCTCGACGCCGCGAGCCACGACTACGTCACCGCGGCCCGCGCCCGCGGGGAAAGCGCGCTCTACATCCAGTACGGCGAAATCCTGCCCAGCGTGTGGGCGCCCATCATCGTGGAGGGCAGCATCAACGTCGGCTTCGCGCTGGTGGGCGGGGCCGCGCTGAGCTATCTCGGCCTGGGCACCCAGCCGCCCCACGCCGACTGGGGTGTCATGATCAACGAGGCGCAGAAATACATCAGCGTCTCCTTCTGGCCGCTCCTCGGCCCCGCGCTGGCCATCTGCGCCTCCGTCATCGGCTTCAACCTCCTGGGCGAGGGACTGCGCGATCGCCTCCACCTCCAGCGCTCGCTCCGCGATGCCTGATCCCCTCCTCGAAATCGAGGATTTGAGCGTGAGCTTCGCGGTCGGCGGCGCGCTTCAGCCCGCCGTGAAGGACCTCACCCTGACCCTGCATCCGAGCGAGGTCGTCGGGCTGGTCGGCGAGTCGGGCTCGGGCAAATCCACCGCCCTCCTCGCCGTCATGAGCTATCTCCCCGGCAACGCCGTGATCGAGTCCGGCCGGATCCTCCATGGCGGGACGGACCTGCTGCGGGCGAGCCGGGAAACGCTCGACGACATCCGGGGCCGCCGCATCGCCATGATCTATCAGGACCCCACCACCGCCCTCAATCCGGCGATGACGGTGGGCGCGCAGATCGCGGAGGTGCTTGCTCGCCATCTCGGCATGGACGGCGCGCGCGCCCGCGACCGCACCCACGGGTTGCTGCGCCTCGTCCAGCTCGACGATCCGCCCCGCGTGGCTGCCGCCCATCCGCATCAGCTCAGCGGAGGGATGCAGCAGCGGGTGATGATCGCTATGGCGCTGGCGGGCGAGCCCGACGTGCTTCTGATGGACGAACCGACCACCGCGCTGGACGTCATCGTGCAGGCGCACGTCCTCGACCTCGTGCGCACGCTGCACCGGCAGATCCGCTCCGCCATCGTGTTCGTCTCGCACAACCTGGCCGCGGTGGCGCAGCTCGCCGATCGCATCGGCGTGCTCTACGCGGGCGAGCTCATGGAGCTCGGCCCCGCCCGTCAGGTCCTGGAGCAGCCGAGCCATCCCTACACGCGGGGGCTGATCGCCGCGGTGCCCCGGATCGGCGCGCGTCAGCTGCCGCGGGGCATTCCGGGAACGGCGTCCCGGGAACCGCAACGCTTCGCTCACTGTGTCTTCGCCGACCGTTGCGCCTTCACGGCCGACGTCTGTCGCACGGTCAGGCCCGCCCTGGTGGATCTGCCTTCCGGCGGCGGCCACGTCTCCCGCTGCCATTTCGCCGCCGAGCCCTCGCGCATCGGGGCGGGCTCCCCGGAGCGCGCGGCGCGTACGGCGAGCGAGCGAGAGGACGAGGCGGCCCCGCTCCTCGAGGTGTCTCGCCTCTCCGTCGAGTATCGCCGCGGCGCCGGCTTCCTCGGCCTCGGACGCGTCCACGTGGTCCGCGCGGTGCGCGACGTGTCGTTTCGCCTGCCTCGGCAGCGTGTGCTCGCCGTCGTGGGCGAGAGCGGCAGCGGCAAGTCGACTCTGGCGCGCGCCCTCCTGCGCCTTACCCCCGCCCTCCACGGCCGCATCGTCTTCGAGGGAGCGGATGTCCGCTCGCTCGACGCGGGCCGGCTGCGCGCCTATCGGCGGCGAGCGCAGATCGTGTTCCAGAACCCCACCAGCTCACTCAACCCGCACAAGGCGGTGGCGGACATCGTGGCCCGCCCATTGGTGCTGCAGGGCGTGCCTCGCGACGATCGCCGCTCCCGCGTGCTCGCCACCCTGCGCTCGGTGGGACTGACCGAGGCCTACCTCGACCGCCGGCCCCAGCAGCTGAGCGGCGGCGAGAAGCAGCGGGTGGCCCTCGCGCGCGCCTTCGTGACGGAGCCGCTCCTCGTGGTGCTCGACGAGCCGACCACCGCCCTCGACGTCTCCGTGCAGGCGACCATCCTCGAGCTGCTCCTCGAGCAGAAGGCGCGGACGGGCTGCGCCTATCTGCTGATCTCCCACGACCTCGCGGTGGTGCGCCAGGTCGCGGACGAGGTCCTCGTCATGCGGGAAGGCCTCGTCTGCGAGAGCGGGCCCGCCGAGCAGATCTTCGCTACTCCCGCGCATCCGTACACGAGGGAGCTGCTGGCCGCCGTCCCCGATCTCCGCTCGCCCCCCTCGCGAAACTCCGTATAATCCGTCACGGCCATGGCCACGCCAGACCATCCGCAGCCCCGCGACGGCTTCGCGTCGCCACGCTTCGCCCAGCCCGCGACCTTCATGCGGCTGCCCTACGTCACCTCGCCCGCCGGCCTCGACGTGGCGCTGTACGGCATTCCCTTCGACGGCGGCTGCTCCTATCGCTCGGGGGCGCGCTTCGGTCCCCGGCACGTCCGCGATCAGTCCTCCCTCATCCGGCCGTGGAACTCGAGCCTCCGCGTGCATCCCTTCGACCGGCTGCGCGTGGCCGACTGCGGCGACGTAGACGCGGTGCCCGTCTCCATCGAGGCGACCTTTGCGGCCATCGAGCGCACCCTGCAGCCGACGGTCGACGCGGGCGCCGTCCCCATGTGCGTGGGCGGCGATCACACGGTGACGCTCGCCGTGCTCCGCGTGCTCGCGCGCAAGCACGGCCGCCTCGGCCTCGTGCACTTCGACGCGCACCCCGACACCTGGGACCGCTACTTCGGCCTCCCCTACTACCATGGCAGCACCTTCCGCCGCGCCATGGAGGAAGGCCTCATCGACGGGAGCCGGTCGATCCAGGTGGGGATCCGCGGCCCGCTCTACGGCCCAGAGGACTTCGACTTCCACGCGACCCACGGCTTCGAGGTGATCCGCATCGAGGACGTGAAGGAGCGCGGCGTCGCCTCGGTGGTGGAGCGGCTCAAGCGGCTCGCGGGCGGGCCCGTCTACTGCTCGTTCGACATCGACGCGGTGGATCCCGCATACGCCCCGGGCACCGGCACGCCCGAGGCGGGCGGCCTCACCTCGTATGAGGCGCTCGTGCTGGTGCGCGGGCTCCGCGACCTGCGGCTGGTCGGCGCGGACCTGGTCGAAGTCTCTCCGCCCTACGACGGGCCGGGTGCCATCACCGGCGTGCTCGCGGCCAACCTCGTCTTCGAGCTCCTGTCGGTGGCCGCCCTGGGGAGCTGACGCGCCCGCTCAGGCCTGACGGAAGCGGAAGTTGAAGGCGCGCAGCTCGATCTGCTGGTTCGAGTACGGCTTCCACTCCACGTAGCGCTGGAGCCCGTAAGAGTCGTTGGCCTGGATGACGGGAATCCAGGGAAAGTTCTCCAGGATGACCTGGCTCATCTCCGCGTAGGCCTTGCCCCGGAAATTCTCGTCGAGGCTGAAGCGCGCAGCGTTGCCCAGCTCCTCGAAGCGCGGCTGGCGCCAGTACTCGTACACGGCGCCGGGAGCGAGGAGCCGCCACATCATACCGTCGGGATCGCCCAGGGTGGAGGCGGGCTCGATCCAGAGCAGCCCCTTGAGGCTCCGCTCGCGGACTTTCTGCGCCCGCACGCTCGCCTCGATCAGCTCGACCTTGGCGTTGATCCCCACGTCGCGCCACATGGCCATGACGGCCTCCGACATGGCCTTGTCGTTGGAGAGCACGCCGGAGGTGGTCTCCAGCACGATCTCCTCGCCCTTGTAGCCCGCGGCCTGGAGGCGCTGCCGGGCCGCCGCCGGATCGTGCTTGAGGGGCGGCAGCTTGTCGTTGTAGTGGTTGTCGCCCTTGGCGATGGGGCCGTTGGGCACGATGGCCTGGCCGTGCCACAGCTCCTTCACGAGCGCCTCGCGATCGATGGCCAGCGACAGCGCCTGCTTGACGAGCGGATTGTCGAGCGGCGGCCGCTTCGAGTTCACCGCGAGCACGTACTGCCCGGCGAAGAGCGCTGTCTCGACCTTCGTCGAGGGATGGTTCCGCACCTGCTCGATCTGATCCGGCGGCAGCTTCGAGATCATGTCGACCTCGCCCTTGAGCAGGGCAGCCACGCGGGCCGAGGTCTCGGGGATGGGCCGGAAGACGAGCCGGTTGAAGTTCACCCGGCCGCCCCAGTAGTCGGGAACAGCGTCGAACACTGCCTGATCGTCCTTTCGCCACGAGACGAACTTCACGGGCCCGGTGCCGACGGGCTTGGCGTTGAACTCGTCGGCTCCCACCGCCTCGAAGTATTTCTTGGGAATGATCTGGCCCCCGTAGAAAGCGAGCCGGGCGGGGAGGAGCGGGTCGGGCTTCTTCGTGACGAAGTTCACGGTGAGCGCATCCGGAGTGTCGACGCGATCGACGGTGGTGAAGATCGTCGACACGTTGGTCTTGGCCTGCGGATCGTAGGTGCGCTCGATGCTGAACTTCACGTCGGCGGAGGTGAAGGGATCGCCATTGTGGAACTTCACGCCGGGCCGGAGCTTGAACTGCCAGGTGGTGGGCGCCACCGAGGCCCAGCTCGTGGCCAGCGACGGATACAGCTTGTTGTCCCGGTGCCGGCTCACCAGATGATCGTAGAGATTGAAGGTCACCGTCACGTCGAAGCCCGCCGTGCTCAGGTGCGGATCGAGCTTGGAGATGTCGCCGCTCTGGGCCATGACGAGATCGGTCTTCTTCGTGGTCTGGGCCGTCGCGCGCCGCCCGAGGGCCAGGGCGCCCGTGGCCACGCCGGCGCCGTAGAGGAACCGGCGGCGCGTCGTCCGCGCCTTCCCAGGCTCTGGTCTCCGATCGCTCATTTCCCGATCTGTCCCGTGTGACAGAGCGCGCCGAGCAGGGTGAGAATGAGCCGGCAGGCGAGATAGCTCGTGATGTTGTTGACATCCGCGCTGGGGACGACCTCCACGAAGTCGTAACCCACGATGCGCCCCTTGGCCGCCACGCCGCGGATGAGGTTGGTCACCTGCGAATAGGTCACGCCGCCCGGCGCGGGGCCGGCCACGCCGGGGGCGATGGTAGGATCGAGACCGTCGGCGTCGATGGTGATGTAGTAGCGCTCGGCGGCCGGGATGCGTCGCAGGATCTCGTCGATGCCTACCCGGTGCAGCTCCTCCGCGCCCACGAGGATGCTGCCGTACTTCCGGGCGGCGTCGAACTCCTCCTTGCGGGCGCTGCCGAAGCCGCGGAGGCCGATCTGGGTCATGCCGGAGAACCAGGGCATCTCGGAGGCCCGGCGCAGCGGGCTGCTCAGGCCGTCCTTGATCCCGTTCAGCTCGTCCCGCCAGTCGAGATGGGCGTCGACGTGCACGATGAAGATGGGCCCGTAGCCCTCGTAGGCGCGCATCACGGGAATGGGAATGGAGTGCTCGCCGCCCAGGACGATGGGAACCGCGCCTCGCTCCAGGATCTTCCGCACCACCGCGGTGATCCGGCTCGGGTTCTCCGGGATGGTGCTGGGACTCGTGGCCACGTCGCCGCAATCCACGATCTCCACTCGGCGTCCCGCGAGGAGATCGCCGCCGAAGTCGAAATCGTAGTGGGATTGATAGCGCGGGGTGAACCGCATCGACTGCTCGCGAATGGTCTGGGGCGCGGTGCTGCATATGGTGGAGCGGAGCAGATCGTAGGGCACGCTGAACGGCACGCCGAGTACGGCGAGATCGGCATCGAGGATGTCGAGATCGCTGCAGCGCGGCACGTCGAAGAGCGAAGGTCGGCCGACGGGGATGAGCTTGAGCAGGGACGTGTCCACGAGGCGCTCCTTTTCTGAAGTAGGAGTTGCGCGTGCTCTGGCGATGCGCCGACAGAGTGCCCCAGCGAGGTCTGGAGCGTCAAGGCCGGACTCCTCGTGCGCTCAGCGGCGCAGCGCGGGCAACACCTCGCGGCCGAAGAGGTCGACCGTGCCCACGGGATCGGCGGCGAGGCTCACCGTGAACATGAGCTGGGTGGCGCCGGCGGCCTCCGCCCGGCACACCTGCTCGAAGCAGTCCTCCGGCGTGCCCGCGATGGCCAGCCGCGCGCGGAGATAGTCGAAGAGCCCCAGGCGCTTCACCAGCGCGGGGTCCATCTCGCGCTGACGCGTGGTGTAGCTCGCGCGCAGCTCGCGCACGGCGGGCGCGAGCTCGGCAGGCACTCCGCGTCCTTCCGGGTCGGGGCCGAGGATGTAGGCGGCCACGAAGCCCAGGATGTTGCCGAGCTTCTCGAAGGCCGCCTCTCGTCGCGCGCTCACGTCGAGGCAGGCGATGGACCACACGTCGACCTCCGCCGCCGCTCGTCCCGCTTCCTTCGCCGCCGCCTCGATCAGCCCACGCGCGCGCCGCACTTCCTCGCCGCCGAGGCCATAGTTCACGAAGGCGCCGTCGGCGGCGGCGCCCGCTGCCCGGAGTGCCCGCGGGCCCGAGGCGGCCGCATAGACGGGCACGGGCCGCCTGACCCACGGCAGATGCGTGGTGGCGCCCCGCCACGAGGCGGGCTGGCCGCCGAGCGCGGCGCGGAGAAACGTGAGGCCATCGCGAAGCGACGAGGGATCCGTGGGCGAGCTGCCCACGTTGGCCACGCCGCTGTGCCCCGCTCCGATGCCGAGCACGCTGCGGCCCTCGGACACCACGTCCACCGACGCGGCGGCGGAGGCGGTGATGGAGGGATGACGAGTCACGAGATTGGTCACGCACGTGGCGAGCCGGACGCGCGAGGTAGCGGAGGCGGCCAGCGTCATGGCGACCCACGGATCCATGGCGTTGCCCGGGGTGTCCGCGATGCCGACCATGTCGAAGCCGTGCGCCTCGCCGAGGCGCGTCATGCGCTCCGTGTACTCGGGGGTGTACGGCCAGAAGAAGAACCCGACGCGCATGCGCCCCCGCTCAGGGCTTGGCGGGCGGATAGTCGCGCGTGTAGGCGGGACTCTTGAGGAACTCCTCGGGCTTGTACGTCCAGAACTGAGACACCGCGGGGTAGGTATAGATGACGGTGTTGACGAGCTTGCCCCCGGACTTCTCCACGCGGACGATATAGACGTTCTCGGTGGGATTGCCGTACTCGTCGAGCTTGATGGGGCCCCGGGGGTCGGGCACCGTCTCGATGGCGCGCCGGATGGCCGCGACGAACTTCTCGCGGTCCTCGACCTGGCCGTTCAGCGACTGCGCGGCATCGGCGATCCAGCGGCCCGAGCTGTACATGATGGCGGTGAAGTAGGCGGGCGTCCGTCCCACCTTGGCCGTGGCGAGCTTCATGAAGACCTGGTTGGCGGGATTCTGCAGGGTCGGGCTCCAGAGCAGCGCACCCACGATGCCCAAGGCCTCGTCGCCCATGCCGCGGAGCGCGCTCTCGTCCGTCATCACGCCGGTGCCGAGCAGCGGCGTCTTGACCTTGAGCCCGGACTCGCCGTACTGCTTCACGAAACGCACGGCCTGTCCCGCCACGAACACCGCGCACACCGCGTCCACGTCCTTCTGGACCTGGGAGAGATAGGGGGCGAAGTCGAGCGCGTTGAGGGGCACCCAGAGCTTCTGCACGACCTTACCTCCGCCGTCCTCGAACACGCGCTGGAAGCCGCCGATCTCCTCGTGCCCGAAGGCGTTGTCCATGGCGATGGCCGCCGCCCGCCGGTACTTGAGTGTCTTGGCCGCGTAGTCCCCGAGCGGATGCATGATCTGGCTCGCCGAGAAGTTCGAGCGCAGGATCCACTTGGCGATCTTGCGCTTGGTCAGCTCGTCGGGCGTGGTGAGAAAGAGGGTGGGAAGCTGATCACGCTCGATGAGCGGTACGAGGCTTTGCCCCACGTTGGCGAGGAGGACGCCGGTGAGGACGTGGATCTTGTCGTGGTCGATGAGCTTGCGGTACTTGGCGATGGCGGTGGCCGAGTTGCCCTCGGTGTCCTCCTCGATGAGGTCGATCTTGCGGCCGCCCGCCTGGTAGTTGACCTGCTCGAGTGAGAGTTTGAGGCCGTCGAGCATGTCCTTGCCCGCCTGGGCGAAGATGCCGGTGAGCGGGCCCAAGTAGCCGATGCGGATCGTCTCCGCGGCCGCGGACGGGCGAGGCGCGAGAAGAGCGAGGACCAGCACCATGCATGCGACGCCGAGCGTGCGGCACTGCCTCATACGAGCGCCTCCTTGGCGTGAGCGGGATCCGCAGCGGCGGCCTAGCCTATCATGGGGCCGCGCGTCCTTGACGGCGGCGAGGACGCACCGGATAGTACCGCTCGAGACGGATACTCGCGCTGCCAACCCACAGGGGGCTTCCCATGAAGCGCATCGTCGACCACGTCATCCCGCCGAAGCTCGGGTTCGGCCTCGTCGTGAAGAAGGGGCAGACGCTTCGCATCACCGATCTCGAGGGCAAGCAGGTGGTCGACATGGCCGTCTTCAACCTCGAGAACCCGAGGGAAAAGCTCTCCACGTCCAATTCGCGGACGCGCTACGTCCCGAAGCCCGGCGCCGAATACGTCCCGCGCGACAAGCTCACCGAAGGTGACACCCTCATGTCGACGC
>JBKOVG010000167.1:0-15175 GCA_046723845.1 Candidatus Methylomirabilota bacterium | reverse complement strand
ATCCCGCACCGCCACCCCGCTGTACTTCGTGTGCAGCACCTTCGTGATCGCCGAGGTCAGCGTCGTCTTCCCGTGATCGATGTGCCCGATCGTCCCGATGTTCACGTGCGGCTTCGACCGGTCGAACTTTGCCTTGGCCATGACGGTGATGTCTCCTGTGACGGGCTAGCGGGAGCCCGTGCGGGGAGTGCCCTTGCCGGCCGCCTTGGCCATGATCTCCTCGGCGATGTTCCGGGGCACTTCCTCGTAGCGGGCGAACTGCATGGTGTAGGTGGCCCGCCCCTGGGTCATGGAGCGGACGTCGGTGGCATAGCCGAACATCTGACCGAGGGGAACGTTGGCGCGGATGACCTGGGCGTTGCCGCGGCTGTCCATGCTCACCACGCGGCCGCGACGGCTGTTGAGGTCGCCCACCACCGCGCCCTGATACTCCGAGGGCACCACGACCTCCACGTCCATCACGGGCTCGAGGAGCACGGGCTTGGCCTTGCGACACACTTCCTTGAAGCCCATGGAGGCGGCGATCTTGAAGGCCATCTCGCTCGAGTCCACCTCGTGGTAGCTGCCGTCCGTGAGCGAGACGTGGATGTCGACCACGGGATAGCCGGCGAGCACGCCGGTCTCCGCCGCTTCCTTGATGCCCTTCTCCACCGCGGGGACGTACTCGCGGGGAATGGCCGGGCCCTTGAGCTTGTTCTCGAACACCACGCCCGCGCCCGTCTCGGAGGGCTCGATCTCCAGCCATACGTCGCCGTACTGGCCGCGCCCACCCGTCTGCCGGACGAAGCGGCCCTGCGCCTCCGCCTTCTGGCGGACGGTCTCGCGGTAGGCGACCTGCGGCTTGCCCACGTTGGCCTCGACCTTGAACTCGCGGAGGAGGCGGTCGACGATGATCTCGAGGTGCAGCTCGCCCATCCCGTGGATGAGGGTCTGGGTGGTCTCGGGATCCACGTTGACCTTGAAGGTCGGATCTTCCATGGCCAGGCGCGCGAGGGACTGACCGAGCTTCTCCTCGTCGGCCTTGGTCTTGGGCTCGATGGCCACCGCGATGACGGGGGCCGGGAAGTCCATGGACTCGAGGATGATGGGCTTGTTGGGATCGCACAGGGTGTCGCCCGTGCGCGTGTCCTTGAGACCCACCACCGCCGCGATGTCGCCCGCGGAGATCGACTCGATCTCCTCGCGCTTGTTGGCGTGCATGCGCACCAGACGGCCGATACGCTCCTTCTTGTCGCGCGTGGAGTTGTACACGCCGGTGCCCGAGCTGAGGGTGCCGGAGTAGACGCGCACGAAGGTGAGCTGGCCCACGAACGGATCGTTCATGATCTTGAAGGCCAGCGCGGAGAAGGGCGACTTGGCCTCCGCCTCCCGCGACTCGTGCTCGTTGGTCTCCGGATTCACCCCGGTCACCGCGGGCACGTCGAGGGGCGAGGGGAGATAGTCGACCACGGCGTCCAGCATGGGCTGCACGCCCTTGTTCTTGAAGGACGCGCCGCAGATGATGGGGAAGAGCTTCATGGAGATGGTGCCGGCCCGCACCGCGGCCCGAATCTCCTCCGCGGTGACCTTCTCGCCGGAGAGGTACTTCTCCATGAGGTGATCGTCCACCTCGGCCAGCCCCTCGATCATCTTCTCGCGGTACTCCGCGGCCTGGTCCTTGAGGTCGGCGGGGATCTCCACCGTCTGGAAGCTCTGTCCCAGGTCCTCGCTGTCGGACCACACGTAGGCAACCTGCTCGACCAGGTTCACCACACCCTTGAACTGATCCTCACGGCCGAGGGGGATCTGGATGGGCACCGGGTGCGCGCCCAGGCGATCCTTGAGCATGGCGAGGCAACGGTAGTAGTCGGCGCCGACGCGGTCCATCTTGTTCACGTAGACGATGCGCGGCACCCGGTACTTGTCCGCCTGGCGCCACACCGTCTCCGTCTGGGGCTCGACCCCCGACACCGCGTCCAGGATGGCGATGGCGCCGTCCAGCACCCGAAGGGATCGCTCGACCTCCATGGTGAAGTCCACGTGGCCGGGGGTGTCGATGATGTTGATGCGGCAGTCCTTCCAGAAAGAGGTGGTGGCGGCGGAGGTGATGGTGATGCCGCGCTCCTGCTCCTGGACCATCCAGTCCATGGTCGCGGTGCCCTCGTGCACCTCGCCGATCTTGTACGACCGGCCGGTGTAATACAGCACACGTTCGGTGGTGGTGGTCTTGCCGGCATCGATGTGCGCCATGATGCCGATATTTCTGGTCCGCTCCAGCGGATACTGCGATTCCACGACGCGTCCTTTCCCTCGGCGCTACTCAAGAGAAGAGGGGGGTCGAGGCTGCGGCCCCCCTCTTCGACTCTCGGTAACTACCAGCGATAGTGCGCGAACGCCTTGTTGGCCTCCGCCATCTTGTGAGTGTCTTCTCGCTTCTTCACCGCGGTGCCACGGTTGTTCGCTGCGTCGAGGAGCTCGCCAGCCAGTCGCTCGGCCATGCTCTTCTCCGCCCGCCGCCGCGCGGCTCCGATGAGCCATCGCATGCTGAGCGCGGTGCGCCGATCAGGCCGCACCTCCACGGGCACCTGATAGGTCGAGCCGCCCACGCGGCGGGACTTGACCTCCACCGCCGGCTTGCAGTTGTCCACCGCCGCCTTGAAGAGCTTGAGGGCGTCCTGCTTGGCCCGATCTTCCATGCTCCCCATGGCGTCGTACATGATCCGCTCGGCCGTGCTCTTCTTGCCCCCATACATCATCATGTTGACGAACTTCGCCACGATCCGGCTCCCGTACTTGGGATCCGGCAGGATTTCACGACGCGCCGCCCCGGCCCGGCGCATCTAGGAGCCGCCTCCGCCCTTGGGCTGCTTGGCTCCGTACTTCGACCGGCTCTGCTTGCGTCCCGCCACCCCCGCCGTGTCCAGCGAGCCGCGGATGATGTGATAGCGGATGCCCGGCAGGTCCTTCACGCGACCGCCTCGGATGAGGACGATCGAGTGCTCCTGCAGGTTGTGCCCCACCCCGGGGATGTACGACGTCACCTCGAGGCCGTTGGTCAGTCGCACGCGGGCGACCTTCCGCAGGGCGGAGTTGGGCTTCTTCGGCGTGGTGGTGTAGACGCGGATGCACACCCCACGCTTTTGCGGGCAGGCCTCCATGGCGGGCGTCTTGGACTTCTTCCGCACCGCCTCACGGCCCTGCCTCACCAACTGATTGATTGTCGGCATATCTCCCCTGTGGCCCCGAGGCCGGGACCCAACGTCCGGTCACTAGGGCCAAAACTCTAACTTTCTACCTGAATTAGGGGGCCTTGTCAAGGAGTTGACGCTGTCCCCCGACAGACTGTCACCCGGCCTGGGCGATCTCCTCCCCGTCTCCGTCGCCGGCGTCCAAGATCTCCTCCGCGGGCGCCTCCTCCACGGCCACCAAAGCCTCCTCGCCGCCCTGGCTCAGCACCTCGGCGCGCGTGTAGTGGCCGAGGCCGGTGCCGGCAGGGATGAGCCGGCCCACGATGACGTTCTCCTTCAGGCCGCGCAGGTCGTCCGTCTTGCCGCTGATGGCCGCCTCGGTCAGCACCCGGGTCGTCTCCTGGAAGGAGGCGGCCGAGATGAAGCTGTCCGTGGACAGCGAGGCCTTGGTGATGCCGAGGAGGACGGGCTTGGCGGTGGCCGCCGGCTTGCCCGCCGCGGTGGCCTTGTCGTTCTCCTCCTGGAAGACGAACTTGTCCACGAGCTCGCCGACCACGAAGTCGGTGCCGCCGACTTCCTCGATGCGCACGCGCCGGAGCATCTGGCGCACGATGATCTCGATGTGCTTGTCGTTGATGGTCACGCCCTGCAGGCGATACACCTCCTGGACCTCGTTCACGAGGTAGCGCTGCAGCTCGCGATCGCCGAGGACGGCCAGGTAGTCGTGGGGATTCGGGGAGCCGTCCATCAGCGCCTCGCCCGCCTTCACCCGGTCGCCCTCGTGCACGGAGATGTGCTTGCCGCGTGGGATCAGGTACTCCTTGGTCTCCCCGTCGTCCGCGCGGATGACGATCTTGCGCATGCCCTTCACGAAGCCTGCGAACTCCACGGCGCCGTCGATTTCGGTGATGACCGCCTGCTCCTTGGGCTTGCGCGCCTCGAAGAGCTCGGCCACCCGCGGCAGACCGCCCGTGATGTCCTTGGTCTTGGTCGTCTCACGCGGGATCTTGGCGATGATGTCGCCCTGGTGCACCTCGGTGCCGTCGGCCACGAGGAGGTGGGCGCCCACCGGCAGCATGTAACGGCCCCGTGTCTCTCCCACCGACTCCGCGTCGGGCGTGTTGTCGCCCCCCGCGGCGGTGGGCGCCTTCACGGACACCCGCGGCTGGAGCTTGCCCTCCTGATCCTCGATGATGACGCGTCGGGCGAGGCCGGTGACCTCGTCGAACTCCTCACGAATGGTGACGCCGTCCACGATGTCGCGGAAGGTGACGGTGCCGCTCACCTCGGTGAGGATGGGCGTGGTGAAGGGATCCCACTCCACGAGCAGCTTGCCCATGGTCACCTTGCCCTCATCCTTGATCTTGATGCGGGCGCCCGGCACCACGGGATACCGTTCCTTCTCACGGCCGCGCTCGTCCACCACCACGATCTCGCCGTTGCGGTTGAGCACGACGATGTCGTTGTCGCGGTTCACCACGGAGCGGATGTTGTGATACTTGACGATGCCCGCGTGCTTGGCGTCGTGCTTGGACGCCTCGACCACGCGGCTCGCCGTGCCGCCGATGTGGAAGGTGCGCATGGTGAGCTGGGTGCCCGGCTCGCCGATGGACTGGGCGGCGATGATGCCCACCGCCTCCCCGAACTCCGCGAGGCGGCCCGTGCCCAGGTTGCGCCCGTAGCACATGACGCAGATCCCGCGCTTCGACTCGCAGGTCAGCGCGGAGCGGATGCGCACCCGCTCCAGGCCCGAGTCCTCGATCTTCTGCGCAAGCTCCTCGTTGATCTCCGTGCTCGCCTGCACGATGATCTCGCCCGTGAAGGGATCGCGGATGTCCTCGGCGGCCACGCGGCCCAGCACGCGGTCGCGCAGGGACTGGATGATGTCGCCGCCCTCCACGAGCGGGGCGGCGTCGATGTACTTCACGGTGCCGCAGTCGTACTCGGACACGATGACGTCCTGGGACACGTCGACGAGCCGCCGGGTGAGGTAGCCCGAGTCCGCCGTCTTGAGGGCGGTGTCGGCCAGACCCTTGCGCGCGCCGTGGGTGGAGGTGAAGTACTCCAGCACGGTGAGGCCTTCGCGGAAGTTGGAGGTGATGGGCGTCTCGATGATCTCGCCCGAGGGCTTGGCCATGAGACCGCGCATCCCCGCGAGCTGGCGGATCTGCTGCTTGGAGCCGCGGGCTCCCGAGTCGGCCATCATGTAGATGGGGTTGAACTCGCCGCCCTGCTCGCCGCCCTCCAGCTCGCGGAACATGGCGTCGGCGATCTGCTCGGTGGTGTGCGCCCAGATGTCGACCACCTTGTTGTAGCGCTCACCATTGGTGATCACGCCATCCTGGTACTGCTGCTCCACCTCGTTGACCTGCCGGCGCGCCCGCTCGATGAGCTCACCCTTGGCGGCCGGGATGTGCATGTCCTCGATGCCGATGGACAGGCCGGACAGGGTGGCGTAGCGGAAGCCGATGTCCTTCAGGTCGTCGAGGAAGGCCACGGTGGCCTCGTTGCCGAGGCGGTTGTAGCACTCGCCGATGAGGGCGCCGATCTCCTTCTTCTTGAGCTCCTTGTTCACGAAGCGGAGCGACTCCGGCACCACGTCGTTCAGGAGAGTGCGGCCCACCGTGGTCTCGATGACCCCGCCGTTGTAGCGCAGGCGGATGCGCGCCTGCAGATCGACGTCCTCGTTGTCGTAGGCGATGCGCGCCTCTTCCGGATCCGCGAAGAGCCGGCCCTCGCCCTTGGCCCCCGCCCGCTCCTTGGAGAGGTAGTAGATCCCGAAGACCATGTCCTGGGTCGGAATGGCCACGGGCGCCCCGTTGGACGGCGAGAGAATGTTGTTGGCGGAGAGCATCAGCACCTGCGCCTCCATCTGCGCTTCCATGGAGAGCGGCACGTGCACGGCCATCTGGTCTCCGTCAAAGTCCGCGTTGAAGGCGGTGCAGACGAGAGGGTGGATCTCGATGGCCTTGCCCTCGACGAGGATCGGCTCGAAGGCCTGGATGCCCAGCCGATGCAGGGTGGGCGCCCGGTTGAGGAGCACGGGATGCTCCGTGATGACCTCTTCCAGGATGTCCCACACCTCGGGCCGCTCCTTCTCCACGAACTTCTTGGCCGCCTTGATGGACGAGGCGATGCCGCGCTCCTCCAGCTTGCGGAGGATGAACGGCTTGAAGAGCTCGAGGGCCATCTTCTTGGGCAGCCCGCACTGGTGGAGCTTCAGGTACGGCCCCACCACGATCACGGAGCGTCCGGAGTAGTCCACCCGCTTGCCGAGCAGGTTCTGGCGGAAGCGCCCCTGCTTGCCCTTGAGGGTGTCGGAGAGCGACTTCAGGGGGCGATTGTTCGGGCCGGTGATGACCCGGCCGCGCCGGCCGTTGTCGAACAGCGCGTCCACCGCCTCCTGCAGCATGCGCTTCTCGTTCCGGATGATGATCTCGGGCGCCCGTAGCTCCATGAGCCGCTTGAGCCGGTTGTTGCGGTTGATCACCCGCCGGTAGAGATCGTTGAGGTCCGAGGTGGCGAAGCGGCCGCCGTCGAGGGGCACGAGGGGGCGCAGCTCGGGCGGGATGACGGGCAGGACCTCGAGGATCATCCACTCCGGCTGGTTGCCGGACTTGAGGAAGGCCTCGACCACCTTGAGCCGCTTGACGATCTTCTTCCGCTTCTGGGCGGAGGTCTCCACGCTCATGCCGCTCCGCAGCTCGCGGGCGAGCACGTCGAGATCCATGGCCCGCAGCAGCTCGCGGATGGCCTCGGCGCCCATACCCACCGCGAAGGCGTCGTGGCCGTGCTCCTCCTGGAGCTTGCGCGTCTTGTCCACGGCGACCAGATCCTTCTTCTTGAGCCCGGGGACCTTGCCGGGGTCGAGGACGACGTACTCCTCGAAGTAGAGGATCTTCTCCAGCTCGCGCAGGGACATGTCGAGGAGCTGGCCGATGCGCGAGGGCAGGCCCTTGAAGAACCACACGTGGGAGACAGGAGAGGCGAGCTCGATGTGCCCCATGCGCTCGCGGCGCACGCGCGCCCGCGTCACCTCCACCCCGCACTTGTCGCAGATGACCCCGGCGAACTTCATGCGCTTGTACTTGCCGCACGCGCACTCGTAGTCCTTGGTCGGCCCGAAGATGCGGGCGCAGAAGAGGCCGTCCCGCTCCGGCTTGAACGTGCGGTAGTTGATGGTCTCGGGCTTCTTCACCTCACCGTGCGACCAGTCGCGGATCTTCTGCGGCGCGGCCAGCTTGATGCGGATCGCGCCGAAGGTCATGGGTTTCGGGTGCCGATCGAGGATGCCCCAGAGGTCCCGCGCAGGCTTCTCCTCGCGAACGAGGCTGCCGAATGTCCGGTCCGTCAGCATTCTGGCGATCTCCTTTTACGCTGTTCGCCTCGGAAGGCGGGGCATCGGCCCCGCGGCGTCCAACGGCTCATGCTCTGTGCTTCGCTCACGGGACCTCGTCCTAGGCGGCCGGCTTCTTGCCGTCCTTGGGCACGAGCTCCACGTCCAGGGCCAGGCTCTGCAGCTCCTTCACGAGCACGTTGAAGGACTCCGGCGTACCAGGCTCGAGGAAATTCTCTCCTTTCACGATGGCCTCGTAGATCCGGTTCCGACCCTCGACATCGTCCGACTTGACCGTGAGCATCTCCTGCAGGGTGTGGGCCGCTCCGTAGGCTTCGAGCGCCCACACCTCCATCTCACCGAAGCGCTGGCCGCCGAACTGCGCCTTGCCGCCCAGCGGCTGCTGGGTGACGAGGGAGTAGGGCCCGATCGACCGCGCGTGCATCTTGTCGTCCACGAGGTGGGCGAGCTTCAGGATGTAGATCTGCCCTACCGTCACTTCCTGGTGGAAGGGCTTGCCCGTGCGCCCGTCGAAGAGGCGGGTCTTGCCCGACTGGGGCAGGCCGGCCTGCTTGAGGTGCTCGCGGATCTCGCCTTCCGTGGCCCCGTCGAACACGGGACTGGCGACCCACACCCCGAGGGCCTTGGCCGCCCACCCGAGGTGCGTCTCCAGGATCTGGCCGACGTTCATACGGGAGGGAACTCCGAGGGGATTGAGGACGATCTCCACCGGCGTGCCGTCGGGCAGGTACGGCATGTCCTCCTCGGGGAGGACCCGCGACACCACGCCCTTGTTGCCGTGGCGACCCGCCATCTTGTCGCCCACGGAGAGCTTGCGCTTCACCGCCACGTAGACCTTGACCATCTTGATCACGCCGGGGGGCAGGTCGTCCCCGCGGCGCAGGCGGCCTACCCGCTCCTCCAGCATGCGGTCGAAGAAGGCGATCTGATCGTCGGCCAGCTCCTCGATGCGCTTGATGGTGTTGGCGAGACCGTCGTCTTCCTTGATCTTGATCTTCTTGAGCTCGTGCCAGGAGAAGTTGTCGAGTTCGGCCCGGTCGATCTTGTCGCCCTTCTTGGAGACCTTGTCCTTGCGGATGGGATCGACCATGTCCTGAGCGAGCGTCTTGCCCACCAGGATGTTCTTGAGCTTCTGGTCGCGCTCCATCTCCACCATGGCGATCTCGTCCTGGTAGTCCTTCTCCAGGCTCGCCACCTCTTCCTCCTCGATGGACTTGGCGCGGTCGTCCTTGTCCACGCCCCGGCGCGAGAACACCTTCACGTCGACCACCGTGCCCTCGATGCCGGGGGGCACGGTGAGCGAGGTGTCGCGCACGTCGCCTGCCTTCTCGCCGAAGATGGCGCGGAGCAGCTTCTCCTCGGGAGTGAGCTGGGTCTCGCCCTTCGGCGTGATCTTGCCCACCAGGATATCGCCCGGCTTGACCTTGGCCCCGATGCGGACGATCCCCGAGTCATCGAGGTCCTTGAGGGCCTCCTCGGAGACGTTGGGAATGTCGCGCGTCACCTCTTCCTTGCCGAGCTTGGTGTCACGGGCCTGGACCTCGAACTCCTCGATGTGGATCGAGGTGTAGCGGTCGTCCTTGACCAGCCGCTCCGAGACGAGGATGGCGTCCTCGAAGTTGTAGCCGCCCCACGGCATGAAGGCGACCAGCACGTTGCGCCCGAGGGCCAGCTCGCCCTGGTCCGTTCCCGGTCCGTCGGCGATGACGTCGCCCGCGTGCACGCGGTCGCCCTTCTTCACGATGGGCCGCTGGTTGATGCAGGTGTTCTGGTTGGAGCGGCGGTACTTGGTCAGGTTGTAGATGTCCAGCGGCAGGTCCTGGACGGGATCCGCCTTCTTGGAGCGGGTCTCCGCGCGCACCACGATGCGGTTGGCCGACACGTACTCGACCACCCCCGGCCGCCGCGCGAGCACCACGGCCCCCGAGTCGCGCGCCACGATGTGCTCCATGCCCGTGCCCACCAGGGGCGCTTCCGGCTGCAGCAGCGGCACGGCCTGGCGCTGCATGTTGGAGCCCATGAGAGCGCGGTTGGCGTCGTCGTTCTCCAGGAAGGGCACCATGGCCGCGGCCACCGACACCAGCTGCTTCGGCGACACGTCCATGTAGTTGAGCTCCTCGGGGGAGACCATCTTGTACTCACCGCCCTTGCGCGCCGACACGCGCTCGCGCACGAAGCGGTTGCGCGCGTCGAGTTCGGCGTTGGCCTGGGCGATGACGAACTGCTCCTCCTCCAGCGCGGTGAGGAACACGATCTCGTCCGAGACCACCCCCCCCTGGACCTTGCGGTACGGCGTCTCGATGAAGCCGAACTCGTTGATGCGGGCGTAGGTGCTGAGGGAGGAGATGAGGCCGATGTTCGGGCCTTCCGGCGTCTCGATGGGGCAAATGCGCCCGTAGTGCGTGGGGTGCACGTCGCGCACCTCGAAGCCCGCCCGTTCCCGGGAGAGTCCGCGGGGACCGAGGGCGGAGAGGCGGCGCTTGTGGGTCAGCTCGGCCAGGGGGTTGGTCTGGTCCATGAACTGACTCAGCTGCGACGACCCGAAGAACTCCTTCACCACCGCCGAGACCGGCTTGGCGTTGATGAGGTCGTGGGGCATCAGGTTGGTGATGTCGGAGATCGACATCCGCTCCTTGACCGCCCGCTCCATGCGGGTGAGGCCGACCCGGAACTGGTTCTCCAGCAGCTCGCCCACCGAGCGCACGCGCCGGTTGCCCAGGTGGTCGATGTCGTCGGTGGGCTTGGTGCCCAGCCGCACCATGAGGAGGTGGCGGATGACCGCGACCACGTCTTCCCCGCGGAGCGTCTTGATGTTCAGGTTGGCGTTGATGCCGAGCTTCTTGTTGATCATGAAGCGGCCCACCCGCGCCAGGTCGTAGCGACGGGGATCCATGAACATGCCGCGGAAGAGGGCCCGGGCGGAGTCCACGGTGGGCGGATCGCCGGGACGGAGCCGGCGGTAGATCTCCACCAGCGCCTCGTCGGGATTCTTGAAGTGGTCGCGGGCCAGCGTCTCGTAGAGAGAAGCGTCGGCCTTGCCGGGAATGATGGTGAGGAGCTTGATCGGCGAGGTCTTGCGCGCCATGAGCTGGGTGAGGAGGGTCTGGCTGATCTCCTGGTTCGTCTCCACCAGCACCTCGCCCGTGTCGGCATCCACCACGCGATCGGCGGTGCGACGTCCCACCAGGGAATCGGCCCGCACGGGGATCTTGGTCACCCCCGCTTCCACCAGCTTCTCGATGATGCGGGGATTGAGCGTCTTGCCCGCGGCGACCAGCGGCTCGCGATGCCGCGGCGGCTTGACGTCGTCGGCGACCTTCACCCCATTGTGGGCTTCCGCGTGCAGCTTCACCCAGGCGTGGCGATCCTCGAAGCTCAGCACCTCTTCCGTCTCGTAGAACTGGCCGAGGATCTCCGCATCGGAGATGATCACGCCCTTCTCCAGGAAGGTGAAGGCGCGCAGGAAGGCGGTGGCGAGCATCTTGCGCCGGCGATCCACCCGCACGAAGAGGATGTCGTTGGCGTCGAACTCGAACTCCACCCACGACCCGCGATAGGGAATGACCCGGGCGGAGTAGAGGAGCTTGCCGGAGGCGACCGTCTTGCCCTTGTCGTCGTCGAAGAACACCCCGGCCGAGCGCTGGAGCTGCGACACCACCACGCGCTCGGTCCCGTTGATGATGAAGGTGCCCTTGTCCGTCATGAGGGGCAGCTCGCCCAGGTACACTTCCTGGCCGCGCTGCTCCCGGATGGTCCGCGTCTTGGCTTCCTTGTCGTGGTCGTAGACCACGAGACGCAGGGTGACCTTGAGGGGGATGGCGAAGGTCATCCCCCGGTCGTGGCACTCCTCCACGGTGTACTTCGGGTCACCGAAGTGATAGCTGTCGAACTCCAGCAGGGCGTTGTCGTTGTAGTCCGCGATGGGGAACACGGACTTGAACACCGCCTGCAGCCCCGTCTCCTCGCGACGCTCGGGCGCCACGTCCTTCTGCAAGAACTGCTCGTACGAGCGCTTCTGGATCTCGATGAGGTTGGGGATCTCGACGATGGACGGAATCTTGCCGAAGTCCTCGCGGGTCCGACGCCCGCACTGGATCGTACTCGCCATACACCCTCCGCGCTCCCGCGGCGTCACGCCGCCGGGTGCTCAACCCCGTCCTTCGCGGGCGGGGTCCACGTTGGTCGATGGGGGCTCGCGCCCCCGCTCCAAGCTCTCTCGCGCGCAGGGCGGCTACTTGACTTCCACCGTGGCCCCGACCTCCTCGAGCTTCTTCTTCATGTCGGCCGCTTCGTTCTTGGCGATCTTCTCCTTCACCGGCTTGGGCGCCCCGTCCACGAGATCCTTGGCCTCCTTGAGGCCGAGGCCGGTGAGCTCGCGCACCACCTTGATGACCTGGATCTTCTTCTCGCCCGCCGCGGACAGGATCACGTCGAACTCCGTCTTCTCCTCGGTCGCCGCCGCCCCGCCGCCCGCCGCGCCGCCCTGAGCGGGCGCCGCCACGGCCACCGCGGCCGCCGCCGACACTCCCCACTTCTCCTGCAAGAGCTTCGAGAGCTGGGACGCCTCCAGCAGCGTCAGGGAGTCCAGCTTCTCCGCAATCTCTTCGATGTTCGTCGCCATGTCATCCGCCTCCGTGTGTGGTGTGCTACGTCCCTGAAGTGAAAACGTGTCTCAAGCCGGCTCGGCGGCGTCTTTGCCCCTGGCCTCCAGCACGTACACGAGCTCCCGGAGCGGCGCCTGCAGGAGGCTCACGAGCTGAGCCATGGGTCCCTGGACCGCGCCCACGATCTGGCTCCGAATCTGTTCCTTGGAGGGAAGGTCGGCCAGCGCCTTGAGCTCCGCGGGCTGGAGGACCTTGCCTTCGACGAGGCCGAGCTTGATCTGCAGCTGCGGGTTGGTCCTCACGAAGGTCTGGAGCGCCTTGGCCACCGCCACCGGATCCTGCTTGGTGAAAGCGAGCCCGGTGGGGCCCTTGAGGTGCGGCCCCAGCGCGTCGAGCGGCGAGTCCTTCACGGCGAGCCGCGCCAGACGGTTCTTGACCACCTTGTACTCGGCGGCGGCGCCCTTGAGCTGCTTGCGCAGATCCGAGATCTGTTGGACGGAGAGCCCTCGGTACTCCGTGAGCACGGCAGTCTTGGCGGAGCCCAGCCGTTCCTTGAGGGCTTCGACGCTCTCTGCTTTCGCTTGAGTGGGCACGTCCCGCTCCTTGTTGACCTACTTCTTGAACTGGTTCGCCACGCGCTGGGCGTCGACGGGAATGCCGGGGCCCATGGTGGTGGACAGGGTCACCGTGCGCAGATATGTGCCCTTGGACGCGGCCGGCTTGGCCTTCACGATGGCCTCGAGCAGGGCCATGGCGTTGGCCACCAGATGTTCTTTGGCGAACGACTTTTTACCCACCTGGACGTGGACGTTGCCCGCCTTGTCGACGCGGAACTCGACCTTGCCCGCCTTGACCTCGCGCACCGCGCGCCCCACGTCGAAGGTGACGGTGCCCAGCTTGGGATTGGGCATGAGTCCGCGGGGGCCCAGCACCTTGCCGAGCCGGCCCACCTGCCCCATGAGATCCGGAGTGGCGATGGTCGAGTCGAAGTCCATGAAGCCACCCTGGATCTTCTCCACGAGATCCTCGGCGCCCACCACGTCGGCGCCCGCCTCGCGCGCTTCCCGCTCTTTCTCACCCTTGGCGAACACGGCCACCCGCACCGCCTTGCCGATGCCGTGGGGCAGCACGATGGCTCCCCGCACCATCTGGTCGGCGTGCTTGGGGTCGACGCCCAGCCGGAGGGAGACGTCCACGCTCTCGTCGAACTTCGCCACGGGCGACTTCGCCACGATGTCCACCGCCTCCTCGATCGAGTAGCTCTTGCTCCGATCGATGAGGGTCTCCGCGGCCTTGAATCGCTTGGTCATGACGGCCATGTCGGCTTCTCCCCTAGACCACGTCGATGCCCATGCTGCGGGCCGTGCCTTCGACCGTGCGCATGGCGGACTCGATGGAATCCGTGTTGAGGTCGACCATCTTGGTCTGCGCGATCTCGCGCACCTGCGCCCGGGTCACCTTGCCGATCTTGTCCTTGTGCGGCACCGCCGAGGCCTTGGCGATGCCCGCCGCACGCTTCAGGAGCACGGCGGCGGGGGGCGTCTTCACCACGAAGGTGAAGGACCGGTCCTGATAAATGGTGACGACCACGGGCAGGATCAACCCGTCCTGCGCGTTGGTCTGGGCGTTGAAGCCCTTGCAGAACTCCATGATGTTGACACCGTGCTGGCCGAGGGCGGGACCGACCGGGGGCGAGGGATTCGCCTTGCCCGCGGGGATCTGTAGCTTCACCATCGCCTGAACTTTCTTCGCCATGGATCAGAGCCTCTCCACCTGGTAGTACTCGAGCTCCACCGGCGTCATGCGCCCGAAGATGGCCACCATCACCTTGAGCTTGCCGCGCTCCGGGTTGAGATCGTCGATGCTGCCCTGGAAGTTCACGAACGGCCCCTCGATCACCCGCACCTTGTCCCCCTTCTGGAAGGTGGACTTGAGCTTGGGCTTCTCCGCGCCCTCCTCCATCTGCTTCAGGATCCCTTCCACCTCCTCCACGGGGAGAGCCACCGGCTTCGCCCCCGAGCCCACGAAGCCCGTGACCTTGGGCGTGGAGCGCACGAGGTGCCAGGTGTCGTCGGTCAGCTCCATCTCCACGAGGAGGTAGCCGGGGAAGAACTTCTGCTCCGTCTCGATCTTCTTGCTCTTCCGGATCTCGCGGACCTTCTCCGTGGGGACGATCACCCGCCCGAAGCTGTCCTGGAGGTTGAAGATCTTCGCCCGTGACTCGATGGCCGACGCCACCTTGTTCTCGAACCCCGAGTAGGTGTGGACGACGAACCACTGCTTCGCCGACGTGCTCGTCTCGCTCATCAGCCCCGTACCCCCGTCGCGCCCGCTAGCCCCATCGCAGCACCCGATCCACGATCCACGAGAGCCCCACGTCCACCGCGGCGAGAAACACCGCGAGGATCACCACCACCGCCAGCACCACCGCGGTGGAGTTGACGACCTCGGCCCGGTTCGGCCAGGTGACGCGGCGAAACTCGCCCAGCACCTCGCGAAAGAACTGCTTGACGCGCTCGAAGAACTCCATGTCCTCTCGTTCCGTCGTCTCGACTTCGCTCTCACCGCAGCAATCTGGCAGGCGTGGAGGGATTCGAACCCCCATCCCCCGGATTTGGAGTCCGGTGCTCTAGCCGTTAGAGCTACACGCCTCCGAATCTATCGAGCCTGGTGCCGCCCTCGCGCTACTTCGACTCCTTGTGCGGCACGTGCTTCCGGCACCACTTGCAGAACTTCTTGATCTCCATGCGGTCCGGATGGGTCCGCTTGTTCTTGGTCGTGGTGTAGTTCCGCCGCTGGCACTCCGTGCAGGCGAGCGAGATGATGTCGCGCATGGCCTACTCCGCGATCTCCGCCCCCCCGCCCCCCCCCGCCGGCGGCGCCCCCCGCGGGGGGGCGCGGGGGGGGGGGCGGAGATCGCGGAGTAGGAAATGGTCACCGTCAGCGCCGACCAGAAGATCCGCATCCGGCTCAAGGCGTACGACCACAATCTCCTCGACCGGTCCATGAAGGAGATTGTGGAGACGGTGCGCCGCACGGGCGCCCGC
>JBKOVG010000439.1:0-12799 GCA_046723845.1 Candidatus Methylomirabilota bacterium | reverse complement strand
GGGGAGCCCTCCAGCTGCGCCACCCATTCGCGTGAATCGCAGCCCTCTGGGCTGCGCACACGCTTCGGGGGTCCCACTCCGCCGGAGGGCTCCCCCGCCCCCGACGCCACCCGCCCCGATCGCACGTGCGGCACTCGTGAGTAATCCAGGCTAGCGGTTGGACCATGGCCGGGCGGCGAAAAAGCTCCCGGCTGTTGGTAGGGGCGGCCGAGAATCGAGGTAGTGAGAGCGCTGCAACACTATCTGGCCATAGCCTTCCTGGTGTGCCTGGTGGGTGCCGTCCATCTGTCGCTGCGCGAGGTGGCGCTGCCCGACGTCTCGCGCATCGTGCCCTCGATCATGGAGGCGGAGCCGCTCCAGGAGGCGAGCTACGGCCGGCCCTTCGCCATCGTGATCAAGGGCTACACGTACGCCATGACTCCGCGAGTGACCTACGACATCTCGGGACTGGTCGTGTCCCAGCATCGCGGCGACGCGCTCTTCAACCTCGGCCACAAGGTCGATCCCGGCAACATCAAGGACGTGTGCGTGGTGTGGGGCGACGCCGTCGCGAGCGGGGCGTATCGGAAGGTCAAGTTCACGAGCGGCGAGTTCACCTGTTCCTTCAGCTGGTCGAGGAACTTCACACCGCCCTTCAATCCCGAGAAGGCGTCGAACAATCACCTCATTCCTGCCACCGCGGCCATCGACCGCCAGATCCGCGCCATTCACGTGGGCGACCAGATCCGCCTCACCGGCCTCCTCGTGGACTACACGGTGACGAGGGACGGCCAGGAGATCTTCTCGCGGCACACCAGCCTGACCCGCAGCGACACGGGCAACGGCGCCTGCGAGATCCTTTACGTGACGGGGCTGTCCGTGATCGCGAAGGGCGATCATCTCCAGGCCGACGCCGGCCGCTATGCCTGGTACGCGGGGCTCGCGGTGTTCGTGGCCCTTAGCGTCGTCTGGTTCGTGCGCCCCCCGCTCGCGGAGTAGCTCAGGTCACGCGTCCGGTGCGCGGCGGAATGGCCGCGCGGATCGCCGCCCCCGCCGCCTCCGTGTCCTCCTGAGAGACGCGCGTGATGCGGATCGTCCGCTCCACGAAGCGGTCCTGCTCGCCCACGATCGAGAGATCGAGGAACCGCGTGGTGCCTGGCGTCTGGGCGCGCAGGCCCGAGGCAACAGCGGCGTTCGAGCGCTTGCCCAACAGCGCCTGGATGGTCCGCACCACCCGCGGAATCATGTGGCGCGCCGGCTCACCCTCGATCTCCACCCGGTAGACGCCGTCGGGATCCACTCCCTCGACGGAGAGCGGCTGGGTGCGACACACGCTGACCACGATCCGTGTCTCGCCGCTCGCCGGCAGGTGGCGCGCATCGAGCACGATCAGCCCCTTGGTGCTGGGCTGACGGATGATCGGCGCCTCCACGGTGTCCGGCTTGAAACGTAGCGTGACCTTGGCGCCGGGCGCGAGCGGCGGCAGGGTGACAAAAGCTCCGTTCGCCACGTGGATCAGCTCCTCGGCGCCGTCCCACACGCTGCCGAAGGAAAGCCGCTGCTCCACCACCATGCCCGCGATGCGGCGGTCGGTCGGATTCTCCACCGTCACCTCGCGGCCGCCCTCCCGCAGCCGGAAGACGAGGGCCTCGTAGTCGGCCATGCGCTGGTAGAGATCGCGCTGGGAGGCGATCCAGAAATTGCTCCGCTCCGCCAGGTTGATGGCATAGCGGACGTAGTCGAGGGTGCCCAGGCCGTTGTTGAGGGAGGGATCGCGGGCCAGCTCCGGATGATACTGAAAGCTGTAGACGCCGTTCTCCAGGTGGTCGTCCACGCCGCCCACGCGGGCGCTGTGGCCGCCGTAGATCGTCTCCACCAGCTCGGGCGCCGCATCGAACTCGTGGGTACGGTCCCAGCCACGGAGGGGTCGCCACTCCGCCGAGGTGGTGACCACGGGGTGGAAGGGAAACCAGATCCCCGGGGTGGCGATAGTGCGCCGCACGTCGGTGACATAGGTCAGCGCTCGTCCGCCGATGCCCGACATGACCTGCGGGTCGCGCACGCCGTACTCGATCATGTGGTAGTAGCAGAACGTGCAGAGCCCGAGGATGCGCTCGTCGTGCGCGTACAGGTAGTCCATGGCGTCGATGGTCTCGGGATGCATGTGCCCGCCCGCATGGCGCCCGCACGTGGCGACGGGGAAGCCCAGGTTGCGCGCGGCGTTCCGCACGTGCTCGTAGAGGCCGCGGCCGTGGATGGCCGTGGGTGGATCGCCGATGGAGCTGTCGTTGTGGAGCGCGGGCTCGATGAAGCTGTGGCGGCTCGTCCGCGCCACCCACTCGCGCGCCATGGCCTCGCTGATGTTGGTGGAGAAGGCGGGGTCCTCGATATCGTAGCTGGCGGAGATGAGGTTTTCGATCTGGTAGTCGAGGAAGGTGAAGTCGAGCATGCCGTGCACGTCGTGGCGGAAGGAGAGGACGCCGTCGTAGGCGCCGAAGGAGCGAAGGCGCGTCTGCCACAGCGGACCCAGCCCGATCTCGAAGAAGAGCCGGCGCAGGCAGAAGAGCAGAGTGTCGCCCCAGTGCGTCGGATTCGCCCAGTGGCGCACGGCCTCCACGTTCAGATGCGCCTGGAGCATGCCGCCGATCAGCTCCAGCACCTGGTTGGCCACGTAGGCCGTCCGCTCGGTGAGCACGATGGCGGGACCGAGCGGCGTCGCGGTGGCCGTGCGTGCATCCGTCAGATCGCCGGTGAGCTCGACGAGCTCGCCCAGCACCCGGCTGCCCCGCGCCGGCTCGACCCGCTGCGCGGCGTGCCCGGCGTAGCCGCTCACGTAGAGCGGCTCCCACGCCTCGCCGGCGAAGGGTGAGCCGGGGAGCCAGCGCCAGCCCGTGTAGCCGCTCACGGGCAAGGGCGCGGAGGCGGTGAGCCCGAGCAGGCGGGGCGGGAGATTCGTCTTCCCGGTCACCACGAGCCGGCGGTCGCCGTCGAGCCAGCGCTCGATCCGCTCGATGGTTCCATCACTCAGATAGGCGGCGTTGGGCACGAGCAGGGCGCGATAGCCGGCGAGGCGATCCGCGGTGAGATCCGCCTCCTCGACCACGTCGTGCTTGAGGTTGCAGCGGGCGAGCAGCACGCTTGCCGCGTTCGGGGCGAGATAGGCGTGCTCGCCCTTGATCCAGGTGCGCGGGCGATCCCACGCATCCGTGAAGGTGTAGGTCTCGCCGGACTCCTCGGCGAGGGCGACGTAGGCGTCGCGGCTTCGCCGGCTGAACAGCACGGCGATCTCATGCCCCCGGGGGCGCATCCGTTCCTTCACGGTTCACCTCGTGCGACGGAGTGGGTGGACGGAAGCGGTGACGATCGGGCTACGGAGCAGGAGCGGCCGGTCCAGTCTTCTCCGGCATGTGGAGCGACTGGACCCGGAGCGTGCCCACATCGAGCTCGTCGATGCGGAGCGCGCGCAGGTGCGAGCGGCGCACGCGCAGGCGGCGCACGGTGAGGCGCCCGATGGTGAGAGCGCCGATGGCGAGCGCTCCTAGGGCGAAGGCGCCGAGGGCGAGGGCGCCCACCGCGACGGCGCCGGTGGGTCGGGGACGCGGCAGATCGATGAGGTCTGTCTCCATCAGCGTGGATCCTCCTGCCGCCGTACTATAGCCGTCCTTGATTCCTCCTGCCCGCCGGACTAAGCTGCACCGTTCCCGCTGGTCGACGTCGACCGGGCCCCGCCGTGAGCGAGGAGAGCGACATGAAGCTGGCCGTGGAGTTTCCGAGCGTGTCCTATCGCGAGGGGCCGGAGGCCGTGCAGCGCTTCGCGCGCGCCATCGAGCGCATCGGCTACGACCACATCGACATCTTCGATCACGTGGTCATGGGCATCCCCATCGAGGGCCGCCCCAAGGGACCCTACAACCCCGCCATGCCCATCCTCGAGGCCTTCATGGCCCTGGGCTACCTCGCCGCCGTCACCACGCGGGTCACCCTCGGTACCGAGGTGCTCGTGCTGCCGCAGCGTCAGCCGGCCCTTGTGGCCAAGCAGGTGAGCACCCTCGACACGCTCTCCGGCGGCCGCGTGCGCCTGGGCGTGGGCGTGGGCTGGCAGGAGTCGGAGTACGAGGCGCTCGGTGAGGACTTCCACACGCGGGGCAAGCGCATGGACGAGGCCATCCGGCTCCTGCGCGCCTACTGGGGCGACGCGGAGGTGAGCTTCGACAGCGCGCACTACCGCACGGTGGCCATGAGCATGGAGCCGAAGCCGCCCCAGGGCGCCCGCCTGCCCATCTGGATCGGCGGCAACTCCGAGCCGGCCTATCGACGCGTGGGACGGCTCGGCGACGGCTGGCTGGCCAGCCGCGTGGAGGATGCCGACGGGGCGCGCGCGGCCATCGCCAGCATTCGCCGCCACGCGGAGGAGGCGGGACGCGATCCCGCCGCCATCGGCTTGCAGAGCATGGTGGCGCCACCGCCGCGCGACGCGGCGGGCAAGACCTTCTACGCGAATCACGACGCCGTGCTCGCCCGCATCGCCTCCCTCAAGGCCATGGGCTTCGGCTGGGTCACTCTCAACGCTACCGCCATCTTCCAGGCGGGCGCGCGATCGGTCGACGCCATCACGACCGAGCTCGTGAAGCTCCACGATCGCATCCGCGCCGAGGTGGGCTGAGCCCGACCGTGGTCGGCGCCCCGCAGGTGATGGCGCTGTCGAGCGCGCTCTGCTCGGCGGTGGCCACCACGCTCATCCAGCGCGGGCTCCGCCGCTCCAACTTCTACGCGGGCTTCTGGATCAACATCGCCGTCGGCGTGATCGGGCTCTGGTCCATCGTGCTCTTGGTGGTACCGTACCAGGACTACAACTGGCGCGCCGTGCCCTACTTCGTCTTCTCCGGGGTGGTCGGCACCGCGGGCGGCCGTCTCTTCCGCGTGCTCGCCATCCACAAGGTGGGCGCCTCCGTGGCCGCCGCCGTGGCCAACCTGGCGCCCCTCATCGCGAGCGGGCTCGCCATCCTGCTCCTGGGCGAGCGCGTCACCGTGCCCATCGTAGTGGGCACGCTGGTGATCGTGGTCGGCACCATTCTCCTCTCGCTCTCCGGCAAGTACGTGGGCTTCCGCGTCCGGCACCTCGGCTATCCCTTGCTCGCCGCCTCCTGCTTCGGCACGGTGGCCGTCGTGCGCAAGCTCGGGCTCGGCCACGCGGGGCCGCTCTTCGACTCCGCCATCAACATCACGGCGGCGCTGATCGCCTCCACCGCCTTCGTGGCGGCCACGGGGAACCAGGGCTCGCTGCGCTGCGACCGACGCAGCCTCGGCTACTTCATCCTGGGCGGCATCGCGGAGAACAGCGGCGTGTTCCTCGTGCTGGCCGCCCTCGGCTTCGGCGACGTGAGTATCGTCACCCCGCTGGCGGGGACGGCGCCGCTCTTCGTGCTCCTGCTCGCCTACCTCTTCCCGAGCCACGCCGAGAAGATTGGCTGGCGGGTGGTCACGGGCGCGGCGTTGATCGTAGCGGGCGTGGTGCTGCTCTCGCGCTGAGGGGCTAGCCTGGACTATTCACGAAGTGCGGAGCGCGAGACGGCCGGGTCCTGTCGTCGGGGGGAGGGGTGTCCTCATGCTGCGTCACCCGCTCGCCTGAATCGCAGCCCTGTGGGCTGCGCGCAGGACGAGGGGGTCCCACTCCGCCTGAGCACACCCCTCCCCCCGCCGCCACCCGGCCGATTCCACACGCGCCATTCGTGAATAGTCCAGGCTAGGCGAGTCCCCAGCTCCTCACTCGCTCCGGGGTGATCCTGAACATCACGCGGTTGGCAGGCATGGCGCGTCCGCCCCAGAGTCGGGAGAGGCCCGGATACTTCGCGTGGAAGCGATCCACCAGGGCGCCCCGCTCTGCGCCGTCGTCGAGGAACGCCGCGCGGCCCGACACGGTGACGCCGCGGATGTCCTCGCCACCTCCGCCCGCCTCGGCGACCACGCACACGCGGCCGTCGCGGCGCAGGTTGCGGACCTTCTGCGTGTCGGCCATGCTGATCATGGTCAGCGTGCCCGGATCGTGCAGGAACCACATGGGCATGGCCAGGGGCGCCCCGTCGGGCTGCACGGTGGCGAGCAGCGCGATCTCCTTCGTGGCGAGGAATCGCTGCACGGCCGCGTCGTCGAGCGTCATCGAGGAGTCCTCCAGGGATCGAGTGTGGGAGCTTCGCGCCCACAGGGTAGCGTGGATCGTCTTGGGATACAGCGGGCCACCCTCACCATCTCAGCCCTCGCCTCCCGCTCGAGGCGAGCGCCTCGGCTCGAACTGCGGCCCTCTCCCTCAGTGAGGGAGCGGGAGCATGAGGGCGTGGCCGGGGCTAGTGATCAGAGGATAGACGCGCTATCCTGACGCCCGTTCCCCATGGACTTCGAGTTCAGCCCGGACGAGCAGGCGTTCGCCGAAGAGGTTCGCGGATACCTGCGCGCGCATCCCCCCGCCGGCTTTCCCGTGGACGGCATGGACGCGGGCTATGGCTCGGGCGCCCACTCCCGCGCCTTCCTGCGCGCGCTGGCCGAACGCGGCTGGCTGACCATGACGTGGCCGCGCACCTTCGGGGGGCAGGAGCGTTCGCTCATGCACACCCTCGTGCTCTTCGAGGAGCTGGCCGCGGTGGGCGCGCCCTTCGGCCCGCTCGCGGGCTGCCAGCAGACGGCGGAGGGCATCATCCGCTACGGCTCGGAGACGCTCCGCCGCGAGGTGCTGCCGCGCATCGGCCGCGGCGAGGCGACCTTCTGGCAAGGATTCAGCGAGCCCGAGTCCGGCTCCGATCTGCTCTCCCTCAAGACGGAAGCAGTGCGCCGCGGCGACGGGTACGTGCTGCGCGGCCACAAGATCTGGAGTAGCCACGCGGGCATCGCGGACTACGGCCTCGTGCTCGCCCGCAGCGACACAACTGCACGCCGCCATCAGGGCCTCAGCATGTTCGTGGTCGACAACGCCACCCCGGGCTTCGACATCCGGCCGATCCGGAGCCTCACCGGCGAGGTGTATCACTACGAGGTGTTTCTCGACGAGGTGCGCGTGCCCGCCGGCTATCTCCTCGGCAAGGAGGGCGAGGGCTTCACCCAGCTTCTGCGTGGGCTCGACACGGACCGCTTCTGGGGGCGCTTCTACAAGGCGCCCATGCTCCGGCGCGTGCTCCGCGAGCTGGTCGAGTACGCGAACGTGACCGAGCGGGGCGGGGCGCCGCTCGCGCGAGATCCTGGCGTGCGGCGGCGGCTGGCCACGCTCGCCACCGACGTGGAGGCGGTGCACCTGCTCTTCTACCGGGTCGCGTGGATGATTCGGGAGGGGCTGCCCACGCCCTACGAGACGGCGCTCGTGAAGGTGATGGCCGACGAGACCGGGCAGGCGGTGGCCGTCCTCGGCATGGAGATGCTGGGGCTCTACGGTCCGCTCACCGGCGAGTCCCGCTGGGCGAAGCTCGGCGGCTCCATTCAGCATCTCTACCAGACGAGCCTCGGCCAGACCATCGCTGGCGGCACCTCGGAGATCCTCCGCTCCACCGTGGCCACCCGCGGCCTCGGTCTGCCCGCCGAGGCAAGAGGATGACCTCCTCGCCCCCGAAGGGGGAGAGGGCCGCCGTTCGAGCCGAGGCGCTCGCCTCGAGCGAGGAGGCGAGGGCTGAGATGGTGAGGGGGAACTAGACCATGGACCTCCACCTCACCCCCGCCCAGCAGCTCCTCATGAGCACGGTGCGCGAGTTCCTCCGCCGCCAGTGTCCACCCAACGCCATGGCAGAGAGCGTGGCGAGCGAGCGCGGCTTCTCCGCCGAGCTCTGGAAGGAGATCTCCGTGCTGGGGTGGCCTGGCCTCCTCGTTCCCGCGGAATACGGGGGCAGCGGCGGGGCTATGATCGACGTGGTCCTCCTCCTCGAGGAGATGGGACGGGCGTGCTTCCCGAGCCCCTACACCCAGAGCGCGGTGGTGGCCACCACGCTCATCGCCACCGGCGGCAGCGCCGCGCAGCGCGAGCGGCACCTTCCCGCCCTGGCCCGCGGCGAGCGCATCGGTGCCCTCGCGCTTGCCGAGGAGAGCGCGTCGATCAACGGTGAGTCCGTCACCCTCGCGGGCGAGCCGGGCGGCCGGCTCTCCGGGCGCAAGCTCTTCGTGAACGACGCACACGTCGCCGACGAGCTGATCGTGGCCACGCGCGGTTCCTCCGGCTTGAACCTCTTCCTGCTCGAGGCGCGGCGGCCTGGCATCACCGTGCTTCCCATGGAGGCCATGGCGGGCGACCGGCCCTGCGAGGTGAGCTTCGCGGACGTGGCGCTGCGACGGGAGGACCTCCTCGGCGCGCCGGGACGCGGATGGGAGGCACTGCGCCCCGCGCTCCAGGCGGGCGCCCTCGCGCGCGCCGCCGAGATGGTGGGCTGCGCCCAGCGGATCCTCGACATCGCCGTCGAGCACGCGAAGGGGCGCAAGCAGTTCGGGCGCCCGCTCGGATCGTTCCAGGCCATCCAGCACGCCTGCGCGGATCTCCTGCGCGACGTGGAGACGGCGCGCGGCCTCGTTTACCGCGCGGCCACGTGGATCGACGCGGGCCGGGACGCCGCGGCCGAGGTCGCCATGGCCAAGGCCTACGCGGGCCGCGCCGCGCAGACCGTGGCGCGCAAGGCGCACCAGCTCCTGGGCGCCATCAGCTTCTGCGAGGAGCACTCGCTGCATCTCTACCACAAGCGCATCGTGGCCGCCGCCCTCGACTTCGGCGACCCGTCGCACCATCTCGAGACCGTGGCGAGCGCCATGGGGCTCGCGTAGTGCCGGATCAACTTGACTTCGCCAGATCGACTCAGCTCTCGCCTCGCCGCCGAGCGGCTCAGCTCGAAATGCCATGTTCTCGGTCGGCCGCAGCCCTCAACGTATACCTCCATACGCCTCGGGCTGCGGCCTCCCTCGGGCCTCGTCTGGCTCGCAATTTGGCCCGGCACTCTGCGGGAGCACGTGGCATGGAGCCAATACTCGTTGGAGACGCACTAGCACGGAGGACGGCATGACTCGGCTCAAGGGCAAGGTGGCGCTGATCACGGGCGGCTCGAGTGGCATCGGCGAGGCCACGGTGCGGCTCTTCGCCGAGGAAGGCGCCGCCGTGATGGTGGCCGACATCCAGGACGATCGCGGCAAGAACCTCGCGGAGGAGCTCGGCGCGCGCGTGGGCTACGTGCACACGGACGTGCGCCAGGAGGCCCACGTGAAGGCGGCGGTGGACGAGACGTGCCGGCGCTTCGGACGGCTCGACTGCATCTTCAACAACGCGGGCTACGGCGGTGTGGGCGGAAAGATCGAGGACGTCTCGGCGGACGGCTTCGACGCGACCATCGGCGTGCTCCTGCGCGGCGTGTTCCTGGGCATGAAGCACGCCGCGCCCGTCATGAAGAAGCAGGGCGCCGGCTCCATCATCAGTACGGCGAGCGTGGCGGGGCTCCGCACGGGGCTGGGCCCGCACATCTACAGCGCGGCCAAGGCCGCCGTCATCCACCTCACCCACTCGGTGGCCATGGAGCTGGGCGAGCACGGCGTCCGGGTCAACTGCATCTGCCCGGGCGCGATCGCCACGCCCATCTTCGGCAAGTCGATGGGCCTCTCCCCCGAGAAGGCGGACGAGATCATTCCCATGATGAAAGGCGTCCTGGAGAACTTCCAGCCGATCAAGAGACCCGGCGTTCCCGACGACATCGCCCGCGCCGCCCTGTGGCTGGCCAGCGATGAGTCCACCTTCGTCAACGGCCACGCCCTCGTGGTCGACGGCGGAGTGATCGGGGGGCGGCCGTGGTCGGAGAGCCAGCTGCGCCGCGAGAAGCTGCGCGCCGCCCTGGGGCTGTCATGAGCGAGCCCATCACCGTCGAGAAGTTCGCGGTGGGGCAGTCGGTGCGCCGCGTGGAGGATCCGCATCTCGTCCAGGGCCTCGGGCGCTACGGCGATGACGTGCGCCTGCCCCGCCAGGCGCACGCGGTGGTGGTGCGCTCGACGCACGCGCACGCGCGCATCCGCGGCATCGACGCCTCCGCCGCCCTCAAGGCGCCCGGCGTGATCGCCGTGCTCACCGGGGCCGACCTGGCCGCGGACGGCCTGGGCAATCTGCCCACCGACGGCTCGCGCAAGCGGCGCGACGGCTCCCCCGCCTTCAAGACCCCGCGCCCCGGCCTCGTGAAGGATCGCGCCCGGCACGTGGGCGATCCCATCGCGCTCGTGGTGGCGGAGACGGCGGAGGAGGCCGTGGATGGCGCCGCCCACGTGGTGGTGGAATACGAGCCACTGCCCGCGGTGGCGGGCGCGACGGCGGCCACGCGCCCCGGCGCGCCCGCGGTGTGGGACGAGGTGCCCGACAACATCGCCTTCGTGTGGGAAGCGGGCTCGCGGGAGGCGGTGGCCAAGGCCTTCGAGGAGGCCGCGCACGTGACGCGTCTCGATTTCGTGGTCACCCGCGTCGCCGCGGCGCCCATCGAGCCTCGCACCGCAGTGGGCGACTACGACCGGCGCAGCGGGCGCTACACGCTCCACACGGGCATCCAGGCCCCGCACGGGCTTCGCACCCTCCTTGCCGAGCAAATCTTTCGCGTGCCCCAGAGTGACGTGCGCGTGATCACGGGTGAGGTGGGAGGCAGCTTCGGGATGAAGAGCGGCATCTATCCCGAGCTCGTGCTCGTGCTGTGGGCGGCCCGGCGCCTCGGGCGGCCCGTGAAGTGGACGTCGGAGCGCCGCGAGGGCTTCCTCACCGACGAGCACGGGCGCGACAACGTGTCGAGCGCGGAGCTGGCCCTCGACGGGCAGGGCAAGTTCCTCGGCATGCGCGTCGCCCTCATGGTGGACATCGGCGCCTATCTCACGCTGCGGAGCGCGGGGCCCGTCACCAACAACGTGGGCGGCGTGGCGGGCGTCTACACCACGCCCGCCATCCACCTCACCAGCACGGGCGTGTTCAGCAACACCACACTGACCGGACCGTATCGCGGGGCGGGGCGGCCGGAAGCAACCTACGCCATCGAGCGCGTCATCGACGTGGCGGCGCGCGAGCTCGGCATTGATCCCATCGAGCTGCGCCGGCGCAATCTGATCCCGCCCACCGCCATGCCCTTCAAGACGGGACTCGTCTTCACCTACGACTGCGGCGATTTCCCGCGGATCATGGACCAGGCGCTCGCCGCCGCCGACCACGCGGGCTTCGCCCAGCGCCGCGCGGAGGCGCGCCGCCGCGGCAAGCTGCTCGGCCTCGGCATCGCCAATCCCATCGAGGTGGCGGGCGGACCGTACACCGCCGTCAATCCCGACACCGCGGAGCTGCGGGTGAACGCCGACGGCTCCATCTCCGTCTTCGCGGGCACCACGTCCATGGGGCAGGGGAACGAGACCGCCTTCACGCAGATCGTGAGCGAGCGCACGGGCGTGCCGCCCGAGCGCATCAAGGTGTTCTGGGGGGACAGCGATCTCCTCGGCGCGGGACGCGGCAACGGCGGGTCGGGGGCCATCGGCGTGGGCGGCTCCGCCGTGCTCCGCGCCACCGAAAAGGTCATCGAGCGCGGCCGCCGCATTGCCGCGCATCTCCTCGAGGCCGCCGTCGACGACGTCAAGCTCACCGACGGGCGCTTCACCGTAGCGGGCACCGATCGCGGCGTCGCCTTCGGCGCGGTGGCCCGCGCCGCCTACGTGCCGCGCCAGCTCCCTCCTGGCCTCGAGCCCGGCTTCAGCGAGACGGCGGCCTTCGTGCCTCCCACCGTGACGTTTCCCAACGGCTGCCACGTGTGCGAGGTAGAGGTCGACGAGGCGACGGGTGCGGTGCGCGTGGTGCGCTACTCCGTGGTCGACGACGTGGGACGGATGATCAATCCGCTCCTCGTCAAGGGGCAGATCCACGGCGGCATCGTGCAGGGCCTCGGCCAGGCCCTCTTCGAGCATCTCGTGTACGATGCCGGCACCGGCCAGCTCCTCACCGGCTCGTTCATGGACTACACCATGCCGCGCGCCGACGACATGCCGCTCTTCGACGTGGATTCGTACGAGGTGCCGACCAAGGTGAATCCCCTCGGCGCCAAGGGGGTGGGCGAGGCGGGCACGGTGGGCGCGCTTCCCGCGCTGATGAACGCGGTGAATGACGCGCTGGCGCCCTTCGGCGTCCGCCACCTCGACATGCCGGTGACGCCCGAGCGCGTCTGGCAAGCCATGCACAACGGTGGAGGCCAGGGCCAGAAGCGATAGTTGGCGATCTGTTACGGTAAGGCCATACTCGCGTGACCGAGCGAGAGGAGACGACCATGGCCGACCTGCAGGTGATCCGTCTCGCAGATACGGAAGTCGTCAAGTTCGGCCCCGACGCGACGTACCAGCTCATCCTCGGCGACGACGAAGGCAGTACTCCGATACGCACCGGCATTCAGACCTCACAACCCGGCTATGTTGCCCCCGTGCACTCCCACCCCTACCTGGAAGTCCTATACGTCCTCGAGGGTGTGGCCGAGGCATGGATCGACGGCCGGGAGAGTGAGAAGGTGCGGCTGGAGAAGGGCGATACGGTCGCGCTCCCTCCCAATGTGCCGCACAGCTTCCGCGTAGTGGGCGATCAGGTGTTGAGGACCCTGGGCACGCACGCCTCACCCAAACGCATCGCGGTGTACAAGGACGGCCGCGCAACGGACGCGCGTGGATACCAAGTGGGCGATGTTTGAACTCGCTGGCGGGAACTAGAGGGAATGCGTAAGTACTTGTGAAGTTTCGCGTCGTCCCTGCCGGGTTGTGGACCTCTTGTAGCATCTTCTCGTAGCGGAACGCAACCCTTGATCGTCCAAAAGCACCGCGCTATGGT
>JBKOVG010000088.1:0-7336 GCA_046723845.1 Candidatus Methylomirabilota bacterium | reverse complement strand
GCTCGGGGTCACCCACAACGCGACCAACGACGATGCCGCCGCGGCGGTCGCGGCCGCCAAGGACGCGAGTTCGATGTGGCAGAGCCTGCCGTACGAGGAGCGGGCGGCGATCTTCCTGCGCGCGGCCGACCTGCTGGCCGGGCCGTGGCGGGACACGCTCAACGCCGCGACGATGTTGGGACAGTCCAAGACCGTGTACCAGGCCGAGATCGACTCCGCCTGCGAGCTGATCGACTTCCTGCGCTTCAATGTCTACTTCGGACAGACGTTGCTCAAGGAGCAGCCGCGATCCTCCCAAGGTGTGTGGAACCGGTTCGACCACCGCCCGCTCGAGGGCTTCGTCGTCGCGATCACCCCGTTCAACTTCACCGCCATCGCGGGCAACCTCCCTACCGCTCCGGCCCTGATGGGTAACACCGTGGTGTGGAAGCCCTCAGTGACCCAGCTGCTCGCGGCCCACCACATGATGGCCATGCTGGAGCAGGCCGGACTGCCGCCCGGGGTCATCAACATGGTCACCGGCCACGGCACGCCGGTCAGCGAGGTCGCCCTCACGGATCCGGAATTCGCCGGGCTGCACTTCACTGGGTCGACCGCGACCTTCCACAAGCTGTGGCGGACGGTGGCGTCCAATTTGGACAGCTATCGCTCGTATCCGCGCATCGTCGGTGAGACTGGCGGGAAGGACTTCGTCATCGGCCATGCCAGCGCGGACGTGGATGCACTCCTCACCGGCCTCGTCCGTGGCGCCTTCGAGTACCAGGGACAGAAGTGCTCCGCGGCTTCGCGCGCGTACGTGCCACGCTCCATGTGGGACAGTGGCCTGCGCGACCGGCTGGCAGCGACGACGGAGTCGTTGTCGTACGGTGATGTCGCCGACTTCGCCAACTTCGGCGGTGCCGTCATCGACCGTCGCGCCTTCGACAAACTCGCTGCGGCCTTGGACCGCATCAAGAACTCCGACGCCTGCACCGTGATCGCGGGTGGCACCACCGACGACTCGGAGGGATTCTTCGTACGGCCGACCGTCGTCGAGTGCACCGACCCGGCGCACGAGGTGTTCACCACCGAGTATTTCGGTCCGATCCTGGGCGTGTACGTCTTCGACGACAGCCGGTACGAGGAGACCGTCCTGCAGGCGGAAGGCGCTTCCCCATACGCGCTCACCGGTTCTGTATTCGCCACCGACCGGCGGGTGGTGGACTGGACCGCGCAGGCACTTCGGTACGCGGCCGGCAACTTCTACATCAACGACAAGCCCACGGGCGCGGTAGTGGGCCAGCAACCGTTCGGCGGCGCCCGGGCCAGCGGAACCAACGACAAGGCCGGCTCCTGGCACAACCTGATCCGGTGGACCTCGCCGAGGTCCATCAAGGAGACCTTCGTCCCCCCGACCGACCACACCTACCCGCACATGGCTGAATGAACGCAGCACGGCGGCTGGGGAATCCTGGATCCTTGTAGCGACTCGACCTGACCCAATCGCCACCTCATCTACAGTGGACAGTCGGCCGTTCGGCTGTTACTCTGCAGTTTCCCGCGCGCCACGCCATGCCGCGGAGGCTTTCGCCGGAATCGCCGTATTTGCCGGAATGACCGAAGTGTCGCCACCGGGCGCTACCGTCGTACCGACACGGCCGGACCAACCCACACCCCTGGAGGGCAGGAGTAGCAATGACGTCGACCCGGGCAAGGGACCGAGAGCTGATCGCCACCACCAGCAGTCTCGTCGAGTTCCTGCGTGACATCGCGCTGGCCCGACGGCGGCGGATCGTGGACGTGGGCCAGTACGAGAGCGTGCTGTGGCTCGACGACCTGCCGGCCGAGGTGGTCGTAGACGCGGAGGCTGGACCGGGCGAGATCCTCTTCGCCGTCCCGCGGATCAGGGCCGAGGCGCCGCCGGAGCCGCCAGCCGCGTTGACGAACTGGCTCGACCGCGCGGCTCTGGCCGACTCGTCGAACCCCTCGCCGGTTCTGCGGGATCGCGGCCCGGCCTGGGTCGTGGTCGACCAGCCCGATGGCACAAGAGGGATGACCGCCCAGGTTCTCCCGCTCGATGAGGCGCCGGACGTGGGACGGGCATTCGAGGCGTGGCTTCCGCTGTGGAACGCGTGGGCGGCTCGGGACCGGAAGGCGGCGCCCTTCCGGCGGTGGTATTCCGCGCTGGCCAGCGCCGCACATCTGACCACACAGCAGGAGGATCAGTACGAGCTTGTCCTCGGCACGGGATTGCTGGCGTGGCGTACGGCCGCGGGCACCGACGTGCGCAATCACATCTTCGTGACCCGCCTGCTCGCCATCGTGGACGGGGAGAGCGACGAGGTGCGGGTCATCGTCGACCCCGAGGCGCACACACGGGTTCAGGACCGCGAACTGCTCGACGGTGAGCCTGGCTACGACGCTTTCCGGGTCGAGAACGTGCACGACCAGATCCGCGACGGCGCGGTGAGCGCGCCGCTCGTCGACTGTGAACCGCTGGCCATGGCCTGGGCGCAGCGGGCCCTCGACGTCGAGACCCCTTTCATTGTCGCGAATGCCCCGATGCCCGTGGTCCGGGCGAGTGCCGAGATGCGCCTGGCTCCGGCGGTCGTCGTGCGGCGGCGTGAACGCGCGAGTCTGATCGGGTACTACGACGCGATGCTCCGCGCGCTGCACGGGCCGGCGGCACAGGCGCCGCTGGGTCTGGCCCAGCTCGTGGTCGCGATGGAGGCGGGCGAACGGCTCGCCTGGCTGGCGGAAGAGGGTGCCGCCTCTGGAGAGCTGCTCGGCTCCGATCCGCTCTTTCCCTTGCCGGCCAACCCGGAGCAGCTGAGGATCATGGAACGGCTACGGGTCAACAACGGCGTGGTGGTCCAGGGACCGCCCGGCACGGGCAAGACCCACACCATCGCGAACCTCGTCTCGGCACTGCTGGCGCAGGGGCAAAGGGTCCTGGTGACGAGTCAGAAGGCGCAGGCATTGCGGGTGCTGCGCGACATGCTCCCCGCCGAGGTGGCGAAGCTCTGCGTGTCCGTGACCGATCTCGAACGTAGCGGATCGGCTGAACTGGAGCGCAGCGTCAAGGCGATGTCGAACCGCCATTCGGGCTTCGACGCGGTCGCCCACGACGAGGGGGTGACCCGCTCGGTCCAGCGACGGCTCGAGCTCATGTCCAAGGTGGACAGTCTCACCGACCAGGTGCGTGCGTTGCGGGAGTCCGAGACGTACGTGCACGACGATGTGGCGCCGGGCTACTCCGGCACCCTGGCCGAGATCGCGCGACGCCTGCGGGCGGGCGCGGCGCGCTTCGGATGGATGCCGTTCCCGACGCCGACCGGTTCGGTCGACACCCCGCTCACCGCGGCGGAGGCGGGCGAGCTCGTCCGCCTCCTGGAGGAGGGCACGCCCGAGCGCGCCGCGCGGGTACATCAAGCACAGGTCGACATAGCGGTGTACCCCAGCGGCGCCGACGTCCGCACGATGATCGCGGCTGAGCAGTCTGCCCTGGACGCCGCGGCCCGCGGTTCGACCGAGGTCTCCCGCCAGCTCGACGGCTGCGACGCGACCGTGCTTCGCGGACTCCAGGAGCAGGTCGACGTGGCCAGGCACCTCGCCGCCCAGCTGGGACTCGAGACGGACGTGACGAAGTGGCCGCCGTCCGACTGGGCGGTGACCGCCATCACCGATGCTCTCGCCCAACGCAACACGACACTGTGGACGCAGCTCGAGGCGAGCCGAAGCCAGGTCGAGGCGGCCGAGCGGGCGGTCAGGACACTCGGCTTCCGCCAGGTACTCATCTGCGACGCCCCCGGGTCGGCCACCACCCGGCTTGAAACGGTGCGGCCACTTCGCGACCACCTCGACGAGGGTGGCAAGCTGCGTACCGGTGTGTTCAAGTCGGCCGAGCAACGTCGCGCCGAGCCGGTGCTCGATGTCTCTACTGTGGACGGTGTTTCCATCACAACGGCCGAGCAGGTCTCGCTCGTGGCCGCGGCCCTCGAGGCGCAGGCCTGCGTGGAGACAATCAGCCGCGGGTGGGCGATGCTCGGTGTCACCGTGGCCGGCTCGCCGAGCGAGCCGGTCCAGCAGTCGATCGCCCGGGTCGTCGACGCCTACCGCCGGCTGGGTCTGGTCCGCGACCTGCTCGCAGCGATCGCAGAGATCCGCCGCACCCTCACCGCCGTCCGCTCGTACCTGCCGCTCGGCGACCTCGAGGGCTGGCAGAATCTCGTCGACGCGCTCGATGCGGCGCGACTGCGGGTCGACGCGGAGGAAGCCACCGGCATCCTCACCGCTACCGCCGAGCGGCTCCGTATCGATGCGGGCGGGCCGTATGCGCCGCCCGAGCTCGGCCGCGCGGCGGCCGCAGTCCTCGCCCGGGACGCCGACGCGTACGCGTCGGCTCTCGTCGATCTCGCCGAGGCCGGTCGGGAACTGGCCGAGCAGCTCGCCTGTGACGAACTGCTGGAGCGGGTCCGGGTGGCGCATCCGGGTCTGGCCGCGTTGATGGAGGACTCCGCCGGCGATGACACCTGGCCGGCGCGACTCTCCGATTGGGACGGTGCCTGGGCCTGGGGGAGGGCCAACACGTACTTCGTCCACCAGCGCCAGCCGGGGCGTGAGCAGCAACTTGAGGCGGAGCTCTCGGACACGATCGCCCGGCTGCGGCAGGAGACCGCTCAGCTCGCCGCCCTGCAGGCGTGGGGCCACTGTCTGCGCCGGATGACCGCATCGCAGGCACAGGCCTTGCAGGCCTACGAGCAGCACATGCGGGCGGTCGGGAAGGGCACCGGCCGGTATGCCGGTCGGTTCCGCGGACTGGCGCGGGAAGCGATGGGCCAGGCGCGTGATGCCGTCCCGGCGTGGATCATGCCGTTGGATGTCGTGCTCGAGACACTGGCGCCGGTGCGGGACTCGTTCGACGTCGTCATTGTCGACGAGGCGAGCCAGGCGAGTCTGGAAGACCTGTTCCTGCTCTGGCTGGCGCCGCGGGTGATCGTGGTCGGCGATGACAAGCAGTGCGCGCCATCGCAGGTACGCCTGGGAGAGCTGGAGCCCATCTTCGCCAAGCTCTCGTCGTACCTGCCCGAGCTGCCGCCGTACCTGCGCGACGCGTACACGCCCAAGTCGAGCCTGTTCGACCTGCTGCGGACCAGGTTCGGTGCCGTGATCCCGCTGCGCGAGCACTTCCGCTGCATGCCCGAGATCATTGAGTATTCGTCCCGGCAGTTCTACGCCGACGAGCCGCTCGTGCCGCTACGCCAGTTCGGTGGTGACCGGCTGCCCCCGTTGCGTGCCGTACGGGTGCAGGGGGCCACGACGGAAGGGAGCTCGACGCGGCTGCGCAATCCGGTGGAGGCCGAGGCGATCGTGTCGCAGATCGAGCGGTGCACGGGCGATCCGGCGTACCAGGGCCGGACGTTCGGCGTGGTCGTACTGCAGGGAACCGGCCAGGTGCAGCTGATCCACCAGATGCTGCTCGAACGGATCGAGCCGAAGGAGTGGCAACGGCGGCGGCTGCGGGTCGGTACGCCACCGGACTTCCAGGGCGACGAGCGCGATGTCGTCTTCATCTCGCTCGTGATCGCCGAGAAGAGGGCCGCGGTCACCGGAACCGAGTGGCAGCGGCGCTACAACGTCGCCGCCTCGCGGGCAAAGGATCAGCTGTGGCTCTACCACTGCATCGGTCCGGAATCTCTGACCGTGACCGACCTGCGCGCCTCGCTACTGTCCTATGTGCTCAATCCGCCACCGGCGCTCGCGGACACACTGCCCGATGATGTGTCTGCGGACGAACCGCACCCGCAGTTCAAGGCGCTCTTCGACCAGCGGGTCTTCCTGCGGATACGAGAGCGGGGGTTCCACGTGACCCCCGGCGTCGAGGTGAACGGGCGGCGCATCGACCTCGTCGTAACCGGTGCGCGGGGCCGCCTCGCGGTCGGCTGCGACGGCCAGGAGTGGCCCGGAAGCGAGGCCCAGCGTGAGGCGGACCTCGACCGCGAGCGGGAGTTGAAGCGGGCCGGCTGGCGATTCTGGCGGGTACGCGAGAGCGAGTTCGGGTACGACCCCGACGCAGCCCTGGCGACGCTATGGGAAACCATGGACCGACTCGACATCCGCCCGTACGATCCGGCCGAGTTGGCCGAGTCGGTCTCCACCGCGAGCATCTGGAGGCCAACGCAGTTATCCACAGTGGAGGGTCTGGACGGGCTCAACGGTGACTCACCGGAGGAGCTCGACGACGTCCACCTCGGCCGAGGAAACACCGCGCGATAGCGTGAGGACGTGACCGAGCCGACAGCGAGTGAGCATCGCAGGGCCGTCAGGCCTTTCCCGGGGCCCCCGCGGAGACGCGGAGCGAAGCGGAGCGTCTTCGCGGGGTGGAAGGTGCGGAGCGAGCGCGGAGGCGAGGCGACCTTACCGAGCCGACAGCGAGCCAGCATCGCAGGGCCGTCATGCGTCTCCTGGGATGGCAGCGGCGGAGAGCGGGGAGGCGAGGCGACATGACCGACGACACCTCGTTCGGTGAACAGGGTGGCCTGCTGACGTACGGCACATACCTGCGGGTCCCTGAGCTGCTGGCCCAACAGGTGCCCGAGTCGGACCCACCCGCGCACGACGAGCTGCTGTTCATCACCATCCACCAGGTCTACGAGCTGTGGTTCAAGCTACTGCTGGCCGAGCTGACCGACGCCCGCGACCGGATGCTGGCCGGCGAGGTGTACGTGCCGCGGGTTCGGCTGGAACGCTGCCTGACGATTGAACGCGTTCTGGTCAGCCAGGTGGACGTGATCGACACTATGACACCGCAGGACTTCCTCGTCTTCCGTACGAAGCTGGCTCCGGCGTCGGGATTCCAGTCGGCGCAGTTCCGTGAGATCGAGTTCCTCTCGGGGCTCAAGGACGAGGGATACCTGGACCGGTTCCGGGGGCTCACCTCCGCCGAACGCGAGCGGCTCCGTCAACGCCTCGACGGTCCGAGCCTGTGGGACGGTTACCTCGCGCTGCTCGAAGGAGCCGGCTTCCCAATCTCCACAGTGGAGGAACGGTTCGCGGCGTACCGCACGATCGCCCACGACCGCAACGTCCACGGCGCACTGTGGGATCTGGCCGAGGCGTTGCTGGCACATGACCAGGCCTGGGCGCTCTGGCGCGCCCGACACGTGCTCATGGCCGAACGGCAGATCGGCACCAAGCCGGGTACGGGTGGCTCGGCCGGCGGCGCGTACCTTCGCTCCCGCACCGATCTGCGCTTCTACCCCGAGCTGTGGGAGCTGCGAAGCGTCCTGTAGGGGCCTCGTCATCCGCGGGGCCGGGGCACACCTGCTGCAAGATCATCCCGCGCTCCCGCATGATC
>JBKOVG010000126.1:0-8591 GCA_046723845.1 Candidatus Methylomirabilota bacterium | reverse complement strand
GCGCCACCTCGCGCCCGCAGTCCGTCATCGGCACGCACTTCTTCAGCCCGGCTAACGTGATGCGACTCCTCGAGCTGGTGCGCGGAGCCAAGACCGCGAAGGAGACCATCGCCACCTCCGCGGAGCTCGCCCGCCGCATCGGCAAGGTGTGGGTGCTCGCGGGCAACTGCGACGGCTTCATCGGCAACCGCATGCTGGCGCCCTATCTCCGCGAGGCGGAGTTCCTCGTGGAGGAGGGCGCGACTCCGCAGCAGGTAGACAAGGTCATCTACGATTTCGGCTTCGCCATGGGGCCCTTCGCCATGCAGGACCTCGCCGGCCTCGACGTGGGCTGGCGCATCCGCAAGGGCAAGGCGGCCGCGCGGCGCAAGGATCTCCGCTACTCGCACGTGGGCGACCGCCTCTGCGAGCAGGGGCGCTTCGGCCAGAAGACGAGCGCGGGCTGGTATCGCTACGATGCGGGCAGCCGCACGCCAAAGCCCGATCCCGAGGTCGAGGCGCTCATCGGAAGCTGCGCCAGGGAAGGCGGGGTGGAGCGCCGGCAGGTGAGCGACGAGGAAATCCTGAAGCGCTGCCTGTGGGCCCTCGTCAACGAGGGCGCGCGCATCCTCGAGGAGGGCATCGCCCTGCGCGCGAGCGACATCGACGTGACCTACCTCTACGGCTACGGCTTCCCGCGGTATCGCGGCGGCCCCATGTTCTACGCCGATCAGGTCGGCCTCAAGCAGGTGCTGGCGGACGTGGCCGGTTTCTACGCGCGCCACGGCGAGCCGTGGGCTCCCGCGCCGCTGCTCGAGCGCCTCGCCAAGGAGGGCAAAGGCTTCCGCGACGCGGGAGCCCGCTGAGCGGCGACGCGGCGGCGTTCACATGGTAGAAGGTCGCTGCCTTGACAGGGCCGGAGGCCGCCTGCTATCAACGATGCGCGCCGAGGCCGCTGCCATGACCTTCCCCATCGCCGAGGAGAGCTGCTCATGAAGAGGGCGGGGTAGCCTCGGGTGCTGCCCCTTCCCCCGCTTGGCGCCGAGCCGCAGGCCCTCGTCGAGTCGATCCGTGTGCTCGCCCGCGACCGCTTCACCGCTCGGGCCGCGCGCTACGACGCGGAATCGAGCTTCCCCACCGAGAACTACGCGGACCTTCGCGCCGCCGATCTGCTCGGCCTTACCATTCCCGCAGCCTACGGAGGCCGCGGCGCCGATTCGCTCACCTACGCACTCTGTCTCCTCGAGATGGCCAAGGGCTGCTCGGCCACCGCCCTCACCTTCAACATGCACGCGACCGTGCTCACCTTCATCGCCGCCCTCGGCAGCGACGAGCAGCAGCGCCGCTACTTCGGGGAGGTGATCCGCGAGGGGAAGCTCGTCGCCTCGGTGACGAGCGAGCCCGAGTCGAGCTTCCGCGACAAGTTCGTCTTCCAGACCGTCTTCAAGCCCGTGCCCGGCGGCTACCAGGTGAGCGGGGTGAAGCAGTTCTGCTCGCTGGGCGACGCCGCCGATTACTACTTCGTCTCGGGCATCCGCGAGGGCTCGGCCTCCGCCAAGGACGGGCTTCTCTCCGCCCTCGTCCGCCGCGGAGATTCCGGGGTCAAGGTCGAGGGCACGTGGAACGCCATGAGCATGCGGGGCACGGTGAGCCACACCATCCGTTACGACACCTTCGTGGAGGAGAGCCAGATCATCGGCCCGCCCGCGGGCCTCTTCACCATCGATCTCTCCGGCTTCGCCCTCGGCTACTCCGCGACCTATCTGGGCGTCGGTGAGGCCGCCCTCGACTACATCGTGGAGTTCGTGCGGACCAAGACCATCCGGCCCGCCACGGAGCCGCTCTGCCATCATCCGGTGACCCAGCGGACCATCGCCGAGCTGGCCACCGCAGTCCGGGCCGCGCGCCTGCTCCTCTACGAGGCGGCGCGCGTGCGCGACGGCGGCGACCGCGCTGAAGCCATGCTCGCCGTGAACCAGTCGAAGTATCTCTCCGCGGAGACCGCCGCCATGGTCACCGAGCGCGCCATCCGGCTCGCGGGCGGCCGCGGCATTTTGAAGGACATGCCCCTGGAGCGGTGGCACCGCGACGCCATGGCGGGTCCCGTCATGCCGCCCTCCAGCGACCGCTGCCTCGAGACGGTCGGGAAGGTGCTGTGCGGCCTCGAGGCGAAGACGCTCGACTTCCAGTAGCCCACCACTCACTCAAGGAGGCGACGATGGCGTCGATGACACGACGGACATTCCTTGCGGCAACAGGCGCGACCGCGGGTGCGATGGCGAGCCAGGGCGTTTTCCCCGCGGTGCTGCGCGCACAGGCAGAGCCGATTCGCATCGGCTGCCCTGCCCCTCTCACGGGACCCTTCGCGGCCCTCGCCGCCGACATGCAGCGCGGCGCCCAGCTCGCGCAGGACGAGCTCAACGCCAAGGGCGGCGTCATGGGCCGCAAGGTCGAGGTGCTCTTCCGCGACGACGAGCTCAATCCCGCGGTGGGTGCCCAGCGGACCAAAGAGCTGATCGAGAACCAGAAGTGCCAGTTCATCGTGGGTGGCCTCGCCGCGCACGTGCAGATGGCCATCAACGAGCAGACCAAGAAGGCCAAGGTGCTCTTCATCTCCACCAGTCAGTCCGACGAGATCAGCGCCAAGCCCGACACCAGCCCCATCACGTTCCACGAGGCCCTCAATCCCACCATCACCTCGCGCGTGATGGGCACCTGGATCGCCCAGAACCTCGGGAAGAAGTGGTGGATCATCTACGCGGACTACGCGTGGGGCAAGCAGAACAACGCCGTTCTCCAGGACACGCTCGCGAAGCAGGGCGGCACGCTGCTGGGCGCCACCCCGTACCCGCTCGGCAGCGCGGAGTTCTCGGCCCATCTGCCGAAGATCCAGGCGGCCAAGCCGGAAGTGATCGTGTCGGTGACACCCGGCGCCGACAACATCGCCTACCTCAAGCAGGCGCGGAGCTTCGGGCTGGACAAGACCATGAAGCTCGCCCAGCCGCTCCTCTGGATCTCGTACCTGAAGGAAGGCGGGCCCGAGCTCTACGCGGACATCTACGGCGGGATCAACTGGTACTGGGAGCTGCAGGACACGATCCCGTCGGCGAAGAAGTTCGTCGAGGCGTCCCTGAAGAGGTTCAACATGCCGCCAGGCGACTACGGCGCGTACTCCTACGCGGGCGTGCTCGAGGTCGCGCGCGGCGTCGAGCTGGCCAAGTCGACCGACTCGGAGGCCGTGGCGAACGCGCTCCGGAAGAACCCCGTGTACGACCACTTCAAGGGCAAGGAGTGGTGGCGGGCCTGTGACAACAAGTCCATGCAGGACATGTGGATCGTCAAGGGGCGCGGCCCCGGCAAGACCAAGGGCGATTGGGGCCTCATGGACATCGTGGCCAAGGTGGCGGCGGACGAGAAGTACGATCGCACCTGCGCGGAGAAGGGCCACGCGTAGCCGCTGATGGACATCTCGCTGGCCGCGATCCTGCCCCAGATCTTCACTGGTCTGGTCCTGGGGGTCCTCTTCGTGCTCCTCGCCATCGGTCTGTCGCTGATCTTCGGGCTGATGACCGTGGTCAACTTCTCGCACGGGGCGCTCTACATGCTGGGCGCCTACTTCACCGTGTTCTTCCTCGGCTACACGCGGAATTTCTGGGCGGCGCTGCTGCTGGCGCCGCTCATGGTCGGGGCGTTCGGGCTCCTCGTGGAGCGCTTCCTCATCCGGAGACTCTATGGCCGGAGCCCGGACGATCCGCTGCTGCTGACCTTCGGACTTTCCCTCGTGCTCATCGAGACGGCCAAGATTGTCTGGGGAAAGATCGGACTGACCCTCGATCCGCCTCGCGAGCTGGGTGGGGCGGTCAATCTTGGCTTCATGGCCTTCCCCGCGTATCGCCTCTTCGTCATCGCGGTCACCGTGATCGTGCTGATCGGTCTCTGGGCCTTCCTCACACGTACCAACGTGGGGCTCATCATCCGCGCGGGCTCGCGCGATCCCTTGATGGTCCGCGCCCTTGGCATCGACCTGAACCGCATCTGGCTGCTCGTCTTCGGCATCGGCTGCGCCCTGGCCGGGCTCGCGGGCGCGCTGGCCGGACCCATGCGGGGCGCCTACGCGGAGATGGGCGTGAACATGGTGATCGAGTCGTTCGTGGTCATCGTGGTCGGCGGCATGGGGAGCCTGCTCGGCGCCGTGGTGGCGGGCATTCTCATGGGGCAGGTGGTGGGGCTCACGACGCTGTTCGCCCCCAAGCTCGCCGAGATCATGGTGTTCGTGGTGATGGCAGTGGTCCTTCTCGTCCGGCCCAGCGGCATCTTCGGCGAAGCCGGGCTCGCGGAGTGACGATGGGCGGCTTCGCGGCGCTCGTGAGTCGCCATCAGGTCGCCGCCTTTGGCATCTTCTTCGCCGTGTTTCCGTTCATCATGCCGTACAAGGCGCTGGCGTCCCAGGTGCTCATCTTCGGCCTCTTCGCGCTCGGCTTCAATCTGCTCTACGGCTACACCGGCCTGCTGTCCTTCGGGCACGCCGCCTACTACGGCCTGGGCGCCTACGGCACCGGCATCGCGCTGGCCAAGCTCAAGGTGGGCTCGCTCTGGCTTGGCCTCGCCGCCGGACCCCTCCTCGCCGTCCTGGGCGGCATGGCCATCGGCTTCTTCTGCCTGCGCCGGCGCGGGATCTACTTCGCCATGCTCACCCTGGCGTTTGCGCAGCTCCTCTACTTCATCGCCTTCCACATGGCCGATCTCACGGGCGGCGACGACGGGCTGCGCGGCATTCCGCTCCTGCCCGTGAATCTCTTCGGGTGGAAGATCGATCTCGAGAACTCGCTGGTCTTCTACTACTTCTCGTTCGTCATCGTGTGGCTGGCGGTGGCGGGGCTCAAGCGTATTCTCGACTCGCCCTTCGGCGCCGTGCTCCAGGCCATCCGCGAGAACGGCGACCGCGCCTCCGCCTGCGGCTACGACGTCAACCGCGTGAAGCACCTGTCCTTCGTCTTCTCCGCCTTCTTCGCGGGCCTGGCGGGCGGGCTGGACGCCCTCCGCCTCGCCGTGGTGCCCGTGGAGTCGCTCTACTGGGTCACCTCGGGGCAGGTGGTGATCATGACCCTGCTCGGCGGCGCCGGCACGTTCTTCGGCCCCTTCGTGGGCGCCGGCACCTATCTCGTGCTGGGCGACCGGCTCGCCGTCTTCACCGAGCGCTGGCCCCTCGTCATCGGCCTCATCTTCATGGCCTTCGTGCTCTTCCTGCCCAAGGGCATCTGGGGCACGCTGGTCGACCGGCTCCCGCGCGGCCAGGCCGCGGGGGCGAAACCGTAACCAAGGAGGACACCATGGCCGTCAAGGTGCTCGAGCTCCATCATCACGGCATTCGCGTCGCGCCCTCGGAGACGGACAAGTCGCTCGCCTTCTACCGCGACGTGCTCGGCCTCGTCCCGGACGAGGGGCGGCCCGACATTCCCGGCATCCCCGGCTACTGGATGGACTGCGGCAACGACACGCAGATCCACATCATGGGCTGCGAGGGCACCTCGCGCTACGCCAAGGGACCCAAGCAGGACCCGACCACGCTGCACGTGGCTCTCGCCGTGCCCGACGTGCAGGAGGCCAAGCGCGAGCTGGACCGCCTCGGCGTCAAGTACTGGAGCATCCAGTCCGTGGTCGGCCCCCAGCTCGAGCAGATCTTCATGGACGACCCGCACGGCAATCTCGTGGAGCTGCACGAGATCGGCACCTGCCGCTGCAAGAAGACCTCGCGGAAGGCGCCTGCGAAAGCCAAGCCGGCCATGGCCGGCTAGTCCGGCCGCCCGGATGCAACAGGACCTGATCGACCGCGCGGACGCGCTGGCCCGCGAGAAGATCGCCCCGCGCGCGGCGCGATACGACCGCGAGGGCCGGAATCCCGTGGAGAGCTGGGCCGATCTCCAGCGCGAGGGGTTCCTCGCCTGCGCGGTGCCGCGTGCCTACGGGGGCATGGGCCTCGACATGGCGACCTACATCGGGGTCATCCGCGTCATCGCGCGCGGGTGCGCGAGCACGGCCATGACGCTCCACATGCACTCCACGGTGATGCGCTTCATCGCCGCCCTCGGCACCGAGGCGCAGAAGCGCCGCTACTACCCGGAGGTAGTCGAGGGCGGGAGGATGTTCGGGAGCTGGGGCAGCGAGCCCGCGGTGAGCCTGTCCCGCACCTTCACCATGGAGACGGTCATCCGCGCCGCGGAGGACGGCTGGGTGGTGGACGGCGTCAAGCACTTCTGCACCATGGCCCTGGGCGCCTCGTACTACATGGTCTGGTGCGCCCTCGACGGCAGCGGCGACATGGCCCACGCCCTCCTCCAGGCCCTCGTGCCCGCGGAGAGCCCCGGCCTCTCGACCGACGGCAAGTGGGACACCCTGGGCATGCGCGCTACCTTCAGCCCGTCTGTCACCCTCTCGAACGTGCGCATCCCGAAGGACGCGACCCTCGGCACGCCGGGCTCGGCCACGGCGGTGGGCGTGGTGGAGAGCTTCGCCCTGGGCTACGCCGCCGTCTATGTCGGCATCGCGGAGTCGGCGCTTGAGTTCACCGCGGACTACGTGAAGAAGCGCGTGGTCAAGCCCGAGAACGTGTCCGTGGCCACGGACCCCGCGGTGCAGCGGCAGATCGGCGACCTGGACGCGCGGCTCGACGCGGCGCGCTTGCTCCTGCACGACTCCGCGTCGCGCTGGGAGGGCGCAGACGTGCCTGCGCGCGGGCACCTCGCCAATCGCGCGAAGTACGTGGCCACCGAGGTCGGGCTCCACGTCACCTCGCACGCGCTCCAGATCGCGGGCGGGCGCGGGGCCTACAAGCACTATCCTGTCGAGCGCGCCTTCCGCGATCTCCGCACCGCCTCGCTCATGCCGCCCACCATGGAGCGCATGGCCGAGGGCATGGGCAAGATCGCCCTCGGGCTCGGCGGTGGCATGTTCCAGTTCAGCGGCGCCAAGAGCGGCTGATGCCCGCGATCGCCTTCGTCGGCCTGGGCGCCATGGGGAGCGCCATGGCCCAGCGTCTCCTCGCCGCCGGCCACGCCGTCACCGGCTACAACCGCACCCGGGCCAAGGCGGAGGCGCTCGCCTCACGCGGCCTCGTGGTCGCCGACTCCGCCCGCGCCGCCGTGAAGGGGGCGGAGGTGGTGCTGAGCATGGTGACGGACTCCGACGCCCTCCGCGACGTGGCCCTCCGCGACGACGGCGTCCTCGCCGGGCTCGAGCGCGGGTCGGTATGGGCCGAGATGAGCACAGTCAGTCCCGCCGTCACCCGCATGCTGGGAGAGCGCGTGCTGGACAGGGGAGCGACCCTCCTCGACGCGCCGGTGTCGGGCAGCACCGTCACCATCGCCCAGGGGCAGCTGAGTTTCATCGTGGGCGGCGATCCGGCCGCCCTCGAGCGCATCCGTCCGGTGCTCCTCGCCATCGGGCCGACCATCACCCACGTCGGCGCCCTCGGGCTCGCCGTGACCATGAAGATCGCCGTCAACCTGAGCATCGGCGTGCAGATGCTTGCCTTCAGCGAGTCCGTGCTCCTCGCGGAGAAGTCGGGCATCCCGCGCGAGAAGGCGGTGGAGGCGCTCTTAAAGGGTGTGACGGCCTCGCCCATGCTCAAGTATCGCGGGCCCTTCGTGCTCGACATGCCCGCGGAGGCGCTGTTCAACGTGGTGCTCATGCAGAAGGACATGCGCCTGGCCCTCGAGCAAGGCCGGGGAGTCGGGGTGCCGCTGCCCGCCACAGGTCTCGTCCACGAGATGCTCACCGCCGCGCGGGGCCTGGGCCTCGCGGAGAAGGACTTCGCAGCGCTGTTCGACGTGCTGGCGAAGCTCTCCGGGCTGCGGGGGAGCGCGAAAGGAGACGGCTGACATGGACATCCATCCGTTCGTGCAGAACGCCATTCCCCTGCTGACGGCATTCGCCCTCAAGGTGGTCGGCGCGATCATCCTGTGGGTCATCGGCCGCAAGCTCATCGACCTCGCCCGGCGCCTCGTGGTGCGCAGCCTGAAGTTCCCCTTCGACCAGACGGTGGCCAACTACATCGGCACCGCGGTGTCCGTCCTCCTCAACATCGCGCTCATCATCGCGCTCCTCGGCTTCTTCGGCATCGAGACCACGAGCTTTGCCGCCCTCCTGGCCGGCGTGGGCATCGCCATCGGCGCCGCGTGGAGCGGGCTCCTCGCCAACCTGGCCGCCGGGGTCTTCCTGCTCATCCTCAGGCCCTTCAAGGTGGGCGACTTCATCTCGGCCGGCGGCATCCAGGGCACGGTGGGCGAGATCGGGCTCTTCGTGACGAGCATGACCCCGCTGGACAACGTCCGTACCTTCGTGGGCAACGCCAAGATCCTGGGCGAGAACATCCAGAACTTTACCGCCAATCCCTACCGCCGCGTGGACCTCGTCGCCCAGCTCGACAACAGCGTGAGCCACGCGGACGCCATCCGCCTTCTCAAGGAGCGGGTGCGCCGCATTCCCAACGTGGTGGCCGAGCCCGCACCCGACATCGAGATCCTGACCTTCACGCCGCTCGGCCCCGTGCTGGCGGTGCGACCCTACTGTCACAACGATCACTACTGGCAGGTGTACTTCGACACCAACCGGTC
>JBKOVG010000005.1:0-8009 GCA_046723845.1 Candidatus Methylomirabilota bacterium | reverse complement strand
CAGATCACGCCCTTCGGAGTCCTCTACGCGATACACGACGCGCTGGTGCGGCCGCTCCCCGGCCAGAAGATGGGGCCGAGCCTCGCCGAGTCGTGGACGGAGAGCCCCGACGGCCTCGTGTACGAGTTCAAGCTGCGGCGCGGGCTCAAGTTCCACAACGGTGACCCCGTCACCGCGGACGATGCGAAGTGGAGCTTCGAGCGCTACCAGGGCGCGGGGGCGCGGCAGCTCCAGTCGCGGGTGCGCCTGGTGGAGGCGGTGGATCCGCTCACCCTGCGCGTCCATCTCAAAGAAGCGTGGCCCGACTTCATGACCTTCTACGGCACCACTGCGGCTGCCGTGGGCATCGTGCTGCCGCGGAAGTACTACGAGTCGGTGGGCGCCGAGGCATTCCGCCAGCGGCCCGTGGGCGCCGGTCCGTACAAGTTCGTGAGCCAGCGCCCCGGCGTCGACGTGGTGCTGGAGGCCTTCCCCGGCTACTGGCGCCACCCGCCGTACGTGAAGCGCCTCATCATGAAGGGCGTGCCCGACAGCACCACCCGCCTGGCCATGCTCAAGAGCGGGGAAACGGACTATGCGCTCTTCCTCGACGGGCCCGAGGCGGAGGCGGTGAAGCGCGACCCGCGGATGACCATGGTGGCGACGCGCCACGCCTCGATCTTCTGGATCGAGTTCGCCGATCAGTGGGATCCGAAGTCGCCGTGGGCCGACAAGCGGCTGCGGCTGGCCGTGAACTACGCCCTCGATCGCAAGACAACCAACGAGGCGGCCTGCCTCGGCTTCTGCCCGCCCGCGGGCGTCATCGTGCCCCGGGTCATGGACTTCGCCCTGCAGGCGCCGGCGCTCCCCTACGATCCGCAGAAGTCGAAGCAGCTACTCGCCGAGGCCGGCTATCCGAATGGCCTCGACGCGGGAGAGTTCGTGCCCATCCCCGGCTTCCCCACCGTGGCCGATGCCGCGCTGAACAGCCTCAACGCAGTGGGGATCCGCGTGCGCATGCGCCCCATGGAGCGCGCGGCCTTCTACGCCGCCTGGCAGGAGAAGAGGCTCCGCGGGATCTTCATGGTGGCGGTGGGGAACTCGGGCAATGCGGCGAGCCGGGTCGAGGCCTTCATCTACTCGAAGGGCAGCTACGCCTACGGCGGCTATCCCGACCTCGACGAGATGTTCCTGCAGCAGGCGCGCGAGCGCGATCCGGCCAAGCGCGAGGCCGTGCTCCATCGCATCCAGCAGCTCACCATCGACCGGGTCATGTTCGCCCCGCTCATGGACCTGCGCGGGCTCATCGCCGTCGGACCGCGGGTGGCGGATCACACGATGAACGTCATCCCCATGTATGCCTTCCCCGCCTACGAGGACATCCGGCTCAAGACGCCGTAGCGCCGGGCCGGCGGCGACTGGCGTCGCTCTTGCTTCCTCCTTCCGCGTGCTCGATCCTTCACGATTGCGCGGCGGCAGGGGCGGGGACGGGAAAGCACGGCATCTCGCGAGCATGGCCGGAGGTCGGCGTGGCGAGCCGCCCGCCGAGCGTGTACGCTCCAGGTCGGACGGCACCTGGAGTGATTGACGTGGCCACGGAAACAATGACCCGAACGAGCGAGCGGAGAAGGAGCGAGCCGTGCGCTACCGACGCCTAAGCTACCGCTACACCGTGGTCACGGGCTCCGCCCCGGCGGCGCGGTTTCTCGAGGACCTCTGGCAGAGCGAGCGCGTGCGCCTGCTCATGGAGGCGCGCTGGCGGCCGGACGCCGACATGTACGAGACGGCGAGTGCCTTCGAGATCGTGGTGGACCTGGCCGGGATCGGCGATGACGACTTCGAGGTGCTGCTCTTCGAGGATGCGCTCGTGGTCGAGGGGCAGCGCCAGTTCCGCGCGCCCCGCGAGTCCGCCGTGTATCACGCGGCGAGCATCCGGCAGGGGCCATTCCGGCTGAACCTGCCCTTGCCCGGACCCATCGACGCGGATCGTGTGGAGGCCCATTACGACCGCGGCATCCTTCGCGTCACCCTGCCCAGGGGCGACGGGGCGCGCTGATGGCGGAAGAGAGCGGCCCCACCCCCGGCGACTTCGTCATTCCCGACGCGCTGCCCGTGCTGCCGCTGCGGGACGCAGTGGTGCTCCCCCTCACCGTGATGCCCCTCGCCGTGGGGCAGCCGCAGTCCGTCCGCCTCGTGGACGACGTCATGCGCGGCAACCGTCTCCTCGCCTTGGTCGCCCAGCGCGAGGCGAAGGTGGAGGCGGCGAAGCCCGAGGATCTCCACCACATCGGCACTGCGGGCGTCATCCATCAGTTCATGCGCGCGCCCGACGGCAGCGTGCGGCTCATGGTGCAGGGGATCGAGCGCATCCGCCTCACGGACTTCGTCTCGACCGATCCCTACCTCGTGGCGCGAGTCGAGGTCGCGCGGGTCGCCGCCGCGGCGGCGACCGAGGTGGACGCGCTTCGTCGCGCCGTCCTCGACATCTTCCGGCGCCTCGTGGAAGCCTCCCCGGAGCTGCCGGGCGAGCTGGCGCTGGCCGCCGACAACGTGCCCGATCCGCTCCGGGTGGCGTACTTCGTCGCCTCCGTGGTGCCCCTGGACGCGACGGCGCGTCAGGAGATCCTCGAGATGGACGCGGTGGCGGACAAGCTCCGCCGCCTCGTCGACCTCCTCCAGCGCGAGCTCGCCGTGCGCGAGCTCGGCCGCAAGATCACCTCGGAGACGGAAGAGCGCCTGACCAAGAAGCAGCGCGACTACTACCTCCGCGAACAGCTCCGCTCCATCCAGCGCGAGCTCGGCGAGGAGGAGGAGAGCGGCACGGAGGTGGCGGAGCTGCGCCGCCGCATCGAGGAGGCCGGGCTGCCCGAGGAGGCGCGGCGCGAGGCCGACCGCGAGCTCTCGCGTCTCGCCGGCCTGCCCCCCGCCTCGCCCGAGCATGGCATGATCGTCACGTACCTGGACTGGATGGCGAGCCTGCCCTGGAGCAAGCTGACGGGTGGCACCATCGACATCGCCCGGTCGCGGCAGGTCCTCGACGAGGACCACTACGACCTCGAGAAGATCAAGGACCGCATCCTCGAGTACCTCGCGGTGAAGAAGCTCCGGGAGGAGCGCGCGGCCCGCCTCGACGGCGCCACCCCCGTCGCGCCGCCGCGGGTGACGGGCGACGGCCCGCCGCGCGAGCCAATCCTCTGCTTCGTGGGGCCGCCCGGGGTGGGCAAGACCAGCCTCGGCCAGAGCACCGCCCGCGCCCTCGGGCGGAAGTTCGCGCGCATGTCCCTGGGTGGCGTGCGCGACGAGGCGGAGGTCCGCGGGCACCGCCGCACGTACATCGGCTCCATGCCCGGCCGCATCATCCAGGCCCTCCGCCGCGCGGAGACCCGCGATCCCGTGTTCATGCTCGACGAGATCGACAAGATCGGCGCGGACTGGCGGGGCGATCCGTCGTCGGCCCTCCTGGAGGTGCTGGATCCCGCGCAGAACAACACCTTCATGGACAACTACCTCGGCGTGCCCTTCGATCTCTCCCAGGTGCTCTTCATCGCGACCGCCAACACCCTCGACACCATTCCCGGGCCGCTCCGCGATCGCATGGAGACCCTGCCGCTCGCCGGCTACACCGATGCCGAGAAGGTCGGCATCGCCCAGAGCTACCTCATCCCCAAGCAGCTCGCCGCCCACGGCCTCGCCACGGGCGAGCTCACCTTCGATGCCGAGGCGATCCGGCGCATCGTGCGCGGCTACACGCGGGAAGCGGGTGTGCGGAACCTCGAGCGCGAGATCGCCGCCGCGGCGCGCAAGGTGGCACGGCGGCTCGCCGAGGGACAGGTCGCCAGCGTGCGCGTCACCGCCGAGAACCTCGTCGAGTACCTGGGCCGCCCGCGCTTTTTCGACGAGGTGGCCGAGCGCACGTCACGGCCCGGGGTCGCCACCGGGCTCGCGTGGACGCCCGTGGGGGGCGACGTGCTCTTCGTCGAGGCGACCATGATCCCGAGCGGCGAGGAGCGGCTGGTCCTCACGGGCATGCTGGGCGACGTGATGCGGGAGAGCGCCCAGGCCGCCGTGTCCTACGTGTGGTCGAACGCGGAGGCCCTCGACATCGATCCCAAGACCTTCGAGGGCAAGACCATCCACGTGCACGTGCCCGCGGGCGCCATCCCCAAGGACGGCCCGTCGGCCGGCGTGACCATGGTCAGCGCGCTGGCCTCGCTGGCCAGCCGGCGGCCCGTGCGCAGCGACCTCGCCATGACGGGCGAGATCACGCTCCGGGGCAAGGTGCTGCCCGTGGGCGGCATCAAGGAGAAGGTGATGGCCGCGCATCGCGTGGGCATCCGCACCGTGATCCTGCCCCGCCACAACGAGCGCGACCTGGAGGACGTGCCCGAGGAGCTCCGCAAGCAGTTGAGCTTCGTCTTCGTGGACGACGCCGCCGAGGTGCTGCGCCACGCGCTCACCGCCGCCCCCGCGGAAGCCGCGCCCGGGGCGCGCTGACCGCGGCCGCCGGGCGAGCCTCGAGTCCCGATCGGTGCTCGGCGCTCGTCAACGGCGGGCTGGTCCGCGAGCTCCTCGCCGGGCAGGGCGGAGCGAGAGCTTGAGCGCGACGTCGAGCTTCGAGTAGTACTTCTTCACGTCGGCCGCGCCGTGCTTGGCGCGGAAGCGCTTGACCACGGCGCGGACGGTGGTGGGGTTGGTGATCCGTCTCGCCCGTCCCGTCCAACGGGCTCCCTTGACGGCCACGGTGATGACCGGATGCTCGAGGACGTTCTTGTACCACTCCGTGTCCGAGCCCGTCACGGGGAGGAGATAGAGCGTGTCACCCTCGAGGACGAACCAGACGGGACGGGTGCGCTTGCGACCGGTGCGCCGCCCGATCACCCCGAGCTGGATCTCCTCCGCGTCGTGTAGATGCCTGGCGAGGTCTCTGGTGGCCATGGTTCCTCCTCAAAACTCCACGCGGGCGCCCAGCTCCACCACGCGATCAGGTGGGATGCGGAAGAAGTCCGCCGCCGAGCTGGCGTTGCGGGCCATGAGGGCGAAGAGCCGCTTGCGCCACCGCATCATGGGTGCCGGTCCCGTGGGCAAGAGCCGCGTTCGTCCCAGATAGTACGTGGTCTCCTCCTCCTTCGCGCGAATGCCCGCGGTGCGGACGTGCTCGAGAATCTCCTCCACGTCGGCCCGCTCCAGGAAGCCGTAGCGCGCGCGCACCCGGTAGAGCCCGTGGGAGAGCGGCTCCACGGAGACGCGCTCGCGCCGGTCCACTTCCGGCACCTCCTCGGTCACGATGGCGAGGAGGATCACTTCCTCCTGGAGCGCCTTGTTGTGCCGCACGTGGTGCTGGAGGACGAGTGGGGCGCCCTCGACGTGGGTGGTGAGGAAGACGGCGGTGCCCTGGACGCGGGGCGGCTTGGAGAGGGCGAGCTCGGCGAGGAAGGCGTCGATGGGCATCATGGCACCGGCCAGCCACTCGCTGAGGAGCACCGTGCCGCGATTCCAGGTGATCATGAGGAGGAAGAGCCCGGCCGCGATGATGAGGGGGACCCAGCCGCCCTGGCGGACCTTGGCGAGGTTGGCCGTGAAGAAGGCAAGGTCGATCACGAGGAAGATGCCCGCCACCGCCGCGGTACGCGCGCGTGACCACTGCCACCGGCTGCGCGCGATGACGCCGAAGAGGACAGTGGTGATGGCCATGGTCCCGGTGACCGCGATGCCGTAGGCGGCGCCGAGCGCGGTGGAGGAGCGGAAACCCAGCACGAGGAGGAGGCAGCCGACCATGAGGGCGCCGTTCACCGCGGGGACGTAGATCTGCCCCGGCTGGGCGCGCGAGGTGTGCACGATGGAGAGCCGCGGACAGTAGCGGAGCTGCACGCACTGCTGGGTGAGGGAGAAGGCGCCCGAGATGAGCGCCTGGGAGGCCACGATAGTGGCGAGGGTGGCGAGGGCAAGGAGGGGATAGAGCAGCGAGCGCGGGGCGAGGAGATAGAACGGGTTGCCCACCGCCCCCGGCGCACGCAGCAGGAGCGCGCCCTGGCCGAAATAGTTGAGGAGGAGCGCAGGCAGGACGACGGCGAACCAGGCGAGGCGGATTGGGCCGCGGCCGAAGTGGCCCATGTCGGCGTAGAGCGCCTCGGCGCCCGTGATGGCGAGGACCACCGCGCCCAGCACGAGAAAGGCCGCCATGCCGTGCTGCACGAAGAGCTGGGCGCCGTGCCACGGATTCAGGGCGAGGAGGATTTCCGGCGCGCGTGCGATCTCCGCGGCGCCGAGAAGGCCGATGACCGCGAACCAGGCGAGCATGATCGGCCCGAACACCCTGCCCACCCGCGCGGTGCCGAAGCGCTGGCCCATGAAGAGGAAGAGGAGCACGGCGAGGGTGCCCGGCACCACGAGATGCCGCAGCTCGGGGAGCGCGACCTCGATGCCCTCGAGCGCGCTCAGCACGGAGATGGCAGGGGTGATGACGCCGTCGCCGTAGAGGAGCGCGGCCCCGAAGAGCCCCAGCCCCACGAGCAGCCCGCCCATGCGCTTCTGGAGGATCAAGGCGAGGAGGGCGAGGATGCCGCCCTCGCCGCGGTTGTCGAGCCGCATGATGACCAGGATGTACTTCACGGTCACGACCAGGATGAGCGACCACACGATGAGGGACAGGACGCCGTAGACGGCGCCCGCCTCGCGCGGCAGGCCCATGTCCGGGCTGAAGCAGGCACGGAAGGCGTAGAGGGGGCTGGTGCCGATGTCGCCATAGACGACGCCGAGGGCGGTGAGGGAGAGGATGCCCAGCCGCCGTCGCCTCATCCGCGATCCGTCACGCGATAGGGAGGCGGCGCGACGGCGCTCGTCGGAAACCGGCCGTGTCATGTGCCCCCGTGCCAGCTGTCGATCACTATCCATGCGCGGGTGCGAGACGCACGAGGCATGCCATGGGCTGGTCTCGCCCGGCTCATGGTCCAGGAGAGCTATTCCGCTTCCCGCCCGCCGCCAGCGTCGACCGCGGGCGAAAACGACCCGGAAAAAATGCCTCGCATCCTCCGTGTCCGGCACCACGAGGTTGATCTACAATGCCGGGCAGGCGGCGACGCCGGCAGCTCCAATCGACAGGAGGCTCAGAGTGGCCGCACCCGGGCTCGCACGTGAGATCCAGCGGTACATGGCCCGCACCCCGAAGTCGCGGGCGCTCCAGCAGGAAGCCGAGGGCGTCCTGCCCGGCGGCAGCTCGCGGGGCACCGCGTACTTCTCGCCATATCCGTTCTTCGCCGACAAGGGCGAGGGCCACTACGTCATCGACGTGGACGGCAACCGCTACCTCGACTTCATGCTGAACGCGACCAGCCTCGTCCTGGGCCACGGCCATCCGTCGATCGCCGAGGCGCTCAGCGAGCAGGCGCACCGGGGCACGGCGTTCAGCACACCCACGGTGGCGCAGATCCGCCTCGCCCGGCTCCTCTGCGAGCGCGTTCCCTCGCTCGAGACGATGCGCTTCACCAACTCGGGGACCGAGGCGACGCTGATGGCTATCCGGGCGGCCTGGGCGTTCACCGGCAAGTCGAAGCTGGCGAAGTTCGAGGGCGGATACCACGGCGCCCACGAGCACGTGGCGGTGAGCGTGAAGACTCCCGCGGGAAAGCTCGATCCGGCCGGCCCGACCGCGGTTCCCGAGTACCCGGGCCAGCCTGCGGGAGTGGGACGCGACGTAGTCGTCCTGCCATACAACGACCTCGCGGCGTGCGAGCAGCTGCTGCGGGCGTACCAGGAGGAGATCGGCTGCCTCATCATGGAGCCGATCGTGTCGTCCTTCGGCTACCTTCCCGCCGACGCCGAGTTCCTTCAGGGCATCAGGAAACTCACCGAGGAGCTCGGCATCGTCCTCGTGTTCGACGAGGTGCAGAGCTTCCGCGTGAGCCCGGGGGGCGCCCAGGAGCTCTTCGGAGTCACGCCCGACCTCACCGCGTTCGGCAAGATCATCGGGGGCGGGATGCCCGTGGGAGCCTTCGGCGGCCGGCGCGACATCATGGCCCAGTACGATCCCACCG
>JBKOVG010000441.1:0-4934 GCA_046723845.1 Candidatus Methylomirabilota bacterium | reverse complement strand
GTCGGGAATGTACCGCGCTCGACGGCGCGCCAATCCGGTGGTCACCGGTGATGCTGCGCTCAACCATCCCACCGAGGCATTCGCGGGTGTGCTCGTCGATGATCGACACGATCTTGATCGGTCGCCCGTCAGTGGTCACATCGAACTGGAAATCCACCGCCGACACCCGGTCGGGCGCATCGGCAACGACTGTTGGCGGCGCGGTGGAGGTGCCGTGGCCTTTACGTCGTCGCCGCTACGGCACCCGCAGCCCTTCCTCGCGCCAAAGACGTTGGATCTTCTTGTGATTCACTATCCAGCCCTCGGCGCGGGCGTCATGGTATGCAGGCCGGAACCACGGCGGGGATGATCCTTGGCGTAGGTACGCAGCTCCTTGAGCCGCTTGGCGTCCTCAGCCTTCAACCCGCCGAACTGGTTGCGACAGCGATGATGCGTCGCCTCGGACACACCCAGCTCCCGGCAGACCGCCGCGGCGTCGTTGCCCTCGGCCGACAACCGATCGGCCGTCATCAGCTTGCGCACGATCTGCTTAGGGCTGTGCCGCTTCCTCGTCGCCATGATCTTGTCGAGCCTGCCTGCCCACGTCATGGGCCAAAAGACTCCCATAAGCCATGGATCACCCGATCGGGATCAGGCCATCCGCATTGTGTGCGAGTGCCAGGACCCCAGCCGCCGCACTGACCCTGCTATGCAACTCGCTTGCGTCCGGAAGCGGGATCAAGAGGCGAAGCAACAAGAGCCCCAGAGCGACTGTGGCACGTGGCCGCAGCAGCGGTCTCACTTCTCCGCACCCTCCGGCAATCCCCGCACCAACCCGCCCGCCGAAGTCGCGCTTATCGAAGCGGCGAGATCATGAACAGCACAGGCCGCATGACCAGCCCGCCGACTAAGAGAACGGGGCCCGCTCAGGAGTAGAACGAGTCGAGCAGTTTCTGGTTCTGCTTCTCGACGACCGAATGCTTGACCTTCAACGAGGGTGTCAGCTCACCACCCTCTATCGACAGCTCGTGGTCGAGCAGCTCCCACTTTTTGATGGTTTCCCAGCGGTTCAATTCCGAATTGAGCTTGCCCACGTACTCGCTGACCATGTCGCGCACCGCATTCGACTTCACCAGATCGGCGTAGGACTTACCGCCGAGGCCGTGCTCCTTGGCCCAGTCCGACAATGCGTCGGGATCCAGCGTGATCAACGCAACACAGAAGTTACGGGATTCACCAAAGACCAGGATGTGGCTCGCGTACGGACACAGCGCCATGAACCTGCCTTCGATCGCCGGCGGGGCAACGTATTTCCCGCCTGAGGTCTTGAACAACTCCTTGATCCGACCCGTGATTGTCAGGAAGCCATCGTCGTCCAACTGCCCTTTGTCACCAGTGCGCAGCCAGCCGTCCTCGGTCAGCGTCTCTGCTGTCTTGTCGGGCAGGTTGTGGTAGCCGTCCATCACGCACGGACCTTGAATCTGCACTTCACCGTCGTCGGCGATACGCACCGACGTTCCTTCGAACACGAGCCCGACGGTGCCGAGCTTGTAGTTGTCGGGCCGGTTGATGAACGCGCCGGCAGCGGTCTCGGTCAGGCCGTAGCCTTCGAGGATCAGGAGGCCGGTGGCGTGGAACCATTCCGCGATGTCGCGGTTCAGCGGCGCGGAGCCGGAGATGAAGAACCTGATGCGTCCGCCGAACAGGTCGCGCACCTTGCTGAAGACCAGGCGGTCGAACAGGCCGTGCGCGACTTTCAGCGGCAGCGGAACCCCCTTGCCGGCGAGCCTGTAGCGGTCGACCTGACGTCCCACCGCGAAGGCGGCGGTGAAAAGCTTCTCCTTCACACCCTCCTGCGAGGTGGCGACGCGAGCGTGAGCCTTCTCGAAGATGCGCGGGGCGGCCCCCATGAACGTCGGCTTCACCTCAGCCATGTTCGAGACGATCTTGTCCACGCGGCCGTCGATCGCGCTGGCGAAGCCACATGCCAGCTGGGCTGTGATCAACACCTTGCCGAACGCGTGGGCCATCGGCAGCCACAACAGCTGTACGTCGTGTTCGTGCAGGATGTCGAAGCCGGCGACCGTGGCGCCCTCATACACCCACGCCCGGTGGGACAACCTCACACCTTTGGGTTTGCCGGTCGTACCCGATGTGTAGATCAGCGTCGCCAACCTGTCTGGGGTGATCGCTTCCGCCGTTGACTGCACGCACGTCGGGTGATCGGCCAGATATTTCTTCCCGAGTTCGGCCAGTTCGGCGAGGGAGATGATTCGGTCACCGTCGCCCACTCCGTCGAAAAGCACCACCTTCCCGAGGTTCGGCAGGTCGTCGCGGCGTTCTTTCAGCTTCTCCAGTTGTGCCTCGTCCTCGGCAAAGACGACCCGGGATTCCGAATCGCTCAGGATGTAGGCGGTGTCGGTCGGGTTGGTTGTGGGATACACCGTGGTGGTGGCGGCTCCGGCGCACATGACCGCCAGATCCGCGAGGATCCATTCGTATCTCGTGCTCGAGGCGATACCGATACGTTGCTCGGGTTGGATGCCCAGCGCCAACAACCCGGCCGCTAATTATTCGACCTGCTTACCAGCATCCTGCCACGTGACCGATACCCACCGGCCCCCGTCAAGTTTCCGAAACGCTTCCCTGTCAGCGGATTTCCTGACGCGGTCGAAAAACATGGCGGCCACGCTCGCCGGCATCGTGGCCGCGGGTCCCTCTTTTGTGTCGGTTGACATCGTCGTCTTCCTGCTCGGGCTTGCTGCGTTACCCGGCGTGGTGCGGTGCCGTTGATGTTGCGCTTCTAGTACCCAGCGCGGAGGCGTATGACGCGATACGACGGACCAGACATCGGTTCTATACCCCTTGCTCTTTGACAGACGGGAATTCACCTGCTTCTTCGGCTCGTATGGTGGCCGAATGCGGAAGGCTCGAATCCTCCACATCGCCCGTCAAACCGGGGCGTTGGCACTAGCGGCACTGACCGCCGCCTCGACACTCAACGGATACCGCCCGCTGGCGCGCAACGGATACCCGTCGCTGTGGTCATGGGCGTTCGGTCTCGTCGTGACGGAGTTGCCGCTGCAGACACTCGTGAGCCAGCTCGGCGGGTTGGCACTTGCCGCCCGCCGCCTCACCCGTCCGGTGCGGACCGTCGCGTGGCTGCTCGCCGGCCTCTCCGCTCTGGGCCTGCTGAACTTCAGTCGCGCAGGCCACCAGGCCGCTGCCCCTCTGACCGCCGCGTTGAACAGCGGCCTGGGCACCGATCGCCGCACCGATTCAGCGGGCCTGTGGCGCCGGCCGGCCGGCGGTGGCACCGCCAAGACGCCTGGCCCCTTGCGCATGTTGCGGATCTATCGCGACTACGTCCACGACGCCGACATCAGCTATGGCGAATACGGCCGGGCCAACCATCTGGACATCTGGCGACGTCCCGATCTCAACCCAGACGCTAAGGCCCCGGTGCTGTTCCAGATCCCCGGCGGCGCCTGGACCACCGGCAACAAACGCGGACAGGCCCATCCCTTGATGAGCCACCTCGCCGAGCTGGGTTGGGTCTGTGTGGCGATCAACTACCGGCACAGCCCGCGCAACACATGGCCAGACCACATCATCGACGTCAAGCGCGCCCTCGCATGGGTCAAGACCCACATCGCCGAGTACGGCGGCGACCCTGACTTCGTCGCCATCACCGGCGGTTCGGCCGGCGGCCACCTCTCATCGCTCGCCGCACTGACACCCAACGATTTACGGTTCCAGCCCGGGTTCGAAGACGCCGACACACGTGTCCAGGCCGCGGTTCCGTTCTACGGCGTCTACGACTTCACCCGCATCGAAGACGCGATGCATCCGTCGATGCCGGAGCTGCTCGAGCGGATGATAATCAAACAACCGCACACGACGAACCTGCAGTCGTATATCGACGCATCGCCGGTCAGCCACGTGTCCGCGGATGCTCCGCCGTTCTTCGTCCTGCACGGCCGCAACGACTCGCTCGTTCCCGTCGAGCAGGCGCGCAGCTTCGTCGCGAAGCTGCGGGGAGTCAGCACGCAGCCCGTCGTGTACGCCGAATTGCCTTTCGCCCAGCACGCCTTCGACATGCTCGGCTCGGTCCGTGCAGCGCACGCGGCAATCGCCGTCGAGCAATTCCTGGCCGAGATCTACCTGACACAGCGCCAGGCAGTGATCCGTCAGGGGAACGCCTCTATGACCTGACGTGCAGCGTCGACTACAGATCGTCCGATCAGAGTTTGGTGGAGTCTCAAGCCGTATTTCGCGCATGAAGCCCGAATGGCCACCGTCCTTGAGATGGGTTTGTCACCAACTGATCTCGACCACGGAATCTGGCAGTGGCAACGTCGACGCTGAAAGCAAGAGTGGTCAGTGACCCACGGAGATGTACTCGCCAGGCGTCTCACCTTCCAGGCGAGGGCCATTGACGATTCGGGTCAGCTTGCGACCAGCGAAATCGACTGGGCGATCGTCGATCGCGAGCAGTTCCTCGGCCGGTGCCGATTGGACCGGTCGGATCACTTGGCCCAACCCGTTGGGCGCCCATTTTGGGCCTCATGAACTCTTGCGACAGCGGCGACTCAACGCATGAGGGCGGCTTTTTCGCGGCGTTCGCGACCGACGAGAAGGCCAGAAAGTTGAGGCAAGCGCCCCATGCGCGGACCGAGCGCCCAGGTCGAGCATTGCGGCATGACCAAGCTAAGTACTCCTCAAGATGCCGCCACAGCCGTCGTCGAAAATCCCATCCTGCCCGCTAGCACGGACGAACGGTTCGCCGGGTTCGGCGTTCCACCCGTTGTGAGGGGTGGGGTGTCGCGGACGGATGGCGTCTGGGAAAGCGCCGAGCCTTCACGGACGCCCATTCTCGTCACTGAACAAGAGGTTGTCTTCAGCACTTCGGCAGCAGTGTCGTTGCCGCACGCGAAGGCCACCCGTCGGTTGAC
>JBKOVG010000288.1:0-14303 GCA_046723845.1 Candidatus Methylomirabilota bacterium | reverse complement strand
CCTACCAGCCTGGCCGTTTCTCTTATCCGCGCCACGAAGAAGAGCTCCTTGACGACGCCCACGACTTTAATCGTCCTGCTCCTGTATCCCCAGCCAGTACTTGTTCCATTCCGCAAGGTGGGTCAGCGTGGAGAAGTCGCGCATGCGGTCGAGGTAGACGCGGCCGTGGAGATGGTCCGTCTCGTGTTGGATGACTCGCGCGAAGAACTCCTTGGCCACCCCGTCGATGCGTGTCCCTTCCCGATCGTAGGCCTCGAGGCGGACCGTGGTGTGCCGCGGCACCATGCCCCGCATGTCGGGGACGGAGAGGCATCCCTCCCATCCGTCCTCCATCTCGTCTGTCATCGGCGTCACCACGGGATTGATGAGGACGGTGAGGGGGATGGCGGGCGCGTCGGGATACCGCGGGTTGCCCTGGACCTCGATCACGCAGATCTGCTTGAGCACGTGCACCTGGGGCGCGGCCAGGCCCGCGCCGTTGTACTCGCGCATGGTCTCCACGAGGTCGTCGATGAGCCGCTGGGTCTCGGGGGAGCGGATCTCGTCGAAGGGAACGGGCAGCGAGGGCTGGCGCAGCACGGGATGTCCGAGGCGAGCCACCTTGAGTATGGCCATGTCAGTGATCCTCTGCCCGCGAGTGTAACACGGCCCCCCTAGACCTCTCGGAGGCCCAGGACGTTGAAGGCGGAGACGGGCTTCGCGAAGCCCTTGAGGACCAGCTCGCCCACGGACTCCACCGTGACCAGCCGCTCGATGGCGGACAGCAGCGTGCGCGAGATGAGGATTTGCCCGGGCTTGGCCTCCGCGCAGAGACGGGCGGCCAGGTTCGACACGGAGCCGATAGCCCCGTAGTCCCAGCGTCCCTCGAAGCCGATGGCGCCGATGGTGGCGGGGCCGTGGGCGATGCCGACGCCGAAGTGCAAGTCGTAGCCGCGCTCGCGCCACCGCGGCACCAACCTCTCCACGCGTTCCCGCATGGCCACGGCCATGCGCACGGCCCGCTCGCGCGGGTCCGGCACCTCCACGGGATCGTTGAAGAACACCATGAGCCCGTCGCCCGCGAAGTGCTCGAGAGTGCCCTCGCCCTCCAGGATCAGCCACCCCATCTCCCGGTGATACTCGTGGAGCACCCCCATGACCTCCTCGGGGGGCGCCGTCTCCGCGAAGGCGGTGAAGCCGCGGAGGTCCACGAACACCACGGAGATCTCCCGTCGGTGGCTCTTGAGCGGGTCTTCCGCGCCCCCGCTCACGATGAGCTCGGCGAGCTGGGGGGAGAAGAAGCGCTTGAGCCGTCCCAGGCGCTCGAGCTGCGCCACCTGCGCCTGCACCCGCTGCTCGAGATTGGCGTTGAGATCGGCGAGTTCCGCGGCTTGGGTCTGCACGGTGGTGTAGAGGTCCTTGATGCGGAGCAGCGAGCGCACCCGCGCGATGAGCTCGGCCATGTTCACGGGCTTGGTGAGGAAGTCGTCGGCCCCCGCGTCGAGGCCCTTGATGCGCTCGCGGGCGGGATCAAGGGCTGTCACCATGACCACGGGCAGGACGCCATATTCGGGATTGGCGCGGATCCTCCGGCACACCTCGTAGCCGTCCATGCCCGGCATCATCACGTCGAGGAGGACGAGATCGGGCCGCACCGTCTCGATGAGATCGAGTCCTTCCTTCCCGGAGGCGGCGGTGAGCGTCTCGTAGCCCTTGGCGGAGAGCAGATCCACGAGCATCTTCACGTTGTGAGGCGTGTCGTCGACGACGAGGATCTTTTTCGGCGGCATGGGGCGACGCTAAGCCTCCCTCGCGCGGGTGTCAAGCTTCTGCCGGGGCTGGCTTTCTTGACTCACCTGGAGGCGGTTGCTAGCATGCCTTTGCAGGGTCGTCTTCAATGCCCCAGCGCGAAGCCAGAGTCCTCGCGGATCCCGCGGCCCACGCTCCTGCAGCCGCGTCCGGGCTGGGTGAGCGCGCCGCCCGGGTCCTCCTCACCTACACTCCCCTCGGACGGCTCGTGCTTAGCGTGGCCCGCATGCGATCCTCCGTGCACTTCAAGCTCCTCGCCGCCTTCATGCTGGTGGCCCTCCTCGTGGCCGTCATGGGGGCCATCAGCCTCGAGATCATGAGCCGCATGTCGGCGCAGAGCGAGGCGATGCATCACGCGCACCACCGGGTCACCGCGGCCGGGGAAGCCCAGCACGCCCTCGCCATGCAGATGAACTACACGGCCATGGCCCTCATCCTCCGCGACGAGGCGACCATCGGGAAGATCCTCAAGGAGAACAACCGCCTCAACAGCATGCTCGCGGAGATCGAGGACGCCGCCCCCGCCGAGGAGCGCGGGATCATCCAGCGCATCCGCGGCGCCCAGGGCGATGTCATGGCCACCGTGGCCGACGTGGCCAACCTGGTGCGGGACGGCAAGATCGACCAGGCCATGGAGCTCCAGCTCAAGGCGGGCTACCCGATCTTCCAGCAGGTGGAGAGTCTGGTGGAGCAGGTCGTGCGCATCGAGGAGCAGAACATGGCCCGACAGCGCGAGGCCACGGCCCGGGCCAACCGCCACGCCTTGTATCTCATGGGCGGCCTCGTGGTCGCCTCGCTCTTCCTCGCCCTCTTCCTGGGCTTCGTCACCTCGTGGAGCTTCATCCTTCCCGTGCGCCAGGCCCAGAGCTTCCTCGCCCGCGTGGCCAAGGGGGACTTCAGCACCACGGTCAAGGTGGACAATCGCGACGAGTTCGGCGGGCTCGCCGCCCAGATGAACAAGATGAGCGCCGAGCTGCACCGCCTCTACGAGGAGCAGCGCACGGCGGCCCGCCAGCTCGAGGGACTCAACGTCCAGCTGGCGCGGGCGAGCCAGGCCAAGTCCGAGTTCCTCGCCAACATGAGCCACGAGCTCCGTACTCCCATGAACGCCATCCTCGGCTTCACGGAGATGATCCTCGACGACATCTACGGCGAGGTGCCGCGGGAGCTGCGCGGGCCCATCGAGGACGTACGCACGTGCGGCCAGCAGCTCCTCCGCCTGATCAACGACGTCCTCGACCTCTCCAAGATCGAGGCGGGCCGCATGGAGCTCTCCCTGACCGACTACTCCGTCCAGGAGGTGGTGGAGACGGCGCGCACCTCCCTGCGCTCCCTCGCCGAGGAGAAGGGGCTTCTCTTCACCGCGGAGGTGGCCCCCGACCTGCCCGTGGCCTACGGGGACGGCAAGCGCATCACCCAGTGTCTGACCAATCTCGTGGGCAACGCGCTCAAGTTCACCAAGCAGGGGCGGGTCGCCATCAGCGCCCGCCGCGAAGGCGACCAGGTCGTGTACAGCGTGTCCGACACCGGTATCGGCATTCCCGCCGACCAGCTCGATCAGATCTTCGGCGAGTTCCGCCAGGTGGACGCCGGCATCAGCCGCGAGTTCGGCGGGACAGGGCTCGGCCTCAGCATCACCAAGACCTTCGTCGAGCTCCACGGCGGGCGCATCTGGGTGGAGAGCGAGCCCGGCCGCGGCTCGACCTTCTCCTTCGCGGTTCCCCTGCGCGTGGCCGCGGCCACGGAGGTCGCATGAGCCAGAAGAAGATCCTTCTCGTCGAGGACAACGAGTTCAACCGGAAGATCGTGCGCGACCTGCTTGCCCGCCAGCCCTACGACTTGCTGGAGGCGCACGACGGCGAGGCGGGGGTGGCCGCGGCGCGGCGAGACAAGCCGGACGTGATCGTCATGGACGTCCAGCTCCCCAAGCTCTCGGGCCTGGACGCCACGCGGGCCATCCGCGCCGAGCCGGAGACCGCGAAGATCCCCATCATCGTCGTCACCTCGTTCGCTCTCTCGGGTGACGACAAGAAGGCCATGGACGCGGGTGCCTCGGCCTATCTCGCCAAGCCTTACAGCCCGCGGCAGCTCCTCGACACCATTCGCAGGATGGCCGGCGACGCCTGAGCCAGAGGAGACGAGAGCCATGACCGGAGCGAGCCGTTGGATCGCCGTGGGCGCCGTCATCGTCGTCGCCGCCGGGGCGACCGCCCTCCCTGCACGGGCGGGACAGGAGGAACAGTTCACCCCGGAGTACAAGGACCTCCGCACCGCGGTGGATCCCAAGCACACCCCGAGGATCGTGGCGCCCGACACCGTGAAGCGCGGGCAGTGGTTCGACGTGACCATCACGGTGGGGAGCGGCGGCGAGCATCCATCGCTGGGCGAGCACTTCGTGCGCTACATCGCGCTGTACATCAACAGCGCGGAGATCTCCCGGGCGTATCTCCACCCGGTGTTTTCCTACCCCAAGGTCACCTTCACCATCGCTCTCGACGAAGGAGGTGTGCTCCGCGCCGTGGAGGAGCCCACGCACTCCGCGGCGTGGGAGTCGAGCAAGCCTATCACCGTTACGCCCTGAGGGTGGCTACTTTTTCCCCATCTCCACGGTGACACCCGCCGCGTCCTGATCGCTCACCGTCACGTCGCGGGTGACGGTCCCGAGCGTCTCGTGCCAGACCTTGAGGGTGTACCTGCCGGGGGGCACGTTGTCGAGCACGAACTCCCCCTGAGGGCCCGTCACCGCGAAGAATGGATGGTCGGCCACCACCACCCACGCGCGCATCCACGTGTGGAGGTCGCAGTCGATGCGGACGATCTCGGGCTTCTTGAAGACCACGGGAATGGCCCGCCCTTTGGGCTGGGTGCGGTTGAAGGTGGGGTTCTCGCTGCTCGCGCTGTGGAGATTGTGGAGCAGGCGATCGTTGTTGAGGAACTCCACCGTCCCGCCCGCGGGCACCACCACCACGCGCGGAATATAGACGCACTGCTGCTGATCCATCTGCACGAGCTTGGCGGGGGGGTCCGGACGCGGACCGGCCGGCGGGCTCTGCAGGGAGACCACGGCCCAGCGGATGCCGCGATTCGCCCCCACGATCAGATCCTCGCTCTCCTTGCTCTTCCCGCACACGTACTGGTCGATGTTGATGGGAATCTGCTTCCGCTCGGGGGGCGGGCCCGCGTTGACGATGGTGCCGCGGATGGCGGCGGCGGAGACGGCCTCCACGCCGAGCCAGGCTACCAGGATCAGGACCACGACGCCGCTGGCCAGACGGCCGGCACGGCTTCTCATGCGCGATCTCCTCGGGGAACGCGTCGGGATCCGCGGCCAGCACCGTCGGTCCACTTCGGTCCGTACGCGTGCGGGACGTAGGATTCGAGATAGCGGAGCAGGGCGTCCACGTCGCGGGCAGGATACCAGAGGTCGAGGAACTCGGGCTTGATAAAGCCCTCGTCCACGCCCCGCTGGAACTGGGTCCACAGCGGGTCGAAGAAGCCGTCGAGGTCGAGGACGGCGATCGCCTTGCGATGGTAGCCGAGCTGCTTGAGGGTGAGCGCCTCCAGCACCTCCTCCATGGTGCCGATCCCGCCCGGGAGAGCGACGAAGGCGTCGCCCCGCTCGTCCATGATGGCCTTGCGGTCGCGGAGACCATCCGTCACCAGGAGCTCGCTTACCGCCGTCTCGCCCACACCCAGGTCGAGAAGGGCGCGGGGGATCACTCCAGTGACCTCGCCGCCGTGCTCGAGCACGGAGCGCGAGAGCGTACCCATGAGCCCGACCCGGCCGCCACCGTACACGAGACGCCAGTGTCGCCTCGCCAGCTTCTCCCCCAGCTCGATGGCCACCGCGAAGTACTTCGGGTCGACCACATCGCTCGAGCCGCAGAACACCGTGACGGCGCCGATCATGCGACAGGCTCTCGCGATGAGTCGCCGGCCTGGCCCTGGGCGAGGGCGGCGTTGCGGCGGAGGCCCGCGGGCTTCGCGCGCAGCAGCGCGCTCGCGCCGAATTCTTCCCGCAGCTCCTCGTCGCTCATGGCGACGATGCGGGCGGCGCCCGGGTACGGCGCGACCGGATGGAAGGCGTCCTCCTGCGTGACGGGCGCCTTCCGGTTCCACGGGCAGACGCTCTGGCAGGCATCGCAGCCGAACTGCCAGGGCCCGAGCTGTCCCTCGAGCGCAGGGTCGATGGTTCCGCGGTGCTCGATGGTCAGGTACGAGATGCAGCGTCGCGCGTCGAGCACATACGGCGCCACGAAGGCGTCCGTGGGACAGGCGTCGAGGCACGCGCGGCAGCTCCCGCAGCGATCGGGAAGCGGCTCGTCAGCATCGAGGACCGCCGTGGTCAGGAGCACCCCGATCAAGAACCAGGAGCCGAGCTCGGGATGGAGCAGCATGGTGTTCTTGCCGATCCAGCCGAGGCCCGCCCGCGCGGCGAGGTCACGCTCGAGCACCGGGCCCGTGTCGACATAGCCCTTGCTGCGCGCGCCGCAAGCCTCGGCGAGGTATGTCGAGAGCTGGGCGAGACGCGGGGTCATGACGGAGTGGTAGTCGCGCCCCCACGCATAGCGGGCCACCGGCGCCCACGAGGTATGGCTGGCCGCTTCGCCCTGGTAGTAGTTGAGGGCCACGCAGACGACAGAGCGCGCCCCTGGGAGCACGCGGTCGGGATCGAGGCGCTCGCCCGCGCGCCGGGCAAGGTAGCTCATGGTCGCGCCGTAGCCTGTCTCCACCCACCGCGTGAACGCGAGGCCGTGCTCGGGAGGCGCGGCGGGACCGATGGCGACGCGGTCGAAGCCCAGCTCGAGGGCACGGGCCTTGACGGATTCGCTCAGCGTGGCCGCGGCCAGCGTCACGATCGCCGGGCCTTGACGAGGAGATGCGCCCGGGTCAGCGTCCGCCCCCCCTGCTCGAGAAAGGCGACGTAGCGGAACCAGCGGCCGTCGGCTCGCCACTTGTCCTCGAGTCCCACCGCGGCGGCGAGTCCCTGTTCCACTGAATCGAAGCGCGTCACCTCGCGCTCGACCTCGATCACCTCGGGGACGAACCCAGCGTCGCGCAGCACGCGCTCCATGCGGGCCTCGTCGTAGGCGAAGCGTGAGACCTTGCCCGTCTCCCGCCACTGGTCGACGTGGAAGGCGACCATGCCCAGGCACTGTCCGGGCGCGAGGGCCCGTCCCGCCCGCTCCACGATGGCATCGGAGGCGCAGAGGTACGCGGTGACGAGCTCGGGCTGCCACGCCGCGTACTCCTCGCGCTCGACATCGGTTTCCTCGAACTGGACGTTGGCCATACCCTCCGCGGCGGCGAGCTGGCGCGCCTCGGCGATCGCCCCCGCATCACGATCGAGGCCGACCGCGTGCTTGACCCGGGGGGCGAGCCAGCGGGTGAGCCGGCCCGACCCGCTGCCGACGTCGAGGGCCCGCTTCCCTTCCAGCCCCTCCGCCTCGAGCAAGGCGAGAAAGCGCGGAGAGAGCGACACGCTATTCGGCCTTGAAGTACTTGGCCTCGGGGTGATGGAAGACGAGGGCGGACACCGAGGCCTCCGGATCCATCATGAATCCCTCGGTCAGCTCCATCCCGATCTGCTCGGGATGGAGCAGGTCGAAGAGGATGCGCTGGTCGGCGAGGTTCGGGCAGGCCGGGTAGCCGAACGACACGCGCAGACCGCGATAGCGCGCCTTGAGCCGGTCCTCCATGGACAGGTCAGGCGGATCGGGGAAGCCCCATTGCGTGCGGAGCCGCGCGTGCAGCATTTCGGCGAGGGCCTCGGCCAGCTCGATGGCGAGGGCCTGGATGGCGTGCGAGCGCAGGTACTGGCCCTCTTCCTTCCATCGCTCCGCCAGCTCGCGCACCCCCGCCCCGCAGGTGACGGCGAACATCGCGACGTAGTCGGGCTCGCCGGAGGCGAGGTCGCGCACGTAGTCGGAGAGGCACAACCGCTCGCCGTCGCGCTGGCGTGGGAACGTGAACGTCGCCGCCTCGCGCCCTTCCACGTAGACGATGAGGTCGTCGCCGGAGGACCGCGCCTCGAAGAAGCGATAGACGCCGTTGGCCTCGAGCCAGCCCTGCTCCGCCGCCTGCCGCTCCAAGCCCTCCACCACGGCGAGGATCTCGAGCGTCTTCGGATCCCCGTCGGCGAGCAGGCGCGCCACCGACCCCTTCACGCCCAGATGCTTGCCCAGGAGCATCTGGAGGTTGAGATAGGGATGGATGTGGGCGAGGGGCACGCGCCGGAGCAGGTGCGGATCGAGATCGGGCGGCTTCGGGATCGGTACCGTGCGCGAGACGGCAGAGCGGACAGCCCTCGCCGTCGCGGTCGCGGGCGCCGCGGTGTCGGCGGCGTCCGAGCCCGCCCGCAGCTCTTCCTGCTCGACGCGCAGCCGCTCCAGCATCGCCTCGCGCGTGGTCGCGCCGAAGAGCCGGTTGGCGAGGTCGAGCCCGTCCATGGCGTCCTTGGCGTAGATGGTCGGTCCGCCGTACTCGACGGAGATCCGCGTGGCGGTGAACTTGCGGGTCAGGGCCGCGCCGCCCACGAAGAGCGGGATGTCGATCCCCGCCGCGCGCAGGTCCTCGGCCGTCGTCACCATCTGCTGGGCAGACTTCACGAGGAGACCGGAGAGGCCGAAGGCGTCCGGCTTGTGCTGGTGATAGGCCGCGATGAGATCCTCGGGAGGCACCTTGATGCCGAGGTTGATGATGCGGTAGCCGTTGTTCTTCAGCACGATCTCGACCAGGTTCTTGCCGATGTCGTGCACGTCGCCCTTCACGGTGGCGAGGATCAGGGTGGCGCGGGTGGCGCTCTCGTCCTTCTCCATGAACGTCTCGAGGTGCGCCACCGCCGCCTTCATCGCCTCGGCCGACTGCAGCACCTCGGCCACGATGAGCTGGTTGTCGTTGAAGAGCCGGCCGACCTCCTCCATGCCCTTCATGAGCGGACCGTTGATGATGGCCAGCGGCGCCGCTTCCTTGAGTTTGAGGTCGAGGTCCTCGATCAGCCCGTCCTTGGAGCCCTCCACGATGCAGCGGGCGAGCCGCTCGTCCAGCGGCAGGGCCACCCCGGACTTGGCTTCCTTCTTCCGTCCCCGGAAGTGGGCGGCGAAGGCGGCCACGGGGTCGTCCCCGCGCCAGAAGATCAGGTCCTCCGCGAGCCGACGCTCCTCCTCGGGAATGGACGCGTAGCGTTCGAGCTTCTCCGAGTTGACGATGGCGTAGTCGAGCCCGGCCTTGGTGCACTGGTAGAGGAAGACGGCGTTCAGCACCTCGCGCCCCGCGGGCGGGAGCCCGAAGGAGACGTTGGAGATGCCGAGCACGGTCTTGCACTCGGGGAAGCGCGCCTTGATGGCGCGAATGCCCTCGATGGTCTCCACGGCGGAGCCGATGTAGTTGACGTCGCCCGTCCCCACGGGGAAGACGAGGGCGTCGAAGATCAGGTCGCGCGCGGGCAGCCCGTACTTCTCGGTGAGGAGCGCGTAGGAGCGCTCGGCGATGGCGAGCTTGCGCGCGCGCGTCACCGCCATGCCCTGCTGCTTGTCCTCGTCGATGCAGCCCACGATGACCGCCCCGCCGTAGCGCTTGAGGAGGGGGACGACCTTCTCGAAGCGCTCCTCGCCGTCCTCGAGGTTGATGGAGTTGACGATGGCCTTGCCCTGGCAGGCCCGGAGCGCGCTCTCGATCACCACGGCGTCGGTGGAGTCGATCATGAGCGGCACCTTGACCTTGCGGGTGACCTGGGCCATGAAGCGGTCCATGTCGGAGTGCTCGTCCCGGTCGGGATTGGCGAGGCAGGCGTCGAGGACCTGGGCGCCGCCCTTGACTTGGGCCCGCCCGATCTCCGCGCCCTCTTCGAACTTCTCCTCGACGATCAGGTCCTTGAACCGGCGCGAGCCGATCACATTGGTCCGCTCGCCCACCAGCACGGGGCGGTTGTCTTCCGTGGGATACAGCGCCTCGATGCCACTCACCGCGGCGGCGCGAGAGACGGCGGGCCGGCGCACGGGTTGGCCCTGGGCGAAGCGGGCGAGCGCCGCGATGTGTGCGGGGGTCGTCCCGCAGCAGCCGCCGATGGCGTTGACCCAGCCTTCCTCCACGAAGCGGCGCATCTTGAGGGCGAGGCTCTGGGGCGTCTCCTCGTAGCGCCCGCGATCGTCGGGCAGCCCCGCGTTCGGATAGACGGTGACGAGGCAGGTCGCGATCTCGCTGAGCGACCGGAGGTGATCTGTCATGAACTCGGGGCCGGTGGCGCAGTTGAGCCCGATGGAGAAGAGGTCGAGGTGCTCCAGCGACGCGTAGAGCGCGTCCACCCCCTGCCCGGCCAGCATGGTTCCCATGGGCTCGATGGTGCCGCTCACCATGAGGGGTAGCGTGCGACCCGCCTCCGTCATGGCCTGCTTCACGCCGATGGCCGCCGCCTTCACGTTGAGCGTGTCCTGGCAGGTCTCCAGGAGGAGAGCGTCGGCCCGCCCCTCGATCAGCGCCCTCGCCTGGCGATAATAGGCGTCCAGCACCTGATCGAAGGTGACGCCGCCGGTCACCGTGATGGTCCTGGTTCCTGGCCCCATCGCGCCCAGCACGAACCGGGGCCGCTCCGGGGTGGACTGGCTGTCCGCCGCCTCGCGAGCGATGCGGGCCGCCGCCAGCGTGATCTCGTGGCAGCGATCTGCCAGGCCATATTCGGCAAGGACATACGGGGCACAGCCAAAGGAATTGGTCGAGATGCAGTCGGCACCGGCCTCGAGATAGCTCCGGTGGATCTCCACGATCACGTCGGGGCGCGTGAGGTTGAGGTGCTCGTTGCAGCCTTCGAGGTCACGGCTGCCAAAGTCCTCGGCGGAGAGATCGCGCGCCTGGATCATCGTGCCCATGGCGCCGTCGAGGACGAGGATCCGGTCGGCGAGGGCGCGGGCGAAGGCTGAGCGCTCGGCGTGCTGCGTCATGCGCTCATTCTAGCGCACGGGCTCGGAAACCCGCAGGAGCGCGCCACGCCCCCGCGGGTGATCCGGGGCTCCTGAAAAGCCGAGACCTGGCTACGCGGGACGTGCTCCCTGGGCGAGCACCTCGAAGGCGGCCTTCTCGACCACGGTGCCCTTGAAGAAATCCGGGTCGACTTCGCCCCAGAAGCGCACGGCGTTCCCGAACATGAAGTCCCGGAAGTCGTTGTCGTCCATGAGCCCGTCCTCGACGAGCTCGTAGGCCTCGGGAACGACCTCGGTCATGTCTGGCACGTCGAAGTGTCCCACGTCGGAGCTGAAGATCGCGTTGAGTCGGGCGCCCATGGGGTTGGCCTTGCGGTTGAACGCCCAGGCATTGCTCGGATCATCGGCCTCGCAGCCGAAGTAGAAGCGCGGCACGAACAGCTCCTTGATGTCGCTCTTCGTCTTGATCTCGCAGCGGAAGTAGTCGTCGAGATTTTCGAGGCCTCCGGTCAGCGTCGACTGCGAGTCGCCCTCCAGGCCGGCGCCGCGACCCACCGCCTCCGCCACCGCCCCGCTCGCGTACTTGCGCGCGTAGTCGAGCAGCCTTGCCCGGTCCAGCTTGCTCGGGTTCGTGCTCTCGATGGCCTGGCGGTTGCGCTTCTCCCAGTGGCCGATGAGATCGGCGTAAAGCATGCACGCCCAGCCCACGCCCCCTTCGAGGAAGGCGAAGTTGAGCTGGGGGAAGCGGCGGGTCACGCCGCCGAAGAACATGGCCTTGGCTACGGCGTGACCAGCGGAGGCGAAGTGGCCGATGTGGTTGTAGCAGAAGTTCGACGGCGAGTTGCGGAGCAGGATGGACCGCGCGCCGTTGTGGAAGCTCGGCGCCACCCTGAGCTCGAGGCACTTGGCCCACACCGGGTCGTAGTCGTACGGGCTGTCGAGGCCGACCACGTCGTACCACTCTACGAGCTTGGAAGCCTCCGGCTGCTCCGCCTCGAGGGCGGACACTCGGCGCCGCATCATGCCGCCGACCATCACCACCTTGTAGCCGAGCTGCTTCACCGTGAACTCCAGCTCCTCCACCGCCTCCTCCGGCGTGTACATGGGAATGATGGCGGCGGGAATGATGCGGTCGGAGAGGCCGCGGAACTGCTCGGCGGTGAAGACGTTGTAGGCGCGGCAGATGGCGCGCCGCAGACGATCGTCCTGCATCCGGTGGAAGCTCAGCCCCGCCGTCGGATACACCACACTGAAGTCGATGCCGAGGTCGTCGAGGCGCTCGTACATGAGACGCGGGAACATCGCGGTGGCCCGGTCGAGCACGTTCTCGCTGGGAGAGGACCAGAACGCCTCCATGCCCACGCGCTTGCGGGCGCGCTCCCCCACCGACATCTTGAGCGCGGTGGGCACGCGCGCGGTGGCGGTGTCGAGAGCCTCCACCGCGGCCTCGCCGCCGATGCGGCGAAACTCCTCGCGCATGACCGGCATGTACTCGATCCAGTGCCCGTCGGCGTCGACCACTGGATGGTTCAGGCGCGAGTGGAGAGTCCGGGCGTTCATGTGGCCGTTCGTGGTCATGGTGAGCCTCCCCGGGTGAGGGTGACGTTTCTGGCGTGCCGATCATACCCCAGGTCGCGAGGGAAGGGCCGCCTTGGGATTAGCCCCGGGAATGCGACCGTTCGCCGACGTGTCGTGAGCTCGGACCGGGCAGCCTACTTTGACCGAGAAGGGCGCCGGCGCCCTCGTCCCCGCGCCGCCACCTCGTCGGGAGTAGGGCCGCTCGGCCCGACCGTCTCGTCGATGCGATCGCGCAGGGCTCGCATGCGCTCGAGCAGCAAATGCCCCGTCTCCGTCAGCTCCATCCCGCGCGCCGTCCCCCGCCCCGCCCGGTTGCGCACGATGGGGGTCTGGAGCGCGCGCTCCGCCCGGCGGAGGTATTCCCAGGCATGACGGTAGGACCAGCCGATCTCGCGCACGGCCTGGGCGAGAGAGCCATGCTGGAAGATGCCGCCCAGGAGATGGATGCCACCGTCGCCCACGAAGAACTCGCCGCTCAGCTCGAGCCACACTTTCGTCTTCACGCGGGCCGCGATTATGCTCTCGTGAGCATTTTGAAGTGCTGCTTCCCGCCGCGTAGCATGAGGCGTGGGCCGGGAACGGATCGTCCCGTCTCTCCCCGAAGGCGAAGTCTTCATGACGGGCTCACAGTACCACGAGCGAGCGCACGCTCAGGAGGTCATCGGATGCGGTTCGTGAAGACTCTCGCGGTCGCCGTCGCCGCGGTGATGCTCGTGGCGAGCGGCGCCAGCGCGCAGGAAGTGACCCTCTCCGTGGCCATCAGCTTGAAGGAGGTGACCGAGGACCTCGGGCGCATCTTCATGGCCTCGCACCCCGGGGTGACCCTCCGGTACAACTTCGGTGCCTCCGGCGATCTGCAGAAGCAGATCGAGGCGGGCGCCCCCGTCGACGTCTTCCTCTCCGCCGCCCAGCGCCAGATGGACGACCTCGAGAAACAGAAGCTCGTCATCGTGTCGAGCCGCCGCGCCTTTGCCCGCAACGTGCTGGTGGTCATCAAGCCGGCCGACTCCACCCTCGACATCTCGAAGGCTAGCGATCTCCTCGAGGCCAGGGTCGCCCACATCGCCATCGGCAATCCGAAGACGGTGCCGGCCGGGCAATACACCGAGGAAAGCCTGCGCGCCCTGAGTCTGTGGAAGCGCGTCCAGCCCAAGCTGGTGTTCGCGGAGAACGTGCGCCAGGTGCTCGACTACGTGGCCAGGGGCGAGGTCGAGGTGGGCTTTGTCTACACCACCGACGTGGCCAGCCGCGCCCAGGGCGTGAAGGAAGCGTTCCGGGCTCCCGAGGACAGCTATCGGCCCGTGGTCTACCCCGGGGCCGTCGTGGCCGCCTCCAAACAGCCGGCCCTGGCCCGGGCGTTCCTCGATCTGTTGACGAGTCCGCAGGGCCGGGCGGTCCTGAGCCGCTTCGGCTTTCCGTCGCCGCCGGCCGGCGCCCGCTGACCGTCGCTGGGCATTTTCCCTGAGCGCCGACGCTTTCTGCGAACTCCGGACGGCCGGATCTCCGGCCATCTCGAGACGATCCGGCTCGCGCCCGGGGCACGGCTCCGGCGTTGCCCGCGAGGAAGGCGGCGTACTTGTGCGTTACGAGGAGGCCCAGGTTGAGGCCGACCGCGACTCCGAGCAGCGCCTTCGCCCCCGGGCCAGCCGCACCGGCGATCGAGCCACAGCCCGAAGCCGAAGTCGGCGGCGATCGAGACCAGCATGACGAGGACGAAGCGTGGCTCGCCCCAGCCATAGAAGACGAGGCTCATGCCGAGGAGCCACAGGTTGCGCAGGCGGAGCTACCCGAGGCGTCCCTTGGTGGCGAACTGTCGTTCGTAGAGGTGGCGCAGCTCGTCGAGAGTCGTCGCCTGACCAGGGGCCTTGTCCTCGCGCACCCGGGCGATGCGGGCGAAACGCAGGGCCAGCCCTGAGGGATACGTCGGGCTCCGCTGGATCTCGTTGTAGTCGACCTCGACCACGACTTCCGGGCGGACGGTGACGGTGTAGCCGTTGTCGCTCACGGCCAGGGCCTGGAGAC
>JBKOVG010000371.1:0-17811 GCA_046723845.1 Candidatus Methylomirabilota bacterium | reverse complement strand
GGGCTGACTCTCGCGCGTATTCGTGTGGGACGACGCGCTGCGGAGACAGAGTGGGGGTCCGCCATCCATACGCTCCGTCACCGGAGACCTCGCCGGCGCCACGCCTCAGCGACCTGACGCTCTCGGCTGGCCGCCCACTCGCCTAGCCATTCCTTGGGCAGGTGCTCGCGCAGGAGGCTGAGGGCGAGCGGCGCTCCGCTCCGAAGTCGCCCCCCGCCCACCACGTCGGCGAGAAAGATGGTGAGCTCCTCGGCGTCCAGCATGCTTACCACGCGCGCCTCCACGTAGGTGAGGGTGTCCGTCAGGACTGGAGATCCCGTCACGCCCGGCCGCGCGGCGAGCCCCGCCATCTCGTCTCCCTGGTGCCCGGACCGCATCCCCAGCGCACGCACGAGGGACCGCGAGGTGGTGAGCGCATCGTGCGGGGTGGCGGGCAGCGTGTGCAGCGCGAGGAGGGGCGAGGCAAGGATGAGGTCGTGGGTCAGGCTCGACTTCGTCAGCTCAACGAGCACCCGTGGGGCCTCGGGGATCACGCTCGCGAAGACGCCGGTGCCCGCGACGAGGCCATTGCTCCGACCATTATGGGTGCGTGGTGACGGCGAGGAGCGGCGACCAGAGCGCGAGCGTCTCCGCGACCGGATCAGGGGGTGAGGTGGCGTCGGACATGTCCTGTGTGCTGCGGCGAGAGTCTAAGCAGGCTTTGCGAGGCGATAGATGTATGCATCCTCGATGAGGACGCCATCAATCACGTTTTGCGAGAAGCGTACGCCTCCCGCGTTGCGTTCAACGCGTAGTGCCCTCTTGAGGACGGACACGACTGGGGCGTCCGGCTTCGCCACAACAACGTCGGCAAGAGAGAAGGACTTGATCGTGTCCGAGAGAGCATCCAGAGTCCGCTGCACTTGCTTGTAGACTTCGCGCGGACCGTCGGGGCCCACCCGCATCTCCGCCAAGATCAGTTTCCAGGCGTTGATGTCCGAAAAGTAAAACCAAAACGCGGCGTCGGGGGTGAGCCCGGACACGTCGAGCGCCTGCAAGAGCTCGGCGCCCTCCTCTATCAGCTGTGGAGTCAGCGCAGCTCCTACCATCGTTGACGAACCCAAGGAAGCACGCCGTTCCGTCGACTCGTACATGCGGAGTAGAGATCCAGAGCCTGTGCTCGCGTAATGCCCAAGAGATAACGCGACTCTTCTGACCAATCCTTTACGATCGCCCAGTTCAGCTGAAGCGACGCATTCGCACGAAGGTCGCGTTCGAGGTCCTGCATCAGTCCTGCGAGCTTCACGAGAACCTCCAAATCGTGGACAAAAACCTTCTGGGCGATCTGCTTGCTTGGGAAGTCAAACCGCCGAGTCTGCCTCGCGATGCACGCCTTGAGTGCGCATTCGACAGCATAGCCGACAAGGTAGTACGCACCGGGAAAATGACGGGCGCGCAGGAGAGCGGCCGCCTCCTTCCTCCTCTGTCGCGAGAGACTCTGTAGATCACTGCGATTCATTTGGCGCAAGATTTTGGCTGACCCAGATCCGCTCCCAGTGCTTCACGCGCGAAGGATAGCCTGATATCCGCTCTGGCTCAACGGTGTACCTGAACGCATACGGGCCCTCATGTGACGTGGGCAATCGATTGCGCAGCCTCGGCGCATGCCTTCGCCCGTACGCACACGCGGAGTTGGTGTAGCCTAGCGCCCGGGGAGGAAGCCGATCCATGCTCAACGCCACGCGTGATCTGACGCTGCCCACCACCGTCACCGGCTCCTGGCCACGGCCCTCGTGGTTCACCGAGGTGCTGCGGGGGCGCGCCTTCAAGGATGCCCTCGGGGACTCGCGCTTCCGGGAGCAGTACATGGACGCGGTCGCCTGCATCGTGAAGGAGCAGGAGACGGCGGGGCTCGACATCGTCACCGACGGCGACTCGCGCTTCGATCTCACGGTGGGCGGCAAGTCCTGGTTCTTCTATCCCATCGAGCGGCTCCTCGGCATCACCGGCCACGTGGACCGATCGTCGAGCGCGGGCTGGACCACCATCAAGCCGGGACGGATCCTCTACGAGGTGATGGAGGCGTATCAGCCCGCGGTGGCCGGTGAGAAGCTGCGCGGTGGCCCGCTCCAGTACGCCGCGCTCTACAAGGTGGCGCAGCGCTTCAGCACGAAGCCGGTCAAGTTCGGGTCCATCAGCGCCCAGACCATGACCAAGATGATCGCCAACAAGCACTACGGCTCGGAGCACGAGCTGATCCTCGACGTCGCGGACATCGTCAACGCCGAGCTCCGCGAGGTGGCGGCGGCGGGCTGCCGGGTCATCCAGGTGGAGGAGCCACGCCATCACATCGCGGCGGCCGACGGCATCTCGGACGGCGAGCTTCAGTTCCTCACCGACGCCCTCAACCGTGAGATCAAGGGAGTGGACACGGAGATCTGGCTCCACACGTGCTGGGGCAATCCGAGCCAGCAGCCCATCCACTGGGAGCGGCCGTCCTACGAGCGCGCCCTCCCGTATTTGCTCCAGACCGACGCCGACGTCATCACCCTCGAGTGCGCGAGCACGGGCGGGCGCGACCTGCCCCTGCTGGGGAAGTACCGCACGGACAAGAAGATCGCCATCGGCGTGGTCAATCATTCCACCGCCGCGGTCGAGCCGCCCGAGGTGGTGGCGGACCTGATCCGCCGCGCGCTGGAATACGTGCCGCCGGAGCGGCTCATCCTCTCCAGCGACTGCGGCTTCGGCCGCGAGGGACTCTCGCGCCGCATCGCCTTCTACAAGGCGGTGGCCATCAGCCTGGGCACCAACCTCGTCCGGCGCGAGCTCAAACTGCCCGAGGTGGAAATCCCCGCCGCCGATCCCCGCTACACCTTCTCCGGCTGATGGCGGCGCGCCGGCCGAACATCCTCCTCATCCTCGTCGACGATCTCCGCTTCGACGAGTTCGGCGCGGGCGGCCATCCCTACATGAAGACGCCGCACGCCGACCGCATCGCCCACGAGGGCGCGCTCTTCGAGCGGGCCTTCCACACCACGCCCATCTGCTCGCCCAACCGCGCGTCCATCCTCACCGGGCAGTACGCGAGCCGCCACGGCATCATCGACAACGTGGCCCGCGACGCGGCCAGCCACCGCCTGCCCAACTATCATCTCGAGCTGCAGAAGCTGGGCTACGAGACGGCGCATATCGGCAAGTGGCACATGGGCAACGACGGGCAGCCGCGTCCCGGATACGACGTGTGGGTCAGCTACGATGGGCACGGACGGCTCAATGACCCCACCCTCAACGAGGGCGGGCGCTACGTGAAGCACGTGGGCTACGTCACGGACATCATGAACGAGATGGCCGTGAAGTTCGTGAGTCGGCGCCACGACCGGCCGTGGTCACTCTTCTTCGCCCACAAGGCCGTGCATCCCGACGCCGAGCAGGCGGCCGACGGCACCTTCGCCATGGAAGGCTATCGCGCCGCTCCGCGCCACCAGGACCTCTATCGCGGCGCCGTCTTCCCCATGCGACCTAACGTGCTGACACCGGCGGAAGTGGTGAAGAGCAAGCCCGCGTGGGCCGAGGCCTTCGAGCTGCGCAAGACGGAGAAGGCGCGGCGGCTCCACGCGGCCATCCACTCCGGGGGCCAGGAGGAGGTGCGGCTGCGCGCGTGCATGATGGCGGCGGTGGACGAAGGGGTGGGCATGCTCTTCGAGGCCCTCGAGCGCTCGGGCGAGCTCGACGACACGATCATCCTCTTCCTCGGCGACAACGGCTACTTCTTCGGCGAACACGGCCTCGGGCCCGATCGCCGCTTCGCCTACGAGGAAGGCATCCGCTCGCCGCTCGTCGTCCGCTACCCGCGCCGCATCAAGGCGGGGATGCGCCTCAAGGATCTCGTCATCCTGCAGGACCTCGCGCCCACCCTGCTCCAGCTCGCGGGGGGCATCCCCGGGCCCCAGGTCCAGGGGCGCTCGCTCCTTCCCGTCTTCGCCGGCCGGCGCGCAGGCTGGCGCAAGTCGTTCCTCATCGAGTACTGGGCGGAGAACGCCATGCCGTGGCTCGTGGGCATGACCTACAAGGCGGTGCGCACGGATCGCCACAAGTACATCCGCTGGGTCAACCGCGCGCGTGACGGCGAGCTCGACGAGCTGTACGACCTCGACCGCGATCCCTACGAGATCACCAATCTGGCGAGACGCCCCGCCCATCGCGCCACGCGAGACCGCCTGCGCCGCGAGCTGCGCCGCCTCGTGGCCGACGCGCTCGGTCTCTAGCCCGGATTGTTTGCGAGGGTCGCACGTGTGATCGGGCGGGTGGCGTCGGGGGCGGGGGTGCGCTCCGGCGGAGTGGGACCCCCTCGTCCTGGGCGCCGCCCGCTGGGCGGCGATTCAGGGGTGTGGGTGACGCAGCTGGAGCGCTCCCCCGCCCCCGCCGACGGGTCCCGACCCGCCTCGCGCTCCGCAAGTTCGTGAACAATCCGGCCTAGGTCGAGCGCGGAGTTATCGCTCCTTCATCGAGCGCTCGTCCCACAGACGAATCAGGTAGCCGTCGGGGTCCTCCAGCTCGGCGCCGTACCCCCAGTACGACTTGCGGGGCTCGTGCGCGAAGACGACTCCCCGCTTCTGCCATTCGGCGACGGTGCCGTCCACGTCGAGCACCTGGAACCAGAGCGCGCATCCGTTCGGCGCGACGGGAGCGGCGACCTGCTGGAGGAAGATCGTGAAGTCGTGGCCGTCCTGCAGGGCGACGGTCTGGCGGTCCGGAACCTCGAACTCCACGGAAAGACCGAGGGTGTCGGCGTACCAGCGACGGGAACGAGCCAGGTCCGTCACGGGAATCCTCAGATGGTCGAAGCGGAGCATGTTCCGACCTCCTCGCGGCGCCCGGACGACCGCGCGGCTACTCGTGGTCGGCCAGGATACCGAGCGCGATGGCCCAGCTCAGGCCGGTCAAGGAGAGTCCGTCGCGGATCTTGTTGGCGCGCAGCAGCTCGCGGATTTCCCGCGGCTCGAACCACCGGAGCGCCATCGTCTCGTTCGTATCTGTCGGAGCGGACTGCCGCGTGAGACCGCGCGCGATCTTCAGGTGAAAGACCTGATTACTCGATCCGTTCGACGGATGGTACCGGCCGAGGGTCGTCCAGGAAGCGGCGGAGTGCCCAGTCTCCTCCAGGAGCTCGCGCCCCGCCGCGGCGTCCACGGACTCGCCGGGATCGACCCGCCCCGCCGGCAGCTCCCAGCCTCGGGTGTCCGTGATGAAGCGATAGTGATCGATCATGAGCACGCGCCCGTCCGCCCCGATGGGGAGCACGGCCACCGCCGGTCGCGGATAGTCGAGGACGGTGTAGTCCTCGACCACCGTTCCATCGGGCAGCCGCACCGACCAGAAGTCGAGGTTGATCCACTCGCTCATGTAGATCCGCCGCTTGCCGAGGACGCGCCACGGCTTGGAGTCGTCGGCCATCACCGGCCCTTCCGCGCCTCAGTGCCGATGACGGCCATCGTGGACGGGAGCCACATCGTAGCCACGAAGGCGCGCGTACGTCGTGATCTGCTCGGGGGTGAGCACGGCCGCCTGCTCGATGTGCGCGACCAGGTGCGCCTGGCGGATCTCGCCCTGCAGCCGGGCGATGCGCGCCAGCGAGACCTTCACCGCTTCCGACGAGGCCGAGCGCGAGGCGAAGAGACGATCGAGAGCGCCTTCCGCGTCGACCAGCTCCCGGCCGAGGGCGATGGCTCGCTGCTGCATCTTCTGGAAGAGAGCCTCGGTCGCGGCTCGTTGCTCGGGCGTCAGGCCAAGTTGGGCGGCGAGCTCGAGCACGTGGGCAGGCCCAGGGTAGCCGTTCAGCTCGGCCGCCTTGGCCAGGCCCATGCCCTTGCCCGAGAGATAGTCGGAGATCTCCTCGGGAGACAGGGCCTTGATCTCCCGCCCTTCCTGTCCCGCGTAGGGCGACGGCGAGCTGGCGCGGGCGGGCATCGCGAGCAGGACCAGGGCACAGCACAGGGCGGCGCGGAGCATCGCGCTCACTCGCAGAACTTGCAGGGCGGGTAGTTGCGATCGTAGACGGGCGTCTTGAGATATTCCTCGCGGTTATAGGTCCAGAACTGGGAGACGTTGGGATAGGTGTAGATCACCGTGTTCTGGAGCTTGCCGCCCACCTGCTCCACCTTGCGAATGTAGACGTTCTGGTTCGGGTTGCCGAGGTCGTCCATCTTCATGGGCCCGCGCGGGTCGTCGCTCACCGCCACCTTGCGGAGGGCGGCGACGAATTTCTCCCGGTCCTCCGCCTCGCCGTTGATGGCCTTGAGCGCGTCGTGGTAGAAGCGCGCTCCCGTGTAGCCCTCCGCGGAGTAGAGCGAGGTGGGGCGGTTGTAGCGCTTCTCGTAGGCGGCGGCGAACTTCTTGTTGGCGGGCGTGTCGAGGGCCGAGCTGTAGATGAGCGAGGTCATGACGCCCACCGCTTCCTCGCCCATGCTCTTGAGCACGTTCTCGTCGGTGAGGGTGCCGATGCCGATGAGGGGCATCTTCCCTCTGAGCCCGAAGTCGCTCCACGCCTTGATGAAGCGCGGGGAGAGGCCACCCGTGTGACAGGCGTAGACACCGTCGATGTCCTTCCGGAGCGAGGCGAGGTAGGGCGCGTAGTCCTGCACGTTGAGGGGAGTCCAGATCCGTTGCACCACCTTGCCCCCGGAATCCTCGAACACTTTCTGGAACCCGCCGTTCGACTCCCAGCCGAAGGCGTAGTCCATGCTGATGGTGGCCACGCGGCGCAGGTGGACCTGCTTGTAGGCGTAGTCGCCGAGCGGATGGGTGGCCTGGCTGCTCGTGAACGAGGTGCGCACGATCCAGCGCACGGGCTTGCGTTGGGTGATGTCGTCGGGCGCCATCACGGGATAGATGGCGGGGATCTTGTTCTGCTCGAGGTACGGCGCGATGGCATAGCCGGTGGCAGCGAGCAGGCCGCCCGCCACCGTATGGACCTTCTCCTGCTCCACGAGCCGGCGCACCTTGGTGAGGCCGCCCGTCGGCTCCGGATCGGAGTCCTCCACGATCACCTTGACCTCACGGCCGGCGACCTTGTTGCCCACCTCCTCCCAGAAGAGGTTGAAGCCGTCCGTCATGTCCTTGCCCGTCTGGGAGAAGTTGCCGGTGAGCGGCCCGAAGTAGCCGATGCGGATGGGCCCCTTGTCGGCCGCCCAGCTCGCCGTCGACCGCCGCGCCACGTTCGCGAGGGCCGTGCCCATGGCCCCGAGAAACCAGCGTCTACGCATCACTCACTCCTCCTTGTTGGTCCGTGCTCGCGTCTCTCGCCCCACGACCTGGCGAAGATACTGTGAGGATTCTCAGCGCGCCGTCAAGGGGACCGCGCGCTCCGCTCCCCGCGTCTCGCGAGCGAGCGCTTCGTTGCGACGGCCCAGCCACAGGCCGTTCAGCAGCCACACGAGGGAGATGGGCACGGCGGCGAGGCTGATGCCCGCCATGCCCAGGCCGAGAAAGCCCATGGCCGCGTAGGACCACGCCCCGACCTGATCGCCCGCGCGGTAGACGAAGGTGTCGATGAAGCTCTTCGCCTTGTACTTGTCCTCGCGCGGCACCACCGTGAAGCACGTCTCGCGCGTGGGCCGGGCTACCGCGAAATTGCCCGCGCGCCGCAAGACCTGGAACACCACCACCGCCCACAAGGTAGGGGTGAGACCCAGGACGAAGAAGCCGGCCATGGTCAACGCGGGCAGGAGGGTCAGGGTGAGAGCGACGCCGAGCGTGCGGATGATGCGGCCGGTGAGGAAGAGCTGGATGAGGAGGGTGAGGACGTTGACGGCGAGGTCGATGTTGGCGAAGAACGCCGTGCGCGCCGCACGGTCGGTGAAGCTGTGCCGGGCGACGTCGGCCTGCTGGAAGTAGAGGAAGGTGGACAGCACCGTGAAGAGCAGCATGTAGAGCGTGAGGTGAAGGAGATAGGGCGAGCGCAGGGCGTGGGCGAAGCCCGAGAGCACGCCGCCCCCCACCACCGTCTCCTCCGTGTGCCGCGCGGAGTGCTCGCGGAGACTCCGCGAGATCCTCGCGAGACGGCGCACCGCGAAGACGGCCACCTCGAGGAGAAGGGCGGAGACGAGGAGGAGTCGCGGCGCGCCCAGATGCTCCACGAGGAGGGAGGTCAGCCCCGATCCCACGATGCCGCCGATGGTGCCCCCCGCCGCGATGAAGCCGAAGAGCCGCCGGCTCTGCGCGCTGGTGAACACGTCGGCGAGGAAGCCCCAGAACACCGAGACCACGAAGAGGTTGAAGATCGCGCCCCAGATGTAGAACACCCGCCCCGCCCACACGTTGACCTCGCCGGTGGTGGTGGCGAAGAGCACGAGGAAGAGCACGAGGTTGGCCATGAAGAATCGATAGGTCCACGAGATGAAGCGCACGGGAGCGAGGCGGGAGACGAGGGCCGCGAAGGGCGGGTTGGCCACGAGCATGCCGATCAGCGTGCCCGTGAAGAGCCACGGCAGCTTCTCGATGCCGCCCGCCGCGCCGATCTCGTCCCGGATGGGGCGGATCACGTAGTAGGCGGAGAGGATGGAGAAGAAGTAGAGCCACGACCACGCGAGGGCGGCGGCCTCGTCCGGCCGCACGTCGATGAGGAGGCGCAGGACACGGAAGAGCGGCGAGGGGGCGGGGACGCTGGACTTTTCCGTGAGCAAGGAGTATTCCTGTCGATCACGGAGAGTAACAGGATCGCACGCGCCACGCGAGGAGATTTCCGGTGAGGTGGCGACCGGGGTGGCTCATACCGGCCGCGGCGGCGACGGTCCTTCTCCTCTGCTCCAACGCGCGGGCCGACATCGCGGTGCAGTTGCGCTTCGACGGGCAGCCTCTCGAGCCCGCGGTCACCCCCGACGTCACCTGCTTCAGCTCCGCGCTCGATCGCTGGGTGAGCTGCCGGCTCCACAAGGCGGCGGGCCCCGGCGCCTTCGTGCTCGGCACGCTCGATCCCGGCGCATACCGGATGCACGTCAGCATCGACGAGAATCCCGCGAACCCGCGCCGCTATCCCGGCGACTACGAGGCGCAGCTTCCCTTCGAGGTGACGGCCACGGGGCCGGCGCGCCTCACGGTAGACCTGGCCCGCCTCATTCACCTCACGCGCCCCGGCGACAATGCTCGCTCCTTCCCCGGCATGCTGCGCGGCTGTACCGGCCAGCCGCAGTTCGAGACGCCACGCTTCTCGTGGGGCCCCTCCGCCCCCGTGGACTTCGCGTGGGATGCCGTGGTGCCGGGCGCCGAGTATCGCTACACCCTGGTCGCGCGCGCCTGCGGTCGGGCAGGCGCCGAGCGCGACGTCGTGAGCGCCCAGACCGACGCCACCGCGATCACGCTCTCCCTTCCTCCGAGCGCGGACGGCGAGTACTACGTCTTCCGCGTCGAGGCATGGAAGAACGACCACCTCATCGGCGATCTCTACACCCACGACTCGGGTGCGCTCTCCTGGAACTATCGCTTCCGCGTGCGGAACGCGAGCCTCCCCCGCTGGAGCTACCTGGCGGCAGGAGAAGGGCTGGTCCTCCTCTTCGTGGGCGCGCGGAGACGAGCTCGAGCGCACCCCGTCCGCTTCGAGGCGGAGGTGGAGCGGCCGGGCAAGAAGGCGGGCTCCGGTGAGGCCGGCGGGAGCTGAGCGACTTGGTGTAGCGTATCGGGCATGACCACCTCGATGGAATACCGGACGCTGGGCAGGACGGGGCTCAAGGTGTCGGCGCTGGCCTTCGGCTGCGGCGACGTGGGCGGCCTGATGGTGCGCGGCGCTCCCGCCGATCGCGAGCGCGCGGTGGCGCGGGCCCTCGAGCTCGGCATCAACTACCTCGACACCGCGCCGTCCTACGGCAGCGGGCAGTCGGAGCGCAACCTGGGCGTGGTGCTGCGCGCCCTCAAGCCCGAGGTCATCGTGGGCAGCAAGTGCCGCCTCACCGCCGCCGACATGGGCGACGTGGCGGGCGCCCTCACCCGCTCCGTGGAGACGAGCCTGAGCCTGCTCGGGATCGCGCGGCTCGATCTCTTCCACCTCCACAACCCCCTCGGCCGCGTGAGGACCGAGCGCCGTCTCGGCATCGCCGACGTCCTCGACGCGGTCGCGCCCGCAGCACGGAAGCTCCGCGAGCAGGGCAAGATCCGCTTCTTCGGCGTCACCGCCCTGGGCGAGACCGGGGCACTCCACCGCGCCCTGGCAAGCGGCGCCATCGACACCGCGCAGGTGTGCCTGAATCTCCTGAGCCCGAGCGCGGCGCATGCGGTGCCGGCGGGCTACCCGGCGCAGGACTTCGATCAACTAGCAGTGCTGGCGCGCGAGCAGGGGGTGGGCACGGTGGGCATCCGCGTCCTCGCGGGAGGCGCGCTCAGTGGCGAGACGGCGCGGCATCCCATCGCCATTCCGTCCGTCGATCCCATCGCCTCCGGCCCCGACTACGCCACCGACGCCGCCCGCGCGCACGCCTTCGCCCCGCTGGTGAAGGAAAGCCACGCGGGCAGCGTGATCGAAGCGGCGCTTCGCTTCGCCATCAGCACGGACGCCATGTCCACCGTGCTCATCGGCACCTCGGACCTGAGCCAGCTCGAGTTCGCGGCGGCCGCGGTGGGCAAGGGCCCGCTCTCCACGGCGGCCCTCGTTCGTCTCCGCGGCATCTGGCACGAGCTGGCCACGACCCGGTAAGCCAAGGAGACCCCATGCGCATCGCCAAGGACGTGACCGAGCTCGTCGGCAACACGCCGCTCGTGCGGATCCGCCGCCTGACCGACGGCGCCCGCGCCGACGTGGTGGCCAAGCTCGAGTTCTACAGCCCCGCTCACAGCGTGAAGGACCGCATCGGCGTGTCCATGATCGACGCCGCGGAGAAGGCGGGGAAGATCAAGCCCGACACCATCCTCCTCGAGCCGACGAGCGGGAACACGGGCATCGGGCTCGCTTTCGTGTGCGCGGCGCGCGGCTACAAGCTGGTGCTGACCATGCCCGACTCCATGAGCAAGGAGCGGCGCATGCTCCTGCGCGCCTACGGGGCCGAGCTGATCCTCACTCCCGCCGCCGAGGGGATGCCCGGCTGCATCAAGCGCACGGAAGACCTGGCGGCCAGCGATCCCCGCTACCTCATCCTTCAGCAGTTCAAGAACCCCGCGAACCCGGAAATCCACCGCAAGACCACCGCGGAGGAGATCTGGCGCGACACGGACGGCAAGGCGGACATTCTCATCTCGGGCGTGGGCACGGGGGGCACCATCACCGGAGTCGGCGAGGTGATCAAGGCGCGCAAGCCCACCTTCCGCTGCGTCGCCGTGGAGCCCGACGCCTCGCCCGTGCTCTCGGGCGGCGAGCGCGGCCCACATCCCATCCAGGGCATCGGGGCGGGCTTCGTCCCCGACGTGCTCAACACCAAGATCTACGACGAGATCGTCCGCGTGAAGAACGACGACGCCTTCGCCATGGCCCGTCGCGCGGCCAAGGAGGAAGGCTTGCTCGTGGGCATCTCCTCCGGTGCCGCCTTGTGGGCCGCGGTGGAGGTGGCGCGCCGGCCGGAGAGCGCGGGCAAGCTCGTCGTGGTCATCATTCCCTCCTTCGGGGAGCGCTATCTCAGCACACCGCTCTTCGCGGATCTGGGGGACTAGTCATGGCCGAGGGGGGCAAGACCGTCTACACGCCACGCGAGCGCGTGGTCGCCGCCTACAAGGGCGAGTTCGCCGATCGCGTTCCCGCCTATCCCATCGCGGGCTGCTTCGCCGGCTGCATGGACGGCCTGTCCATCGAGGAGTACTGCACCAATCCCACGCGGGCCGCCCGCGCCATGCTCAACTACTACGAGCGCTTCCAGCCCGACATCATGATCGCCTTCAACGACCTCGCCAAGGAAGCGGAGGCCACGGGCTGCCACGTGAAGTACTCGGACTACGTCGTGCCCTCCATCGATCAGCACGTGCTCCAGGAGGACAAGGGCCGGCTCGCCCGCCTGGAGATCCCCGATCCCAAGCGCGACGCGCGGCTCCCCGCCTTCCTCGAGCAGTGCGCGGCACTCTCCGGCGCGAAGCTGCCCAGCGCGCTGGGGGCGGTGCTGGTGGGGCCGTGGACCATCGCCATGCTCATGCGCAACCCCGAGCTCATGTGCCTGGACACCATCGACGACCCGGAGTTCGTCCACGAGCTCATGCGCTTCGCCACGGAGTTCGCCAAGCGCATGGGCGAGGCGGTGCTGGAGACGCGCATCGGCTTGAGCTACTCCGACCCCACCGCCTCCTGCTCGCTGGTGGGCCCCGACACCTACCGCGAGTTCATCAAGCCCTACCACAAGGACCTCGTCGATCACTTCAGGGCGAAGAAGGTCGGCACCACCGTGCACATCTGCGGGACGACGCATCAGATCCACGAGGACCTGATGGACGTGGGCTTCGTGGCTGTCACCATCGACCTCGACCAGCAGTCCGATCCCGCCCTCAAGGTCGACCAGCTCGACCGTCTCGTGACCCTGGGCAACCAGCGCGGGGTGGTGGGCATCGGCAACGTGGACGTGACAATCTTCGAGCGGGCCACCCGCGAGGAGATCGAGGCCGAGGTGAAGCGCTGCATCGACACGGTGGGGCGCCGCTCCCGCTTCGTGCTGTCCACCTCGTGCGAGCTGCCGCCGCAGGCCAATCCGGACTGCGTGAAGTGGTTCATGGACGCTGCACGCGAATACGGGCGCTGGGACCGCATCCTCGGTGCGTGACGGCGGCGAGGTGAGCGCCCCCCTCGGCTTCTCCCTCATGCCCCTCGAGAACCGGCGCGATGTGCTCGTGCGGCTCGCCATGGAGGCGGAGCGCGCGGGGCACGGCGCCTTCTATCTTCCAGAGACGTGGGCGCACGACACCACCGTGCTGCTCGGCGAGGTGGCGGCGCGCACCTCGCGCATCGAGCTCGGCACGGGCGTGCTCGGCGTGTGGAATCGCAGCGCGGCCACCATCGCCATGGCCGCGAGCACGCTCGATGCGATCTCGGGCGGCCGCTTCGCCCTCGGGCTGGGGGCGAGCACCGCGCAGCTCGTGGAAGGCCTCCACGATGTCCCCTACACCGCGCCGGTGGACCGCATGCGGCGCGTGCTGACCCAGGTACGCGCGCTCCTCAAGGGCGAGCGCGTCCCCCTCGCGCCCGGCGCGGCGGCCCGCGCGCTTCGCCTCAATCTCCCGCCGGCGCCTCGCGTGCCGATCCACCTCGCGGGCTTGTCGCCGGAGACGGTGCGGCTGGCCGGCGAGCTGGCCGACGGCTGGATACCCTTTCTGTATCCGCGCTCGCGTCTGCACGAAGGCGCGGCGCTGCTGCGCGAGGGTCGGGCCCGCGCGGCGACCCCGGCCGAGCCGCCCCGCATCCTGCCGAGTATTCCCACCGTGATCGCGGCCGACGGCGCCGAGGCGCGGAAGGGCGCGGCGTGGTTCGTGGCTTTCTATCTCACCTCGATGGGGCCCTTCTATCCGCGGACCATCTCGCGGCTCGGCTTCGCGCGCGAGGTGCAGGCCGTCGCGGCGGCCAACACCACGCGTGGCTCCGCGGTGGTGCCGCCGGAGGCGGAGGTACTGCTGGAGGAGCTCACCGTGTACGGGACACCCGACGAGGCGCGAGCCCGTCTCGCGCGCTGGCGTCAGGCCGGCGCCGAGCTACCGATCCTGCTGCTTCCGCCGCAGCTCGAGCCCGCCCAGATCGACTTCACCCTCTCCGCCCTCTCCTAACGCCCTTTTCCCTCTCCCCTCAGGGGAGAGGACAGGATGAGGGGCGCTCACGAGTGGGATGCGACCGGGCATTTCTAGCCGCCACGGCGAAGGCGAGGAAGTAGCGGTCCAGATCCTCGAGGCTCGTCCCGTATTCATGCTCTCCGAGCAGCATGGCCGCGCAGAGCAACTCCCGCGCGCGAGCGATCTCGAACAAGGCGATTCTGCCATCGCGGATCCTCGAGAGTCAGATCGAGCAGCCCGAGCGCCCGGTCGAAGGCGCCAGTCATGAGACGCGAGTCGCGGTTCCTCCACCGGACGATTCGACCCATCTCACTCCCAACGTTAGCGAGCTGCTCGGCGAGTGACAGCTTGCTCAGCCGCTGCCCCCCTCACCCTGGCCTTCTCCCCCTCGCGGGGGAGAGGGTATGAGGCGTCAGCGGTTGGGGCCGCGGCCCATCGGGTAGGGCTGCCAGCGGATGAGGCTGGTGCGCGGGAGTACGCCGGGATTGACGGCGGAGCGCGGCCACTTGCCCTGGAGCACGGTGGCGATCTCGCGGCCGAGGCGGCGGCGCGTCTCCGGCGCCATGCGCGCGGTGGCCGAGGCGATGTGCGGCGTGACGATGACGTTGTCCATGTGGAGGAGCGGGTTCATGGGGTCGACGGGCTCCTGCTCGAAGACGTCGAGCGCCGCGCCGGCGATCTGCTTCTGCTTGAGGGCCTCGATGAGCGCCGGCTCGTCCACGGTGGGCCCGCGGCCGTTGTTGATGAACAGGGCAGACTTCTTCATGGCCTTGAACTGCTTCTCCCCCATCATGTGGTGCGTCTCCGAGTTCAGCGGCGCATGCATGGAGAGGAAGTCCGAGCGCTGGCACAGCTCGATGAGGCTGGTCACCGGCTCCACCCCCACCGCGGTCATCTCGAGCTCGGCGAGATAGGGATCGTAGGCGATCACGTGCAGGCCGAAGGCGTGACAGCGGCGAGCCACCGCCTTGGCCACGTTGCCGAAGGAGATGAGGTCGATGGTCTGGCCGTAGAGGCGCGGGATGTCCTTGAAGTAGGGCCGGCCCTCCGACCACTTGGCGTCCACCGTGAGCTGGTGCATCAGGCGGAGGCGCCGGTGGGCGGCGAGGAACATGGCCATGGTGTGATCGGCCACCTCGTCGATGAAGACGTCGGGCACGTTGGTGACCACGATGCCTGCCTCGGTGGCCGCGTCCACGTCCACGGTGTCCGCCCCCACGCTGCCGAGGCCGATCACCTTGCAGTTCTTCAGCCCCTTGATGATGGCGGCGGTGATGCGGCGGTTGCGCGCGATGATGGCGTCCGCGTCCTGGGCCAGCGCGATGAACTCCTCTTCCGTCTTGGCGGGGAGCTCCACGATCTCCGCGCCGATGGGATCGAGGGCCTCCCGCTCGATCGCATAGGCACCCTCCGAGGGATCGAAGGACATTCCCCCCGCGGGCCTCTGGACGACGACCTTGAACTTCTTCTTGTCGGCAGACATGCGTGCGACCTCCTTGTCAGTGTGGTGGGGCAAGAATACTGCCGCGGGGGCGCGGCGTCGAGGCCCCTCTCGAACATCGAGAACGTGCTCAACGTGGACTGGTGCGAGGCGGAGTTCTCCAACACTTCGGGGCTCAAGGCCGACGTCCGCTTCCGATCGACCGGCCCGCGTTGACTCCGCGCGGCCGACTCCCTACCATCGGCGCGGACCGACGCCGATCCACGGGAGGAACGCCGCGCCATGACCTTCGATCCCATCGCCACGCCCGCCGTCAGCCTGGCCGCCCACCGCGAGCCTCAGTTCGTGTTCACGGACGAGGTCGACATCGGGCGCGAGAAGCTCGCTCGCTTCCGGGAGCGCACCGGCCGCCGCGGGCCGAACATCCTCGTCATCCTCATGGACGACGTCGGCTGGGGCGACTACGGCTGCTACGGCGGCGGGGTGGCGGTGGGCGCGCCCACTCCGAACATCGATCGCCTCGCCCGCCGCGGACTGCTCCTCACCTCCTGCTACTCGCAGCCCTCCTGCACGCCAAGCCGCGCCTCCCTCCTCACGGGTCGCCTGCCCATGCGCCACGGCCTGCACCGCCCGCCCATGTACGGCGAGCCGGGCGGGCTCCAGGGCGAGACGACGCTGGCCATGCTCCTCTCCGCCCTCGGCTACGCCACGCAGGCCGTCGGGAAGTGGCATCTCGGCGAGAACGTCGAGTCCCAGCCGCAGCACGTAGGGTTCGACGACTTCTACGGCTTCCTCTCCGTCTCGGACATGTACACGGAGTGGCGAGACCCGCACTTCTTCCCCGAGATCGTCTACGCCGAGGCGCGCACGGAGTGGATCAAGAACATGCCCTTCAACCGCTGCTTCGTCCACGCCGCCCGCGGCGGGGCGGCCGAGAACGTCGAGGAGGTGACCATTCCCGTGCTGTCGCGTCTCGACGACATGTGGGCGGCGTACTCGGAAGCCTTCCTGCGCCGGATGGCCGGAGAGTCGCGGCCGTGGCTCTTGTATCACTGCACGCGCGGGGCGCACTTCGACAATTACCCGCTCGAGCGCTTTCTCGGGGCCTCACCCGCACGGCACCCCTACAAGGACACCATCCTCGAGCTCGACGACATCGTGGGCCGGCTCTGGCGCGTGCTCGAGGAAACGGGACAGGCCGAGCGTACGCTCATCTTTCTCTCCTCCGACAACGGGCCCCACATGGAGACGTGGCCCGACGCGGCCCACACGCCCTTCCGCTGCGCGAAGGGCTCGACCTGGGAGGGCGGGGTGCGGGTGCCGGGGCTGCTCGCGTGGCCGGGGATGATCGAGAGCGAGCGGTCGAGCGACGGCCTCTTCGACTTCACGGACCTCGTGCCCACGGCCCTCGTCCTGGCCGGCGGCCTCGACACCCTTCCCTCCGACCGCTTCATCGACGGCGTCGACCAGAGCTCTTTCCTCCTCGCCCCGGACGGCCGCTCGAACCGGAAGTACGTCTACTACTGGCTGCTGCGGCGGCTCTCCGCCATCCGCGTGGGCGAGTACAAGTGGATGCTTGTGTCCACCAGCGACGACGACGCCGACGTGCACGGCGCGGGCGGCTTCACGGGGGTGACGCAGCAGTACACCTATCCTCGGCTCTACAACCTCTACCTGGATCCGAAGGAGACGCACAGCTACCTCACGCGCAAGCTCGCCTACAATGAGGCGTTCCTGGATGGGATGCGCGACCACCTCGCCACCTTCCGCACCTATCCGCCCAAGCAGGCCATGGGCCTGAGGGCCCGCTAGCGGTCAGGCGCGGTCGACAGCGGGGCGGATGGTGCCAGCGAGGAGATCGAGGATCTCCAGCATGCGCGGGAGATCGTCGCGCCGGAAGTCGAGGAGGATGTGGCCGAGGCCGGCCCGCTTGAACTCGCAGAGCTCGTCCACCACGGCCTGCGTCCCCTTCGTGAGCAGCTCGTCCTTGAGGGTGTGGCGGATGGACAGCGCGATGCTGTCGAACGGACGATTCGCGGCGGCAGCGACAGCGCGGAGCCGGCCCAGGGCCTCCGTGAGCTGACCCGGCGTCTTGTTCGTGGCGTGCCAGCCGTCGCCCAGCGTCACCACGCGGCGGAACGCGCCGGGGCTGTCGCCACCGACCCAGATCGGCGGATACGGCTTCTGCATGGGCTTGGGCGCGAAGCCGATGTTGGCGAAGCGGAAGAACTCGCCATTGAGCGAGGGATTGTCCTCCGTCCAGAGCGCCTTGAAGGCGCGCAGGATCTCGTCGCCCTGACGGCCCCGCGCGTGGAAGGGCGCGCCAAGGATCTCGAGCTCTTCCTTCCACCAGCCGACACCCACGCCGCAGATCAGGCGTCCGTTCGACAGCGCGTCGATGCTCGTGAGCATCTTCGCCATCACGACGGGATGCCGGTGGCCGAGGATGAACACGGAGGCGCCGAGACGCGCCCGCTCCGTGCAGACGGCGGCCGCGGCGAGGGCGACCACGGGCTCGAGGTACGCCTTGTCGGGCGGATGCGGGAAGCGGCCGCCCGGATAGCTGCCCGTGGCCGTGCGCGGAAAGATCACGTGATCGCTGACCCACAGCGAGGCCATGCCGCGCCGGTCGGCCTCGCGCGCGAACGTCGTCAGCGCCTCGCGGGTCGCCACGG
>JBKOVG010000163.1:0-5494 GCA_046723845.1 Candidatus Methylomirabilota bacterium | reverse complement strand
AAGCCTGTGCGCCGCCGGGTGGGGGGCTATACTGGGGTGTGGGTGACGCTGGGGGAGGGCTCCCCCGCCCCTGACGACGGGCCCCGACCCGCCTCGCGCTCCGCGTGTTCGTGAGTAGTTCGGGCTAGGCGCCTCGCGCGCCGGACTCAGCCCATCGGGCTCCGGATCTTCATCCGGAGCCCCGTCATGCTTCGGGCGAGCCGCAGGCCCGGGCCGTCGCGTATGATAGGGTCCTGGTGCCGGCCGGCCGCTACTGTCGCAGCGCTTCGATGCACGAACGCGATCGTCGGAGGAGATAGCCATGCCGCTCGACCCGCAGGCGCAGAGCCTCCTGGAAGCGATGGCCAAGCTGAACCTCAAGCTCATCGAGGACTCCACGCCCGAGGAAGCACGCGAGTCGATGCGCTCGCGCACGGCGGGGCTGGGTCCCGTCGAGGACGTGGCCGCCATCACCGAGCACCAGGTCCCCGTGGCGGGCGGCACCATCGCCGTGCGCTGCTACGCTCCCGCGGGCGCCGACCCGCATCCCGCGCTGGTCTTCTATCACGGCGGCGGCTGGGTTATCGGCGACCTCTACACTCACGACGGCATCTGCCGCACGCTGACCAACGCGGCGGGCTGCGTGGTGGCAAGCGTGGACTACCGACTCGCTCCCGAGTCGAAATATCCGGTGGCCGTCGAGGATTCTTACGCGGCCCTGCAGTGGATTGTCGCGCACGCCGCGCAGCTCGGCATCGATCCGCGCCGGGTCGCCGTGGGCGGGGACAGCGCGGGCGGCAATCTCTCCGCGGGGGTGGCTCTCATGGCCCGCGATCGCAAGGGGCCTGCCCTCCTGTCGCAGATCCTCATCTATCCTGTGACCAATCACGCCTTCGACACGCCGTCGTACGCGGAGAACGCGGAGGGCTACGTGCTCACGCGTGAGGCCATGCGCTGGTTCTGGCGCCACTACCTGGTGCGGGAGGAGCAGGGGAAGGAGCCGCTCGCCTCGCCCCTCATGGCCGCGAGCCTGGCTGGCCTGCCGCCCGCCCTCGTCATCACCGCCTCGCACGATCCGCTGCGCGACGAGGGCGAGGCCTACGCGGCCCGCCTGCGCGATGCGGGCGTGCCGGTCACCCTCACGCGCTACGACGGCATGTTCCACGGCTTCATCCGCATGACGCGCTTCCTCGACAAGGCGCGCGCCTGCGTGGACGAGGTGGCGGGCACGCTGCGGAAGGCGTTCGCCTAACCCGCTCCATGGCCGATCCGCGCGGAGGCCCGAATGGCTGGCAGCCGGAGCTGGAAGAGCTCCGGCGGCGCGAAGGGTTCGCCGAGGAGCTGGGCGGCGCCGAGCGCGTGCAGCGGCAGCGCGACGGCGGCCGCCTCACGATCCGCGAGCGCATCGGCAAGCTCGTGGACCCGGGGAGCTTCCACGAGGTTGGCAAGATCGCCGGCGTCGCCGCCTACGATCAGGCCAACGAGCTCGAGCGCCTCACCCCGTCCAACTTCGTCTTCGGGCGCGCCCGGGTCGACGGCCGGCCGGTGGTGGTGGGCGGCGACGACTTCACGGTGCGGGGCGGCTCGGCCGACGCCACCATCAAGGGCAAGCACCTCATGTGCGAGCAGATGGCCAACGAGATGCGTCTGCCCCTGATCCGCCTCGTGGAGGGCTCGGGCGGGGGCGGCTCCGTCAAGACCATCGAGACCACGGGTCGCGCCAACGTTCCCGGGGTGAGCGGCTGGGAGACGGTGGTCGACAACATCGGCACCGTGCCGCGCGTCACCCTCGGCCTGGGCTCGGTGGCCGGGCTCGGCGCCGCCCATCTCGCCGCCGCGCACTACTCCGTCATGGTCAAGGAGCTCTCCGCTCTCTTCGTGGCGGGACCGCCGGTGGTGGAGCGCCTGGGGCAGAAGCTCTCCAAGAACGAGCTCGGCGGCTGGGAGATCCAGCTCAAGGCGGGCGCGGTGGACGACGCCGTGGACACCGAAGAGGAAGCCTTCGCGCGCGCCCGGCGCTTCCTCTCCTACATGCCGTCCTCCATCGACGAGGTCGCCCCGCGTGGCGAGCGCTCCGACCCGCCCTCGCGGCGCGAGCCGTGGCTCATCGAGGCCATCCCGCGCGACATCCGCAAGCCGTACAAGATGCGCAGCATCGTGGAGGCGGTGGTGGACAAGGGCTCCTTCTTCGAGATCGGCGCCCTGTACGGCCGGTCGATCATCACGGGCCTCGCGCGCCTCGACGGCTGGCCGGTGGCCTTCCTCGCCAGCGACCCGTACTTCTACGGCGGCGCGTGGGCGGCCGACACCTGCCAGAAGGTGGAGCGCTTCGTGGACCTCGCCCAGACCTTCCACCTGCCCGTGGTCTATCTGGTGGACTGCCCGGGCTTCCTCATCGGGCTCGAGGCCGAGCGCACGGGCACCATCAAGCAGGGTGTGCGCGCCATGTCGGCCATCTGGCAGACCACGGTGCCGTGGTGCTCGGTGATCGTGCGCAACTGCTTCGGGGTAGCGGGAGCGGCGCACAAGAACGGCGGGCGTTACTGCACGCGCTACGCGTGGCCATCGGGGCGCTGGGGCTCGTTGCCCCTCGAGGGCGGCATCGAGGCCGCCTATCGCGCGGAGATCGACGCCGCGCCCGATCCCCAGACCAAGCTCCAGGAGATCGAGGAGCGCCTGAACAAGCTGCGCTCTCCCTTCCGCTCCTCCGAGACCTTCTGGATCGAGGAGATCGTGGACCCGCGCGACACGCGGCCGCTGCTGTGCGAGTTCGCCGAGCTCGCCGCGCCGCGCCGCCAGCCCGGGCCCTCCACCCACATGATGCGGCCGTGAGCCACCAAGCGGAGCCGGCGAACGGCGCGTGGATCGGCCGCCCCCTCAAGCGGCGCGAGGATCACCGCCTCCTCGTGGGGGCCGGGCGCTACGTGGACGACCTCCGTCCCGCGGGCTGTGCGCATGTGGCCCTCCTGCGCTCGCCGCACGCGCACGCGCGCATCGCCCGCCTCGACGTGGAGCGCGCGCACCGCGCCCCCGGTGTGCTCGCGGTGGTGACGGGCGCGGAGCTCGCGCACCTGGCGCCGCTGCCCGTGAACCGCGTCATCCCAGACATGCGCATCCCGCCGCATCCCATCCTCGCCGACGGGCAGGTGCACGCGGCGGGCGTGCCCGTGGCCGCGGTGGCTGCGGAGACGATCTACGCCGCGCGTGATGCGCTCGACCTGATCGACGTGGTCTACGAGGCGCTCCCCGCGGTGCCCGGCCCCGAGGGCGCGGTGGCCGCGGGCGCGCCCGTTCTCTATCCGCAGATCGAGAAGAACCGCTGCTTCACCCGCGTGCTCCGCGAGGGCGATGCCGCGCGCGCAATGGCGGGCGCGGCGCGAGTGGTCTCCGTCCGTGTCGCGCAGCAGCTCCTCTCCGCGGTGGCCATGGAGCCGCGCTCCGTCCTCGCCGCCTACGACGCCTTCACGGAGGATCTGACGCTCTGGGTCTCCTGCCAGGCGCCCTTCCGCATCCGCGCGGAGGTGGCGCGCATCCTCGAGATGCCCGAGGCGCGCGTGCGCGTCATCGCCCCGGACGTGGGGGGCGGCTTCGGCGTGAAGACGGGCCCGTATCGCGAGGAGGTGCTGCTGGCCTGGCTCGCCCGCAAGCTCGCGCGGCCTGTGAAGTGGATCGCCACGCGCGGGGAGGACCAGATCACCACCAACCACTCGCGCGGCTCCGTGTGCGAGGGCGAGCTGGCCGTGGGCGCCGACGGCCGCATCACCGCGCTGCGCGCGCGCATCACCGCGCCCCTCGGCGCTTCCCTCATGAACGCGGCGGGCGGCTCGCCGTGGAATCACGCGCGCCTCCTCCCCGGCTGCTACGTGGTGCCCGCCTGCGACATCACGGTGACGGGCGCGCTCACCACCACCGCGCCCGTCTCCGCCTATCGCGGGGCGGGGCGACCCGAGGCCTGCTTCGTCATCGAGCGCTTGATGGACACGGCGGCGCGGGCCCTCGGGCTCGACCCCGCGGAGGTCCGCCGGCGCAACTTCATCGCCGCCGACCGCTTCCCCTTCAAGACGGCCACCGGCCAGGTCTACGACTCCGGCGACTATCCGCTCGCCCTTGAGCGCGCGCTGGCCGCCGCCGACTACGACGGCCTGCGCCGCGAGCAGGCGGCGCGCCGCGTCCGCGGCGAGATCGTGGGCATCGGGCTCGCCTCCTACGTCGAGCCGTGCGCGCTGGGGTGGGAGAGCGGCAGCGTCAAGGTGGAGCGCACGGGCAAGGTCACGGCCATCACGGGCTCGAGCGCGCACGGGCAGGGGCACGAGACGACGTTCGCCCAGATCGTGGCCGATCATCTCGGGGTCACTCCCGACGACGTGCAGGTGGTCCACGGCGACACGCGCTCCGGGCCCGAGGGCTTCGGCACCTTCGGCAGCCGCAGCGTCGCCCTGGGCGGCAGCGCGCTCCAGCGCGTGGCCGTGGAGGTGCGCGAGAAGGGACGCCGCATCGCGGCCCGGCTTCTCGAGGCGGCGGCGGCCGACGTGGTCGGCGTGGCGGGCGGCTTCCACGTGGCGGGCGTCCCGCAGCGGCAGGTTACCTGGCGTGAGGTGGCGGCGACGGCGTACGCGGGCGGGCACGCGCTGCCCCCAGGCGACACGCCGGGCCTCGAGGCGAGCGTGTACTTCCAGCCCGACACCGAGGTCTGGACCTTCGGGGCCATCGTGTGCGCCCTCCGCATCGAGCGCGAGACGGGGCGCATCATCATCGAGCGGCTCATCTGGGTGGACGACGCGGGCACGGTGATCAACCCGCTCCTCGCCGAGGGACAGCTCCACGGCAGCCTCGCCCAGGGCCTGGGGCAGGCCCTCCAGGAAGCGATCGTCTACGACGGCGAGGGCCAGCTCGTCACGGGCACGCTGATGGAGTACGCCATCCCCCGCGCCGACGAGGTCCCCGACGTGCTCATCGAGAAGACCTGCACGCCCTCGCCGCGCAATCCGCTCGGCGCCAAAGGCGTCGGCGAGGCCGGCTGCATCGGCGCGCCGCCCGCCGTGGTGAACGCGGCGGTCGACGCCCTCTCTCCCTTCGGCGTCACGCACCTCGACATGCCACTCACCCCCGCCCGCATCTGGACCGCGCTCCAAAACTCCCGCGCATAGTCCGGGCCGGCCACGCGCGTGTCCCGCTCAACCGGGCGGGTGGCGTCGAGGGCGGGGGTGCGCTCCCCAGACCCGTATCTTCTGGGTGTGGTCGAAGCCGAGAAGCGCGATCTCGTGGCGGGCCAGAGTGGTGGCGCGGATGGCGACTCAGCGTGGTCTGGGGAGCGCACCCCCGCCCTCGGCGACAGGACCCTGTACCCTTGGACGCGGGTTCTCGGCGACCGCGTTGGGAGTGCCGACAGGACCCAGCGCTCCAGAGCGCCTCGGGCGGACTTGCGCCCCAGCGCGGGATGCCGTGGTGAAGCTCCAGTGGGGAGTCTGCGCTGTGAGCGCCAGTACAGGGTCGAGCGATCCCCACGGCACAGGCC
>JBKOVG010000007.1:0-38695 GCA_046723845.1 Candidatus Methylomirabilota bacterium | reverse complement strand
CATGACAGAACTCGTCGGCAGCGTCAGATGTGTATAAGAGACAGGTGTTCGATGATCTCCATCTAGCCGTCCTCTTGCCCGCGAGCGTTCAGAAGTCCCTCCACGAGGAGCACCGGGGGCAGGGTGGCCAGGCCCACGCCGACGGCCACCGGATGCGCCCAGCCCTGCACGATGAGAGCCGCGAGAGAGCCCAGGATGGCGACCTGGCGCAGCCCGATGCGGCCAATGCGCGCGAGCCCGGCCTGTCCCTCCGCCACCGCCGCGAACGCCCGCCCGAGATCTCGCGCGAGCCAGCGGAAGTTCAGGAAGGCCACAGCGCCGCCTCCGCCCACACCGGCCGCGGCGGGCGCGCCGAACAGCCACCAGGCGCCCGCGGCGAGGGCCGCCACGACGAAGGCGCCCACCCGAGTCACTCGAGATACGAAATCAGCCATGGCCATTCGAACGATCCGTCTCGTTCAGCGTCTTGATGGCGCGGACGAAGTTCACGGCAGCGGCCGCAATCCCGAATGCGAGCCCGACCAGCACCAGCCACGGCTGAGTGCCCAACCAGCGATCCGCGAAATACCCCGCCGCCAGTCCAATCGCCACGCATGCGAACAGCATCGTGCCGAGTGCGACGACCTGGGCGGTATGTCCTGGCGACGATCTACCAGTGCCTCCCGCCATGTGAATAGGAACACTATCACAGCGTTCCAATCATGACAAGACGACGCAACTCACTCATTTATAAGGGGAATGTCAATGGTCACCGCCGTCGGTCACGCACAAAGTCCAGGATCTCGGCGGCGATCTCGGGGCCTTTCTCCTCCTGGAGGAAATGACCCGCTCCTGCGATGATCGAGAAGCGGGCAGCGAGAATCAGATCCGCGAAGGATCGCCCGACGGCGAGCGAGAAGACAGGATCCGAGTCGCTGAAGCAGACGAGCGCCGGCTTCGACCACGAGCGAAGCGCGTCACGCGTCTCCCGCATCTCCGCCGCCCCCGGCGCCTCCGGAGTGGTGGGAATCAGCGCGGGGAAGGCGCGCGCGCCGGCCTTCGACTCCATAGTGGGAAAGGGCGCATCGTACGCGGAGACGATGGCCGCCGAGATGCGCTCGCGATCGACGGCGGAGCGCCTGATCACCTGCCCGACGGGCAGGCCCGGCGTGCGCAGGGCGTACTCGCGCCACTTCACGAGTCCCGGGGAGAGCGTCGCCGCCTCGCCCGACATCAGATCCGTGTTGAGGATGACGAGGCGCGCCACGCGATCAGGATGGCGGGTCGCTAGCGCAGGCCGAGTGGGCCGCCCCAGTCCTGCACGACCACCGTCAGGTCGCCGAGGCCCAGCGCGTCGACGAAGCGCTCGAGCCAGCCGTAGTGGAAGGCGAAGGAGTAAGCGCTCACGTCGGCGAGCTTGTCGGAGCGGCCGAAACCGATGTAGTCCGGCGCGATGCAGCGGAGGCGAGGACGGAGGCCCGAAATCATGGACCGGTAGAGAAAGCTCCAGGTCGGCTCTCCATGAAGGAGGAGGATGGGCTCGCCCGCTCCCTCGTCGAGATAGTACGTGCGCAGGCCGCCCACGTCCACGTAACGTGGGGCGAAGGGGAAGTCGGGCAGCCCGACGAAGCGCTCGTCGGGCGTGCGGTAGATCTCGCTAGCCAAAGACGCCTCCCATGCGCCCGGCAGCCAGGCGGTTGATGAGCACCACGCTGACCGCGGCCACCGCGATGAGGATGACACCGAGGGCGGCCGCCTCGCTGGAGGAGCCGGCGATGTAGAAGGCGAAGATGCCGTTGGTGATCATCTCCCAGCCTCCCAGAGCGAGGAAGAGCACGGCGGAGGCCTCCTGCAGCGAGGTCATGAAGGAGAAGAGGCCGCCCACCACGATGCCCTTCCAGATGAGCGGCATGGTCACGTCGCGGAAGGCGCGCGCGCCGGTGGCGCCCACGCTGGCCGCCGCCTCCTCCAGCGAGCGGTGCACGAGGAGCAGCGAAGCGTACACGCCGCGCACCGTGTAGGGCAGGCGGCGCACGGCCAGCACGAGCGGCATGATGATCCAGAACGAGGTCAGCCCGCGATCCAGGCCGAGCAGGTCGAAATGAAAGGCGCGGATGTACGCGATGCCGATGGCCGTGCCCGGCACGGCGAGGATGAGCGTGTTGACGGCATCGAGGGCGCCGCGGCCCGGCACGGTGGAGCGACCGAGGATCCAGGCGATGGGCACGCCCACCGCGACGCAGAGGAGGACGGCGAGGCCGGAGTAGAGGAAACTATTGACGATGTATTTCGGCGTCTCCACGATCACGCGCTCGAAGTGCTGCAGGGTATAGGCGAGGGGCAGCGGGGTGAGCGACCATCCGCGGCTCAGCGAGGCGAGGGCCACTCCCACGTACGGAATGAAGGAGAGGAGCATGACGAGGGAGAGGAAGCTCACCGCCGCTACCTGGCGCAACCCGGCGAGACGCCGGCGCCCGATGACCGTGTAGGAGAGCGACGAGTAGTCCTTGAGCCCGACCCATCGCCGCGCCACAAGCAGGAAGACGATGGCGAGGAGCACCATCAGCGCGGAGATGACGATCCCCATGCGGAAGATCCGCCGGTCCACGAACTGCACGATGTTGAGATAGGCCTGCGCGGCGAGGAGATCCTGCACGCCCAGGATGAGGGGGGTGGCGAAGTCGGAGAAGGTCCAGATGAAGACGAGGAGCGCGCCCGCCACGTAGCCGGGAGTGGTGAGAGGCAAGGTCACCGTCCAGAACTTCTTCCACCCGCGCGCGCCCACGCTCTCCGCAGCCTCCTCCAGGGCGGGGTCGATCTTGCCGAGAGCATCCACCACGTTGAGGGTGATCATGGGGAAGAGGTGGAGCGTCTCTACGAGCACCACCCCGTGGATGCCGTACAGGAAGTTGATGGGCTTGAGCATGTCGAAGGCGTCCATGAGGAGGACGTTGATCGAGCCCGCCCGGCCCAGGATGAAGGTGAAGCCAAGAGTGCCCACGAGGGGCGGCGAGATGATGGGAATGAGGGTGAGGTAGCCGAAGAGGTCGCGGCCGCGGAAGTCGTAGCGTACGAGGAGGAAGGCCACCGCGACGCCGATGATGGACGAGGCCGCCACCGTGGCCACGCCAAGGAGCAGCGATTTCCACAGGGCGCGCAGGTAGAAGCCGTCGCGGAAGAAGGCGAGGAAGTTCGCGAGGGTGAGCCGCCCGCTCTCGTCGGTGACCGCGTCGTAGAAGATGCGGATGAGCGGATAGACGAGGAACACGAGGAGGAAGAGCCAGATCAGCCCCACGCCCAGCGCGCGCCACAGCGCCGAACGCGTGGCTCCGGGCTCACGCATCGTCGGCGTCGGCCAAGGCGATGGTGGCGACCAGGAGGAAGAGCCAGATCAGCCCCACGCCCAGCGCGAGCGCCGGACGCCGGGGGCTGCGCTCAGGCATCGTCGGCGACGGCCAGCGTGACGGAGGCAGGAAAGGTGACGGAGACCTCGCGGCCGATGGACAGCGGCTCGTGGTGCCAGGGATCACGGATGTCCGCCTGGAGCACCTGGCCCGGACCCGCCTCGACGTCGTAGCGGAGGGCGCTGCCCAGATAGGCGACGAAGCTCACCCGGCCGCGCACCACGTTGCCCTCGCCCGTCCCTGAGGTGCCCGCGGCGATGGCCACGTTCTCCGGCCGGATGGCGAGCACACAGCGCTCCCCTACGGGCCCGTCGGCCACGGCGCGCAGGGCGCCGAGCGCGGTGTCCACCACGAGGCCGCCGCCCGCCCGCTCCCTCACCCGCCCCGGGACGAGATTGTTGGTGCCCACGAAGTCCGCCACGAAGCGTGTACGCGGCCGCTCGTAGAGCTCCTTGGGTGCCCCCACCTGCTGCACGCGGCCCTCCTTCATCACGGCCACGCGATCGGAGAGGGACAGTGCCTCCTCCTGATCGTGGGTGACGTAGATGGTGGTGATGCCGAGCTCGCCCTGGAGCTTCTTGATCTCCGACCGGACCTGCACGCGGATCTTGGCGTCGAGGTTGGACAGGGGCTCGTCGAGGAGGAGGAGATCCGGGTTGAGGACGAGGGCGCGCGCGAGGGCCACCCGCTGCTGTTGTCCGCCCGAGAGCTGGCCCGGATAGCGCGACTCGTAGCCGGTGAGGTTGACCTTGCGCAGCCCCTCCGCGAGCCGCGCGCCGATCTCCGCCGCGGTGAGCTTTCGAAGGCGGAGGCCGTAGGTGACATTGCCCGCCACCGTCATGTGCGGCCAGAGGGCGTAGTTCTGGAACACCATGCCGATGTTGCGCTCGTAGGGCGCCCGCCCGTTGACCACGCGATCGCCGAAACGGATTTCCCCCGCGTCGGGCTGATAGAAGCCCGCGAGGAGCCGGAGGAGCGTGGTCTTGCCGCAGCCCGAGGGGCCGAGCAGGGTGAAGAGCTCGCCGTCGCGGACCACGAGATCCGCCCGGTCCACCGCGGTGACGGAGCCGAACCGCTTGACGACCTCACGGATGGTGATCTCCACGGCCTACTTCTTCTTCAGCTCCTCCCACTTCGCCTCGATGTCGTTGCGAAAGCGCGTCTTGAGGGCCTCGGAGCGCTTGGCCGCCGTCGCCTCGTCGTAGACGTTGGCCACGTCGCGGTCGAAGTACGAGCGCACCCCGCCCGTGAACTCCACGGCCAGCTCCGCCGTGGAGCCGGGCGCGCCCTGCACCTTGAACTTCGGCGTGATGGGGAAGAGCCCGCGCTCCATGAACACCTTCTGGCCGCGCTCGGTCATGAGGAACTCGATGAAGGCCCGCGCCGCCTTGGGATTGCGAGCGCCGGCGAGGATGGCCATGGGCTCGGGGGTGACGAAGGCGTACTTGGGCGCCACGAACTTGATGTCGAAGCCGGCCAGCTTCTCCTCGAAGGCCATGTAGGAGGGCACGGCGAAGCCCGCCGCGAACTCGCCCTTGGCCACCACGGTCGGCACGTCACGGCTGCGCGCGGTGAAGTGTCCAGTGTTGGCGGCGAGCCTGGTCAGCCACTCCCAGCCCTTCTCCTCTCCATAGAGGGAGAGGATCACCTCGTAGGTGGCGTTGGACGAGGAGGAGCGCGTGGGCGCGCACTGCGCGACCTCACCCTTGAGCTTGGGATTGAGAAGGTCGTCCCACTCCTTCGGCTCCGGGACCCCCAGCCGCTGGATGCGCTTGGGGTTGTACACGAGGCCGTACGGCTCGAGCGCGGTCCCGATCCAGTAGCCGTCCTTGTCCTTGAGGGGGATCGGCTTGGGCTTGCCGATGGAGGCGGGGACGGAATCCCACACCGCCCGGGCGATCTCCACCTTCTGGAGGAGCTTCTGCTCGGCGAGCTTCTCGAAGAGGGCCGACTCCCCGCCCCAGAAGACATCCACCTCCGGCTTGCCCTTCCACTCCACGATGCGCCCGTAGGCCACGGGCGTGCCGGCAGGAATGGCGCTCACCTTCACGGTGACGTTCCACCGTTCCTTGGCATAGTCGGCGAAGGCCTTGAGGGCGGCGTCGTGGATGAACTTGGAGACGGGAGTGATCAGGTTCAGCTCTGCCTCGATGGATGCTGCGCCCTGGGCCAGGGCCGGCGAGGCAAGTCCTCCCAGCAACGAGAGGGCCGCCACCAGGGCCAGGACCGCGATCGATCGCACCATGAGTGCCTCCTTGAAAGCTTGTGTGGGAAACCGCTGCGGCTAGGGCGCGGCCCAGCCTCGCGAGCGCTCGACGGCGCGCCGCCAGCCCGCATAGTCCGCATCACGCGCGGCGCCCTCGGCGGACGGCGTGAATCGGCGCTCCAGCTGCCAGCGCGCGGCCAGACTCTCCACCCTCCAGAGACCGGCGCCCACCCCGGCGAGGAAGGCCGCGCCCATCGACGTGGTCTCCGTGATGGCCGGGCGCAGCACCTCGACGTGGAGCACGTCGGCCTGGAACTGGCAGAGAAAGTTGTTGGCAGCGGCCCCGCCGTCCACGCGCAGGGCGCGGAGCGGCGCGGCTGACTCGCTGGTCATGGCGTCGAGCACGTCGCGGTTCTGGTAGGCGATGGCCTCGAGGGCCGCGCGGGCGATGTGCGCCCGGGTGGTGCCGCGCGTGAGGCCGACGAGGATGCCGCGCGCATAGGGATCCCAGTGCGGCGCGCCCAGGCCGGTGAAGGCGGGCACGAGATAGACGCCGCCCGCATCCTCCACGGTGGTGGCGAGCGCCTCGCTCTCCGCGCCCTGCGCGATCACCCCGAGGCCGTCGCGCAGCCACTGCACGACGGCGCCCCCGATGAACACGCTGCCCTCGAGAGCATAGGTGACGCCGCCGTCGAGCTGCCAGGCCACCGTGGTGAGGAGACCGTGCGAGGAGGCGATGGGCGTGGCCCCCGTGTTGAGGAGGAGGAAGCAGCCAGTGCCGTAGGTGTTCTTGGCCGTGCCCGGCTCGAAGCAGCATTGGCCGAAGAGCGCGGCCTGCTGGTCCCCCGCGATGCCGGTGATGGGAATGCCCGCGGGCAGCTCGCCCTTCGTCGTCTCACCAAACACCCCCGACGACGGCTTCACCGCGGGAAAGACGGCGAGCGGCACGTCCAGCAGCCGGCACAGCTCGTCGTCCCAGTGGAAGGCGCGGATGTCGAAGCAGAGCGTGCGCGAGGCATTGGAGGGATCCGTGGCGTGCACGGCGCCGCCGGTGAGGCGCCAGAGGAGCCACGAGTCGACGGTGCCGAAGGCCAGCTCGCCCCGCTCGGCGCGACTCCTCGCTCCCGGCACCTGGTCGAGGAGCCAGCGGATCTTCGTGCCCGAGAAGTACGGATCGAGGACGAGCCCCGTCTTGCCCCGGAAGATCGGCTCCACGCCGTCGCTCTTGAGGCGCTCGCACAGGGGCGCCGTGCGGCGGCACTGCCAGACGATGGCGCGATGCACGGGCCGCCCCGAGGCGCGCTCCCAGAGCACCGCCGTCTCGCGCTGGTTGGCGATGCCGATGGCCGCGATCTCCGCGGCGGTGGCGCGGGCGGCGGCGAGGGCCTGGCGCATCGCGCCGACGGTGGTATCCCAGATCTCTTCGGCGTCGTGCTCGACCCAGCCCGGCTGGGGAAAATGCTGGGGCAGCTCGAGGTAGCCGCTCCCGCGCACCGCTCCGTCCGGATCGATCACCACGGCGCGGGAGCCCGTCGTGCCCTGGTCCAGGGCGAGGACGAAGCGGCGTCCCGTCATCGGCCGAGCAAGGTCTTCGCCACGTCCGGCTGATCGGTGATGAGGATGGCGACGCCCGCCTCGATCATGCGCTTCATGTCACCCGCGTCGTTGACCGTCCAGGCACCCAGTCCCACCCCTGCCCGCCGCGCCTCGGCCACCGCTGCCGCGTCCAGCGCGGTGTGCTCGACGCCGATATAGCCGACTCCCGCCGCCTTCAGCGTGGCGAGCTCGGCGCCCAGGCTCGAGCGGCGGAGCGCGCGCGCGGAATAGAGCGCGCAGGTGGCGACCTCGGGGCGAAGCTCGCGAACACGCCGCCACGTGGGCGCCTCGAAGGACATGACCACGGTGGAGGCGACCATGCCGTGGCGATCGAGGACGGCCATCACCTTCTCCTCGATGCCCGGATACCGCGCCTTCGATGGGTCCACCTTGATCTCGAGGAGCATGCGGCGCTTCGCCTGGGCGGCCACCGCCGTCACCTCGTCGAGGGTGGGCACCGGCTCCTGCGTCACCGTGCCCGCTCGGTCCTTGAGGCGCAGTGCCTTGAGCTCGGCCATCGTGCGATCGCGCACCGGTCCGGATCCGGTGGTGGTGCGATCGAGGGTGGAATCGTGGATCACCATGACCTCTCCGTCGCGGGAGAGGTGCACGTCGAACTCGATGAAGTCCGCTCCCAGCGCAAGGGCGTTGCGGAAAGCGAGCAGGCTGTTCTCCGGCCAGAGGAGCGCTCCACCCCGGTGCGCGGCAAGGAGGACGGCCGTCTGTGCTTGACCGGGCCCGTTCAGCACGGCCAGCAGTCCTAGTGTCCAACCGGAGAGCAGCAGCACCTTCACTTTTCCGTCTCCACCAGCCCCTTCACGAACCAGCGTTGCATCAACACAATGACGGCGACCGGAGGCAGCAACACCATCATGGCGGCCGCCATGATGATGTTCCACTCGGGCAGCTGGGAGCCGCTGCGCGGCACCAGCGCCTCGATCCCGATGACGGCCGTGCGCATCTCGGGACTGTTCGTGATCAGCAGCGGCCAGAGGTACTCGTTCCAGCCGTACACGAAGAGGATGACGAAGAGGGCCGCAATGTTGGCGCGCGACAGCGGGAGCACGAAGAACCAGAGGAAGCGCAGGGGGCCCGCCCCGTCGAGTTGAGCCGCCTCGGCCAGCGAATCCGGCAGGGTCTGGAAGAACTGGCGGAAGAGGAAGGTCCCGGTCGCCGATGCCATGAGCGGTATCGTCAATCCCCAGTAGGTGTCCACCCAGCCGAGCACACTGACGACTTGGTAGGTGGACACCATCCGGACCGGGATCGGAAGCATCAGGGTCACGAAGATCATCCAGAACACGACCTGCTTCCCGCGGAAGTTGAAGTAGACGATGGCGAAGGCCGAGAGCAGCGAGATGGTGATCTTTCCCAGCGCGATGGCGAACGCCATCACGGAGCTGTTCAAGAGCATTCGCCCCAGCTTCGCGCGCTGCCAGGCGTCCGAGTAGTTCTGGAGCATCGACGTCGATGGAAGGAGCTTCGGCGGCAGGCTGGACACCTCGCCCAGAGATTGCGTGCTGATGACGAAGGCATAGTAGAGCGGGAAGGCCAGCACGAGGACGGCCGCCACCAGGATCCCGTGGGCGATGCGACCGTTCCAGTCGCGATGGCGGCGAGGCGCGGCCAGCGCCGTAGCGAGCGCATCCGAGCGGATGGCAACATCGGCCGCGCGGGAGCCGCTGGCCACCGCCATCAGTACACCACTTTCTTCTCGGCGTAACGGAACTGGAACGCGGTCAGCAGGATGACGATGACCATGAGCACCACCGACTGGGCCGCTGAGATGCCGAGCTGTAGGCCTTCGAAGCCGTCCTTCCAGGCCTTGTATACGAGGATCGTGGTCGCGTCCCCCGGCCCCCCCTGGGTGACGGAGTGCACGATCGGGAAAGTCTCGAAGAAGGAAAATGTCATGTTGAGCGTGAAGAGGAAGAACGTCACCGGCGAGAGGAGCGGGAACGTCATCGTGAAGAAGCGCCGGATGGGGCCGGCGCCGTCCACGCTGGCGGCCTCGAGCACCGACTCGGAAATCGCCTGCAGCCCGGCCAGGTAGAAGGCGAGGTTGTAGCCGAATTGCTTCCAGATCGCCGCCGCTGTGATCAGCACCAGCGCGACCCAGCCCTTGAGGAACCAGTTGAATTGATAGTCGGTGATGAAGGAGAGCGCGTAGGGCAGCACGCCGTAAGACGGGTGGAAGATGAACAGCCAGATGATACCCGCGATGGCCGGTGCGATACCGTAGGGCCAGAGCAGCAGGGTGCGGTACACGCCCAGGCCGCGGATCTTGGCGTTGGCCAGCGCGGCGAGCAGGAGGGCCACCCCCATTCCGGCGAAGGTCACCGAGAACGAGAAGATGAAGGTCGTCACGGCGCTGCGCAGGTAGGCGGGATCACCGAAGAGCCGCTGGAAGTTCGCGACCCCGATCCAAATCAGCTTGTCACCGAACGGCGAGCTGCGATAGAGCGACAGCCGCAGCGAGTCGAAGGCCGGCCAGAAAAAGAACACGAGGGTGATCGCCACCTGGGGGGCGACCAGCAAGTACGGCAGCCATCGATTACGGAAGACGGCTCGCTTCATGACGTGCGGGAGCGGGCGGCGACCCGCCCCTCCCGGCTCCGGGCTCCCTTGGCGCGGCCGGCTTACTTGTAGAGGGCGGCGAAGTCCTTCAAGATGTCGTTGGACTTGGCCACGGCGTCATCCAGACCCTGCTTGGGCGTCTTCTTCCCGCTGAAGACGTTCTCCATCTGCTCCTCGATGGCGTCGCGTATGGACACGAAGTTCCCGAGGCGGATACCCTGGCTGTTGGGCGTGGTCTTGCCGCTGTTGAGCTGGGTGATAGCCGTCCGCTGCTGGGGGTTTTTCTGGAAGTGCCCCGAGGCCTCCATCGCCTTGACGGCCGCGTTGGAGATCGGGAGGTACCCGGTCACCCCTGCCCACCACGCCTGATTCTCCGTGGAGGCGAGATACTTGAAGAACTGCGCTACGCCCTTGTATTCCTCTGGCTTGGCGCCCTTCAGCACCCAGAGCGAGGCACCGCCGATGATGGCGCTGCCCTGGGGATAGCCGCCCATCTTCGGCAGGGGACCCGTCCCCCACGTGAACTTGCCCTCGGAGGCGCGGGTGAGACCCGCGATGTAGGCCGAGGAGGTCGTGAAGATCCCGCACTCGCCGCCTCCCATATTGGCCTCGGCCTTCGAGAGGCGCCCGTTGTACATGAACCACCCCTCCTTGGAGCCGCGGGCGAGCAGCTCCATCATCTTCACCCCGAAGGGGCCGTTGATCTTCAGGGTCGTGGCGAGGCCGTCGAACCCGTTGCTGTGGTCTGCGAAGGGCTGATCGTGGAGCGCGTGCATGTTCTCCATGAGCACCCACGAGGGCCACGCGCTGCTGTATCCGCACTTGGCGCCGGAGGCGACCAGCTTCTTGGCCATCGCCTCCACCTCCTCCCACGACACCGGTGCCTTATCCGCGAGCCCCGCCTTCTTGAAGAGGTCCTTGTTGTAGTAGAGGATCGGAACGGACGAGTTGAACGCCATCGAATAGAGGTTGCCGCCCGACGAGTAGTAGCTCCGTATCGGACCGAGAATGTCGCCCCAGTCGATGGCGAGCCCGTTGTCCTTCATGAGCTGGTAGACGGGGTAGACGGCGCCGGACGAGAGCATGGTCTGGGTGCCGACCTCGAATACCTGCACCACATGCGGCGGCTGCTTGGCGCGGTAGGCGGCGATGGCGGCGTTCAACGTGTCCGGATAGGCGCCCTTGAAGACCGCCTTGACCTCGTACTCGCTCTGGCTGGCATTGAACTTGCCCGCGATCTCGTTGACGCGCTCGCCGAGCACGCCCTGCATGGCATGCCACCACTGAATCTCGGTCTTGGCGAGGGCGGGCGCGGGCGCAAGGGCGAAAGCCACCCACAAGGCGCCGGCTGCAGTGGCCAACCGCAGCATCATCGTGGTGCGTGGCATGGCTCTCCTCCTCTTCCTCGATGGGTGTGCACAAATGCTGACGCCGGTGACGCTACCGGAGATGAATTGCCGTCGGGTTGCGGGCTCGTGACATTTGCGCATCGCCGCGCCAAGCGCCCGGACTATAGCACGGATCACGCGCTTCGGAACTGCAGGCTCCGATCCACCGCCGCGCGATAGGCCTCGAGCTCCGCCTCGAGCCGACGCGAGGACCAGCCGGCGAGCGCCCCCATCCGGCGGCCGATGGCCTCGAAGCAGTCGAGGCCGAGGCACGGGCTCTGGCCGATGGCCGTCCGCCGGAAAAGAAAATCCTGAAGCGAGACGGTCATCTCCTCCGTCTGCGCGTGGTGGAGCTGGGCCACGATCTCGGGATTACTGGGGCAGAGGCGGGCGGTGCCGTCGGGGAGCTTCCGCACTAGATCGAGGATGCGCGGATAGGCGCGACCGTAAGTTTCCACGAGGGTCTGGAGCGTCTCCCGAGAGAGGCCGGTGGCCGCCATCTCCGGGGAGACATCCATCCAGGCCTGTCCCTCCACCTGTCCCGCCTCCTCGTCGAGCCCGTCGAGAGTCATCCGCGCCGTCCGGGATTGCTCGCGACGCCCGAGCGCGCGCATGACGCGATCGCCCACCTGCTCGGCCAGGCTGCGAAAGCAGGTCAGCTTGGTGCCCGTGATGGAGAGGAAGCGTCCCTCGGGCCCCTCCACCACGACCTTGTGGTCGCGGGAGACCCTGGAGGCGGTGGCCCCCTCCTCGAAGGAGAGCGGGCGCACGCCGGCGTAGGTGTAGACGACCCGGTCCAAGGCCACCCGCGGGTCGGGCAGCGCCGGTCGCACCGCGGCGAGGAGATACTCGACCTCGTCGCGTGTGGCGGCGAGACGGTCGGGATCGCCGTCGAAATCGGTGTCGGTGGTGCCGACCATGGAGAACCCGCGCCAGGGGATCACGAAGATCATCCGGTCGTCGCTCGCGGAGAGGTACACCGCCCGCTCCGTCATCCGCGGGAGCATGCAGTGGATGCCCTTGGTCGTGCGGAGCACGCGCTTGCCCGCGTCGCTCACCCCGGCCAGCTCGCGCAGGCGGTCCACCCACGGCCCCGCGCAGTTGACCACCACGGAGGCGCGCACGGCGTGCACGCGGCCCGAGAGGAGGTCGCGCACCCGCACCCCGTCGATGCCCCCCGCGCCCCGGGTCACCGCTTCCACCTCGCAGTAGTTGTGCACGCGCGCGCCGTGCCGCGCCGCGGACAGCGCGTTCTCCAGGCACAAGCGCTCGGGGAAGAGGAGGAGATCGTCGAAGTAGTAGCCGGCCCCGCGCAGGTCGTCGGGGCGGATGGACGGCTCGAGGCTGAGGGCCTCCCCCGGCTTCACCACGCGGAAGCGCTCGCGATGGCTGCCCGGGGTGAGAAGGTCGTAGAGCCACATCCCCACCCGCACCGTGATGAGCCCGCGCTTGGAGCCGCGGTACACGGGCACGAGGAAGGGCAGTGGACGGACGAGATGCGGGGCGAGGCGCTCCAGGGCTTTCTTCTCGCGGAGGGACTCGCGCACGAGCTTGAAGTCGAAGAGCTCGAGATAGCGCAGGCCGCCGTGGATCAGCTTGGAGGACTTCGAGGAGGTGCCGGAAGCAAAGTCGCCCTTCTCGAACAAGGCCACCGAAGCCCCGCGCAGGCTGAGATCGCGCGCCACGCCGGCGCCGGCCATGCCGCCGCCGATCACGACGGCGTCGAAGCTCGTGGAGTCGATTCCGTTCAGGCGGGTCACGCGATCAGCTCCCGGACCGATCGTAGCACGTGGTCCGGGGCGAGCGCGGCGATTCGCGGGTCGTGAGGGCGGGTGACGCCGGAGAGCACGAGAATGGTGGCGAGTCCGAGCGCTTTGCCCATGGCCATGTCGGTCTCCACGCGGTCGCCCACGATGACGGACTCGCCGGCGGCGCACCCGAGCGCGCGCAGGGCGACCTCGAGGATGATGGGCGAGGGCTTGCCCACGATGGTCTCCACCTTCGTGTCCGTCACCGCCTCCACCGCGGCGATCATGCCCGCGCAGTCGGGGATCTCTCCGCCCTCCACGGGGCAGGTGCGATCGGGATTGGTGGCGATGAGACGCGCGCCACCGCGCACCGCCTGCAGCGCGGTGTTGAGCTTGGCGTAGGTGAAGGTGCGATCGAAGGCGATGACCACCCAGCGCACTCGTTCGTCGTCGCGCACCTCGAAGCCGTGGGCGGCCATCTCCTCGAGCATGGGCGGCTCCCCGATGACGTAGACGGGCGCGCCGGGATCGAGGGTGCGGAGATGGCGGGCGAGCACGAGGGAAGAGTTGATCACGTCGTCCGCGGCCGCGGGCACTCCGAGGCGGGAGAGCTTGGCCGCGTAGTCGTCGCGCGTCTCGAGCGGCTTGTTGGAGAGGAAGGCCACGCGGCGGCCAGCCGCGCGCAGGGCCGCGATGGCCTCCGCGGCGCCGGGGATGAGCTGCTCCCCGAGGTACACGGTGCCGTCGAGATCGAAGAGCCAGCCGCGGTAGGGAAACCGGATGCCCAACTACTACCGCAGGAGAGGCAGGACCGCCGACTGCGCGAGATCGAAGAGGGGCGCGGGGAAGAGGCCGAGCTGGATGATGCCCCACAGGGCGACCACCACGGCCAGAGTGCCCGCGAACGACGGCATCACCACGGCGGGCGTCCCCTCCGGCTCGCGCATGTACATGTTCACGATGATGCGCAGGTAGTAGTAGGCGGCCGCGGCGGAGTTGAGCACGCCGATCACGGCCAGCCAGATGTAGCCCCCGCGCACCGCGGCGCCGAACAGGTAGAACTTGCCCACGAAGCCCGCGGTGGGCGGGATGCCCACCAGCGAGAGGAGGAAGAGGGCGAGCGCGAGGGCGGCCAGCGGCGACCGGGCGGCCAGTCCCGCGGTGTCGGCAACGCCCACCGCCTCCTCCCCGCCCCGCTCCAGGAGGAGGATCACCCCGAAGGCGCCCGCGGTCGTGAACGTGTACACGAGGAGGTAGAAGAGCACGCTGCCGCCCCCGAGGCCCCCGCCCGCCACGATGCCCACCAGCATGTAGCCCACGTGCGCGATGGAGGAATACGCGAGCATCCGCTTGAGATTCTGCTGGGCGATGGCCACGACGTTTCCCAGCGTCATGCTCAGCACGGCGAGCACCCAGAAGAGCCACACCCACTCGCCCTGGAGCGGCCGCAGCGATTCGAAGAGGAGACGCAGGAGCGCGGTGAAGGCGGCGGCCTTGGAGCCGGTGGCGATGAAGGCGGTGACCGAGGTGGGAGCGCCCTCGTAGACGTCGGCCGTCCACATGTGGAAGGGCACCGCGGAGATCTTGAAGCCGAAGCCCACGAGGAGGAGGGCGAAGCCGATGAGGAGGAGCGGCTCCTTCGCCGCCCCCGCGCGCACCGCCGCGCCGATCTTGTCGAGGTTGGTCGAGCCGGTGGCGCCGTAGATGAGGGCGATGCCGTACAGGAAAAAACCGGAGGCGAAGGCGCCCAGGAGGAAGTACTTCATGGAGGCCTCGCCCGCCTGGATCTCCGTACGGAAGAAGCCGGCGAGGACGTAGAGGGCGAGCGACATGGTCTCGAGCCCGAGGAAGACCACGATCAAATCGTTGGCCCCCGCCATGATGACCATACCCGCCGCCGCGAAGAGCACGAGGATGTAGAACTCGCCGGATTCCATGGAGCGCCGCTTGATGTAGTCGATGGACTCCAGGAGCACGAGGCCCGTGGCGTAGCCGATGACGAGCGTCCCGAAGAGGGCGAGATTGTCGAGGACGACCATGCCCTGGAAACCCGTGGTGTCCGAGCCCCACAGGAGAGTGGTGGCGATGAGGGCGATGACCACACCGCCCAGCCCCACGAAGGCCATGTGCTCGCGACGGCCGCGCGGGGGCAGGAGATCGAGGAGCATGAGGAGGAAGCCCGTCACCGCGAGCACGGCGGCGGGGCCGATGACGCGCAGGCTGATGACGGGGACGGGGATGGCGTCGATCATCGCGCGAGCGTCGCCTTCATCGAGAGGCCAGGGCCACCGTGGCCGCCGCCTTCGTCTGCACCTGGGTGATGAGGGCGCGCACGCTCGTCTCCGTCTTGCCCGTGAACGACACGGGATAGACGCCGATCCAGACGATGAAGACAAGCACGGGGACGAGAATGACCCACTCGCGCGGGGAGAGGTCGGTGAGCCGCCGGTTCTCCTCCCGCGTCACCTCGCCGAAGATCACCCGCTGGTACATCCACAGCATGTAGACGGCGGCGAAGATGATGCCGGCGCTGGCGATGACGGCCAGGGGCCGGCTCACCTGGAAGGCGCCCACGAGGATGAGGAACTCGCCCACGAAGCCGTTGAGCCCGGGCAGCCCGATGGACGAGAAGGTCACGACGAGGAAGAGCACGGACAGCGCGGGCACGATCTTCCACAGCCCGCCGAAGTCCGTGATGAGCCGCGTGTGTCGCCGCTCGTAGAGCATGCCCACGATGAGGAAGAGCGCGCCCGTGGAGAGGCCGTGGTTGACCATCTGGATGATGCCGCCCACCATCCCCTGCTGGTTCAGGGTGAAGAGGCCGAGGACGACGAAGCCCAGGTGGCTCACGCTCGAATAGGCCACGAGCTTCTTGATGTCGGGCTGCACGGTGGACACCCACGCCCCGTAGAGGATGCCGATCACCGCGAGGGCGAACATCCAGGGCGCGAAGGCGAGGGTGGCCTGCGGGAAGAGGGGCAGGCAGAAGCGCAGGAAGCCGTAGGTGCCCATCTTCAGGAGCACGCCGGCCAGGATCACGCTGCCCGGGGTGGGCGCTTCCACGTGCGCGTCGGGGAGCCAGGTGTGGAAGGGCCACATGGGCACCTTGATGGCGAAGGCGAGGGCGAAGGCGAGGAAGAGCAGGCTCTGCCCCCGCCCGCCCGGCACCACCCACCGCGCGATGACGGGCAGGTCGTAGGTGAACACCCCGGTGGCCGCGCCGTGCTGGAAGTACAGGGCGAGGATGGCCACCAGCATGAGGAGCGAGCCGACCAGGGTGTAGAGCACGAACTTCACTGCGGCATACACGCGATTGGGCCCGCCCCAGATCCCGATGATCAGGTACATCGGGATGAGCATGGCCTCCCAGAAGACGTAGAAGAGGAAGAGATCGAGGGCCACGAACACGCCGAGCATGCCCGTCTCGAGGAGGAGCATGGTGATGGCGAACTCTTTCCACCGCCGCTCCACCGAACGCCAGGACGCGAGGAGGGTGAGCGGCATGAGGAAGGTGGTGAGGAGGACGAGGAGGAGGCTGATCCCGTCCACCCCCAGGTGGTACGAGATGCCGAAGGCGGGCATCCACGCGCGTTGCTCCACGAACTGATATTCCGCGCTGCCCGCGTCGAAGCGCGTGTAGAGGGGCACGGACACCGCGAAGGCGAGGAGGCTCGTCACGAGGGCGACCAGCTTGACCAGCTCTTCCGAGCGCCGCGGGATCAGGAACACGACGAGCACCCCCAGCACGGGCAGGAACGTCACCGTGGAAAGGACGGCACTCACGGATGGGCCACGAGGAGGAAGGCGACGAGCGCGACGGCGCCCAGCAGCATGCCGAGCGCGTAGTTCATGACGAACCCGGTCTGGAGGCGACGCAGCGAGAGGGCCCAGGCGATGACGGCGCGGGCCACCCCGTTGACGAGGCCGTCGATGACCTTGACGTCGAAGACCTGTGCGCACCAGCGGAAGAGGCGGTAGAGCGGCTGCACGAAGAGGGCGTCGTAGATCTCGTCCACGTAGTACTTGTTGAGCACGAGCCGGTGGATCGGATTCTGCGCCACCCCGATCTTCTCGGCGTCGACCTGCCCCCGTCCGTACACGAGCCAGGCCACGAACACGCCGGCGAGGGCCGCGATCACCGACACCGCGGCGAGGGCGAGGGCGGCCACCCCGCCGTGCTCCCCTTCCGCCGCGGGCAGCACGGGGGCGAGAAAGCGCGTGAACACCGTGCCATGCTCGGAGGGGACGCCGATGATGCCCGCCACCGCGGTGAGGATGGCCAGCGCCGCGAGGGGAATCGTCATCACCGCGGGCGACTCGTGGATGTGATGCGCCTGCTCCTTCGACATGCGCGGCCGGCCGAAGAAGGCGAGGAGCACGAGGCGCGAGGTGTAGAGCGCGGTGAGGAACACGCCCGCGAGGAGGATGAACCAGAGCAGGCGGTGCCCCTCGTGGTGGAAGGTGGCGGCGAGGATCTCGTCCTTGGAGAAGAAGCCCGCGAAGGGCGGGAGGCCGGCCAGCCCCACCGCCCCCACCAGGAAGGTGATGGTGGTGACAAGCATCCGCGGGGCGATGCCTCCCATCTTGCGCAGGTCCTGCTCGCCGTGGAGGCCGTGGATCACGCTGCCCGCGCCGAGAAAAAGGAGGGCCTTGAAGAAGGCGTGGGTGAAAAGATGGAAGATGCCCGCGGCGTACGCGCCCACTCCCACCCCCACGAACATGTAGCCGAGCTGGCTGATGGTGGAGTAGGCGAGCACGCGCTTGATGTCGGTCTGGGCCACCCCGATGGTGGCCGCGAAGAGGGCGGTGAGACCGCCCACCCACGCCACGACCTCCAGCGAGAGCGGCGCCATCTCGAAGAGCTTGTGACAGCGCGCCACCATGTAGACGCCCGCCGTCACCATGGTGGCGGCGTGGATGAGCGCGGACACCGGGGTGGGGCCTTCCATCGCGTCGGGCAGCCAGGTGAAGAGCGGGAGCTGGGCCGACTTGCCGCAGGCGCCCGTGAAGAGGAGGAGGGCGATGGCGAGATAGGTGCCCGTGCTCACCGCGTCGGTGGCTTTGCTGAAGACCTCGCGGTAGGTCAGGGTGCCGAAGGTCGTCCAGATGAGCATGATGCCGAGGCCGAAGCCGAAGTCGCCCACCCGGTTGACGATGAAGGCCTTCTTGCCCGCGTCGGTGGCCGACTGCTTCTGGTACCAGAAGCCGATGAGGAGATAGGAGCAGAGGCCCACCGCCTCCCAGCCCACGTAGAGGAGGAGGAAGTCTCCTGCCATCACCAGCGTCAGCATGGAGAAGACGAAGAGGTTGAGATAGGTGAAGAAGCGCGCGAAGTCGGGATCCTCGTGCATGTAGCCGATGGAGTACACGTGGATGAGAAAGCCGACGCCGGTGACCACGAGGAGCATCACCGCGGTGAGCTGATCCACCTGCACGAGCACGCCCGTCTGGAAGGCGCCCGCGGTGATCCAGGGGAAGAGCTGCCCCACGTACGTCTCGCCGTGCAGCACGCGCGAGAAGACGAGGCACGAGGTGAGGAAGGAGAGGAGAAGAGCGGGAACGGCGATCCAGTGTGCGGCGTGTCCGGTGCGCCGCCCGCAGAGCGCGTTGGCGAGCGCGCCCACGAGCGGAAAAAGCGGAATCAGCCAGACCAGTGGCGGCATTGTGCGTTCACGGGCAAAACCCGCAACACTCTAGCGGAACGGTACTGGGGTGTCAAGGATGTGACGGTGTCTCTGCGCTCGCGTTGGCCTCGAGAGCGGGCGCGACGAAGCGAAAGAACACGAGGGGCACGAGGAAGAAGAAGATCAGGTGCCCGGTGGCCATGCGCAGCGTGATGGTGGACGGCCCTTCGGGCGGCGGCTCGATCATCCGGCACAGCACGAAGTTCATCCACGCGTAGAGTGCGGCGCCCACGAGCATCACACGGAGGCCGGACGGCACCGCGCGCACCATCGCGCGCCCGTCGAGAAAGGCGAGACGTCCCCAGCGTCCGCTCCCCACCGTGGAGGCGCGGCGCAACCGCGCCACCATGGCGAGGGCGAGGACGAAGGCGCCCACCCCCAGGCCCCACATCACGCCGTCCCCGACCATGCTCGCCGCGCGCGTGAAAGAGAGCAGGTGCAGGAGCGCGCTCGCCACGAGGCCCGCCGTGGCCGCCACCACCCAGAACCTCCGCATGGCTCCTCTGCTAGCACATTTGTGCGGTAGGAGCGAGCGGCCTTGCTATGATGGGCGCGTGGCACGCTCCGCCTTCCGCTTCTGGTTCACCATCATCGTCATTCCAACCTTGCTCGTGGTGGGCGCCCTCGGCTATCTCGCCTGGCGCCAGAGCGTGTCCGGCGTGCGCGCGGCCTTCGATCCTCCGCCGAAGTGGATCGGGGTGAAGACGCCGCTCACCGTAGACCTCCGCACCAGCCGCGGCAGTCTGCGCTCCCTCGAGATCCGGCTGCGCCAGGGCTCGGCCAAGGTGGTGATCGCCCAGCAGCTCTTCTCCGGCCCGCCCAGCAAGGAGCAGCGCGTCGCCCTTCAGATCGCGGGAGGCACGCTGGGGTTGCGCGAGGGCGCGGCCACCCTCGAGGTGCTGGCCCGGGACGATTTCTGGCGGCCCATCCGCGTCGACGATCGGCCGATTCTCAGCGTGCCGGTGACCCTCGACTTCACCCCGCCGTCGCTCGAGATCATCGGGGCCACCCGCTACTGGGCGCAGGGCGGCGGCGGCCTCGTCGTGCTCCGCTCCAAGGGCGCCTCGCGGGTGGCGGTGAACGTGGGTCCGCTGGCCTTCCCGGCCTATCCGGCGGGAGCGCCGGAGTCGAATCTCTTCGTGGACCTGGTCGCCCTGCCCTGGAACTACGAGGGCGCCCCCCTCACCGCGGTGGCCCAGGACGAGGCGGGGAACTCGACCACGCGCGCCGTCTCCGTCGAGGTGAAGCCGCGCCGCTTCAAGCGCGACACCATCGAGATCAAGGACGACTTCCTCGAGCGCAAGCTCCCCGAGCTCCTCCCGGAGCGCGGGGGCTCCATCGCGCAGGGGGAATTGCTCCAGGCCTTCCTCATCGTGAATCGCGACAAGCGCAAGCAGGCGGAGGAGACCAAGCGCGCTATCGCCGCCAAGACCCAGCCCCGCCCCTTGTGGGACGGCGCCTTCGTGCAGCCGCGCAACACCAAGGTCTTCTCCAACTTCGCGGAGACGCGAACCTACCGCTATCACGGCCAGGAAGTGGACACCCAGATCCACTTCGGCTACGACCTCGCCGCCGTCCAGCACGGTCCGGTGCCCGCGGCCAACTCCGGTGTGGTGGTGTACGCGGGTCCCCTGTCCATCTACGGCAACGCGGTGGTGGTAGATCATGGCCTGGGTCTGCAGACGCTCTACGGCCACCTCTCGTCGATCGAGGTCAAGGAAGGCGATCAGGTCGCCAAGGAGCAGGAGCTGGGACGGAGTGGGAGCACCGGGCTCGCCCTCGGCGATCACCTGCACTACGAGGTCCTGATCAACGGCGTGTCGGTGACGCCGCTCGAATGGTGGGACGCTCGCTGGATCCGCGACCACGTGGGTCGCCCCCTGCGCGAGGCGAGCGTGCCCCTCCTCGCCTCCATCACGCCCGGCGCCGACAAGGACAAGGACGAGGCGAGCGCGTCGCCGGGCCGGCGCCGTCGCGCGCGCGCTCGCTAGCGCACCCGCACGAGCGGGAGCGCGCCTTCCATCTCTCCCTTCATGACGGGATGCTGGTTCCCGCCCACCGCGGGGGACTTCGCGGCCATCGTCTGCTCGACGTACTCGTAGAGCTCCTGCACGGTGATGATGCGTCCTTGTTGAGGTCGGCGGCGCCCTTGAGCCCTTCCATGAGCCCTGGCGAAACCCGGACGCGGTCAGGGGGCCGAGAAGGGTCCAGATGCGAGGCGCCGCCCGAAGGCTGCACGCGAGGCGTACTCTCTGTACGTTGAGCGTGCAGCCGAGGGCGGCAACAAAGCAGATGGGCCCTTATCGGCCCCCTGACTTCGAGAGGTCGCGCGCCTCGATGAATTCCCTCTGCGCCAGCTCCCCCAGCCCGATGCTGTCGTACACCTGGCCGAGCAGCAGGTGCAGCGTGGGCTCGTCAGGATCGCTGGCGAGCGCGGTCATGAGCTCGCGCCGGGCATCGGCATAGAGGCCGTCCCGCATCTCGTAGCCCGCGCGCATCATGGCGACGCTCGAGGCGGAGTAGCCGGACAGCGACGCCGGAGACAAGAGGTCGAGCGACTCGCGCGCGCGCGCCGCATCCGCGGGAGGGAGAATCTGGAACTCCGTCTGCTGCATCGGATGCCCGGTGGGCTCGAGCTGCCACGTGTAGCTGACACCCGGCTCGAGAACGGGAGCGGAGCTCGGATACGTGAGCGGCTTCCGCGGCAGGTTCTCCTGCTCCCAGATCTGCCCGTGCGGCCCGAGCAGCCGCACCTTGTAACGGAGCGTGTCCGAGCCGCTCCACTCGAAGACGACGGGCGTGCCCAGGAGCTTGGTCGCCCGCGGCTGGATCTGCACCACCTTCGGCGGGCGCACACTGCGCACGGACAGCGGCAGGTAGGCGAGATCCTTCTGCTTGCCGGAGAGGAAATCGGTGACGCTGCCCACCAGGCCTTTCACCTTGTCGCTGGCCGCGGCGGTGGCGGGAGTCTGGATCGTGAAGGGGGAGTTCCCCGCCGAGACGGCCTGGGCGCCGCGGCCTCCCGTGAAGACGAGGGCGGCGCGGGCATCGCCCGAGGCACGGAGCTGATCGCCGGGGCGGAGCGCGAGGAGCGGCTGGGCCGCCGTCCACTGCGCTTCCCCCGCCCGCTTCACCTCGACCTGTCCGCGGATCTCCGTGAGCACGCCCACCGGGTCTGCGGCGAGAGCGAGCGAGACCCACGCCAGAAGGAGCGCGGCGGTCAGGACCATGCATGCCTTGGTCGTCATGTCCGAGCTCCCCCGGGGATCGCGTGCGGCGCGGGCCCGAGCACCTCGTAGACCCTCACCGGTTCCTCTCGGCCCTTGACGCTGACCGGGCCTCGATCCTTCACCTCGAGATCGAGACCGGCTACTCGATAGGTCGACTCGGTCACCAGCATCGTCGTTCCCAGCTCTTTGTTCAAGCCCTCGACGCGCGAGGCCAGGTTGACGGTGTCGCCCACCACAGCGTACTTCACCTTGCCCGCGCGTCCCACGTTCCCCGCGAAGACCTCGCCCGTGTGTATCCCCACGCCCATGCGGAGCGGCGGCAGCCCCTCCGCAGACCAGCGCTGGTTCAGTGTGGCCAGCGTCTCGATCATGGCCAGCGCGCTCTCCACGGCGTGCTGGGCGTGCGCCGGATCGTCCAGCGGCGCGCCGAACACGGCAAGGATGGCGTCGCCGATGAAGTCGTTGACCATGCCCCGCCGGGCGAAGATCGCCGAGGTCATGGCGTCGAAGTACTCGGTGAGCCGCGCCGCCATCTGCTCGGGCGCCATGCGCTCCGACAAGGTGGTGAAGCCGCGCAGATCGGTGAAGAGGATCGACACCTGCCGGCGCTCGCCGTCGAGGTCGCCGGGGTTGCGCTCGACACGCGCGGCCACCTCGGGGCTCACGTAGCGGCCGAGGGCGTCACGCAGCCGCTGCTTGGAGAGGATGTCGGCGCCCACGCCCAGCAGTGACGTCGCCGCCACGGGGAGGAGGAAGTCGACCCAGTAACCGCCCCGGCTGAAGGCGAGATAACTCGCGGGCACGCCGAGGAGGAGCGCGCCGGCCAGACACACTGCCGTCCCCCACAGCGGCCGCACCGCGACCATGACGAGGCCGGCGAGGAAGACGGCGACGAGCTGCACCCCGAAGCCCGCGAGCCAGCCGGCCGGCCGCACCAGGCTGCCCGTCACCAGCATGTGCACGATGTTGGCCTGAATCTCCACGCCGGGCATGAGCCCGTAGGGCGTGCGGTGGATGTCGCGGCCGTCGGCGAAGGTGCCGCCGACGAGGACGATGCGCCCGCGCAGCGGGTTGTCGCCCGCGATGTCCACCGCGGCGTCGCCGATGGCCGCCACCGGATCCGAGGGAATGGTGAGAAAACTCCCCGGGGGTCCGATGAAGTTGATGCGGTAGAGGGTGCCCGCCTCCGATACCGGCACGCCGGCCACCGCGGCCGCGAAGGACGGCATGCTGGCGACGCGGAGCACCGCCCGGCGCAGCACGGCGTCGCCGTCCACGGGGACGTCGGGCGCGCTCGTGGTCACGAGTCGCCGGACGGCGGGATCGGAGAGCGGACCGGTGGAGGGCAGTGTGCCGGCGACGACGAGGCGTCGATCGCCGTGCGCGCCCAGCTCGGCGATGGCCTCGGCCAGGGCGCGATCGTCGGCCGGCGCACTCGCCGTGCGCAGCGAGATGTCGAGGCCGATCACCGTCGCCCCCGCCCGCGTCACGCCGCGCAGGACACGGGCGAGATAGTCGCGGGGCAGCGGCTGACGCCGTCCCAGCGCATCGAAGGCCGCGTCGTCGATGGCCACGATGACGAGACCCGAGGGCTGGCGCGGGCTTTGTAGATAGATGAGGAGGTCGAGAGCGCGGGCCTGGAGCGACTCCAGATAGCCCATGGCGGAGGCGCCCGTGACCAGGCAGGCGGCGAGCAATCCCACCGCCCAGAGCTGCAGCAGCCGGGCCCGCCGCTGCCGCCACCATCGGCCGAGGCCCATCGAGCACCCTCCCGCCGCGCAGTCTACGGCGCAGGATCGGATCGGCGGCTCAAAAAGGGGATTCGATGCGACCATCCCACTCGAGATCGTCCGGCGCGACGACCTCGATCATGGCGCTCAGCCCGGCAGCTCGCCTCCGAAGCCCATCACACGGGAGAGCTCGTGCGCCCCGTCCATCACGAGGGCGGCGAGGCGGGGCTGCTCGGCGCGCACGCGCTGGCTCGTAGCGCCCAGCACGAGACCTGCCGTCACCACTCCATGGCGATCGAAGACCGGGGCCGCGATGCCCGCCGCGCCCTCCGCGATCTCGTCCAGGGAGACGGAGAGGCCGGTGCTCCTGATCTCGTCCAGCATGCGGCGAAGGGTCGCGCGGGTGACCGGAGTCTGCGGCGTGAACGCCTTGAGCCGCGTCGTCCGAAGATATTCCTGACGGCGGGCGGGCTCGAGGTAGGCGAGCAGGAGCTTGCCGATGGCCGAGCAGTACAGCGGCCGGCGCTCACCGATACGGGCCCCGTAGCGAATGGTGTTCTGGCTCTCGACCTTGTCGATGTAGACGGCGGCCTGGGCGTCGCCGGCCATCGTCGCCAGCAGCGCCGTCTCGCCGCTCTTGGCCACCAGGTCCTCGAGGAACGGCCGAGCCAACTCGGGTAGCTCTCGGTTCGACAGGGCGGCCATGGCCAGGGTGAAGGCGGCGGGACCGAGGCGATAGCGGCCGTCGGGGTTGCGCACGAGATAGCCGAGCCGGGTCATGGGGCGGAGCAGATAGAGGAGGCTGCTCTTCGGGGACCCGAGTCGCTGGGAGAGCGCAGAGAGCGTTGCGCCGTCGCGGCGGCGGGCCAGGGCTTCGAGTACCTCGAGGGCCCGGCCCAAGGCTCGGGGGCCCGCGTCGCGGTTGTGAGCCCGCGGCGGGATCGACATCGGGTGCGGCGCCGCCATCGAGGTTCGCATATGTGAACGTTGGTCGAAACTACGAACTGAAGAGTGACATGCCCTCCCGCGGCCTGTCAACTCGACGGGGATCAGGCGCGGCGGAGGAGGCCAGGAGAGAGGAGCTCGCCCGGGGGCACGAAGTCGCCGAACACCCCCAGGAGGGCGTCGAGGAGGGCGGGGCGCCTGCTCAGCATGTGCGCGACGATATTGGCCAGACGGCGTCGGGCGATGAGGAGCTGGAGAGTGTGGGTGACGCGGCTCTTAGCCGCGAGCTCGCGCCGGCGGGCCCGCGCGTATGCGGCTAGCCTGCCCTGGGAGAGGGCGCCCCCGGTCAGCGCGGCGTGGGCCGTCTCGGTGAGGAGCTCCGCCGACCGGAGCGCAGTGAAGACACCCTCCCCGGTGAACGGGTCGTAGAAGCCCGCGGCGTCCCCCACGAGCATGACGCCATCCGCACGGGGCTCCGCCACGCGATAGGCGAGCGGCCCCATGGCCATGAGGCGACCTTCGGCCTTCATCCTGGAGAGACGCGGAGGGAGATGGCGGAACTGGCGGAGACGGGCGTGAAAGAAGGCCTCGAGGCGGCGAGCAAAGACGCGCGCGTGGGCCAGGGGGACCACGACGCCGAGGTTCACCAGCCCAGGGGCCACGGGATTCAGGATCGCGTAGTCGGGAGGGTCGACGTAGATTTCTCCGCGGTCCTCGATGCCCTCGAGGCCGCTCACGTGCTGGATGAGCGCCATGCGGCGGAGGCGGTGCGGGCGCTGGAGGCCCAGGGCCGAAGCCACCGCGGAATGGCGCCCGTCCGCCCCGACGACCAGACGCCCCGCGATCTCGCTCGCCTCGCCGTCCTCGTTCTGCACGAGCACACCCTTCACCGCGCCCGCCGACCGCACGAGGCCGGTGACGCGATGACGCTCGCGCACGTCCACGGGAAGGCCCCGCGCGCGGTCGACGAGGATGCGGTCCAAGGCCTCGCGGGGGAAAGCGAGCGCGTGATCACGGTAGCCGCGCCAGCGCCCCGTCGTGGGATAGGAGCCTTCCAGCACCGTCCCGTCCGGGGCCACGATCTTCATGCCCCGGAGCGGTTGGGCCCCGGCTTGGTCCACCGCCTTGAGCACCCCGAGCCGGTCGAGGATGCGCGCGGCTTGCGGCGAGAGGTACTCGCCGCAGATCTTGGGCCGCGGGAAGGCCGCCTTGTCAAGGAGAATGACCGACCAGCTGCGCTCGGCGAGCAGGATGGCGGTGGCCGCGCCCGCCGGCCCCGCGCCCACCACGATCACGTCCGCGGCTCTCGCCGGGCTCGTCATCGCTTCGCCCTCACCGCGCACTGCCGGATGAGCATGGGGTGGTGGACCACGCGCACGTCTAAGAGGCCCGCCTTCTCGCACAGCGCGGCGACCTCGGGCGGCGTGTAGGAGCGCAGGATGGAGAGCGGGCCGTCGTGGCGCGCCATCGCGCTGCGCGTGAAGAGCCGGGTGAGGATGCGCACCAGCGCGTACGCCACCCGGCCGCGCACGAGGTCGTTGACGATCCAGCCGCGCCGCGCCGCTCCATCGATCTCCGCGAGATAGCGCGGCGCCTCCTCCGGCCCCAGATGATGGAGGGTCATGGCGGAGATCACGAAGTCCACGGACTCCGCCCGCACAGGGAGGGCCAGGGCATCGCCCTGGACGAGGGTGATCTCCGGATAGCCCGCGGTGTAGGCGCGCGCGTACTCGAGCGTCACGCGCCCGCGGTCGAGGGCAATCACCCGCAGGGTGCGCCCGCGCCGTCGGGCCCAGCGCACGAGCGTGACGGGGATGTCCGCGCCCCCCGCGCCCACGTCGAGCACGGTGACCGTGCGGTCGGCGGGAAGCGAGCCGACGAGCCGCCGGAAATGGTGGAGGGTGATCCGGCGGCCGCCGAAGAGGCCATTGAGCCGCGTGATGGTGTCGAGGCAGCCGTTGATGTCCGCGGCGTAGGCGGGGCGATCGATCAGCTCGACCGCGTCGTGGTCGCGCTCGAGGGGGATCAGGAGCGGCGCCTCACCATCTGAGCAGCGCGCCCTCGGCCGCGAAGCCGGGGCCGAGGGCGATCATCAGCCCCCAGTCCCCCGGGACGGGACGGCCGGAACGGAGGGTCTCCTCGAGGACGAACAGCACGGTGGCCGACGACATGTTGCCGAAGTACTGCAGCACGCGGCGCGAGTGCGCGATCTGCGCGTCGTCGAGCTCGAGGAGACGGCGCGCCTGCTCGATCACGCGGCGGCCCGCGGAGTGCAGCACGAAGTGACGCACGTCCTCCTTCTTGAGCCCCTGCGAGGCCATGAGGCCGTCGGCCATCTCCTTCATCATGCCGGCCCCGATGCGGCGCACCTCCTTGGAGAGCACCACGCGCGGGCGGCCGCCGGGGAACTCGAAGCCCATGGCGGAGAGATGCTCCGGGCGGAAGAGCGTCTGCTGGGCCACGATGGTCGGCCCCTCGCCGTGGCCGCTCACCGCGAGGGCGCCCGCGCCGTCCGCGAAGATGGCATGCGCCACTGCGCTCTCCAGCCGATCATCGAGGAAATAGGCGGCGGAGCAGATCTCCACCGCCACCATCACCGCGCGATGATCCGGGAAGGCCTGCACGTGGTTGGCCGCCTGCTGCAGCGCGACCATGGCGCTCGCGCAGCCCGTGTCGCCCACGTGCACGCGCTGGATGGACGGCTTGAGCCCGAGGGCGGCGATGATGTGGGCGTCGAGGCTCGGACAGAGCCGCCCCGTGCAGGTGGTGGTGGCGAGGAAGTCCACGTCGTCGAGCGCCCACCCCGCCCCCGCCATCGCGCGGCGCACCGCCTGCGCGCCCAGCTCGATGGCCCCGCGCCGGAAGCGCGCGCTCAGCTCGTCCACGCTCTCGTTCGGCGTGAACGTCTCCGGATCGAGGAAGAGGTGGCGGCCGTCGATCTCGCTGTGCTGGAAGAATCCCGAACGCAGGGCGTCGTCGTAGCCGGCCAAGCGGAGCAGCGTCGACTGATCGAATCGGTGGTAGGGAGTGCTGGTGGCGACGGCCACGATCTTCGGCGCGACCATGTCGGGAAGGCTACACCCGGCCTCTTGCCATGTCCATCGAGCGGGTGCTATCACGGGAGCGTTCATCACGGAAAGGAGCCGTCCATGCCGCTCTTCTCGTTCGAGGGCAAGTCACCGCGCGTGCATCCCACCGCCTTCATCGCGCCCACCGCCAATCTCATCGGAGACGTCACCGTGGAGGAGAACGCCTCCGTCTGGTACAACGCGGTGGTGCGAGCGGACTTCTCGCCCGTCATCATCCGTCGCGGGGCCAACGTGCAGGACTGCGCAGTCATCCACGTGACACCGGCGGGCGGCACCGACGTGGGCGCGGGCGCAACGGTGGGTCATCTCTGCCTCCTCCACGCGGCCACCCTCGGCGAAGAGTGCCTCGTGGGCAACGGCTCCACCGTGCTCGACGGAGCGCGCATCGGCGTGCGAGCCATGATCGGAGCGGGCTCGCTCGTCACCCCGGGCACGGAGATTCCCGACGGCATGCTCGCCCTCGGCGCGCCCTGCAAGGTCAAGGGTCCGCTCGAGGGCACGCCCGCCGCGCGGTGGGTCGCCGCCAATCCCGCCGGCTACCAGAAGCTCGCCCAGCGCCATCGCGCGGGAGTCTCCCCCGTCTGACGGTGGCCCGCCGCTCCTTCGCGGGGACCATCCTGCGGCGGGTGCTGCTGCTGGGCGCGCTCGGGCTCCTGGGCTGGCTCGCCTGGGAAGCCGTCACCTGGCCCGACGTTGCGGGCCTCGCCCAGCGGGCGCCCACCACCGCCGCCTTCATCGAGCGCTACAAGGCGCGCGAGCGCGCGGCGGGCCGGCACGCCCAGGTGACGCTCGTCTGGACGGACTACCCGCGCATCTCGCCCAACCTGAAGCGCGCGGTCCTCGTGGCGGAGGACATCAACTTCTTCTCGCACCACGGCTTCGACTGGAAGGAGATCAAGACCGCGCTCGAGGAGAGCCTGGGCGAGCGGGAGGCGCGCGGAGCGTCCACCATCTCCCAGCAGCTCGTGAAGAACCTGTGGCTGTCACCGGGACGAAATCCCCTGCGCAAGGCCAAGGAGGCGATCCTCACCTGGCAGGTGGAGCGCACCCTGCCCAAGCGCCACATCCTCGAGCTCTATCTCAACGTGGTCGAGTTCGGACCCGGCATCTACGGCGTGGGGCGCGCCTCCGAGAGCTACTTCGGCAAGCTCCCGGCCGATCTGAGCGAGGAGGAGTCGGCCCAGCTCGCCGCCGCCCTGCCCCGGCCGCGCCTGTGGCATCCGGGCAGCCGCAGCGCCGCGTATCGTCGCTACGTGTCGCTGATCCGCGCGCGCATGGACCGGGCGGAGTTCCTCTGGAAGCAGATCTAGCCCGGACTATTCACGAGTGCCGCACGTGCGATCGGGGCGGGTGGCGGCGGGGGTGGTGGAGCGCTCCGGCGGAGTGGGACCCCCGAAGCCTGTGTGCCGCCCGGAGGGCGGCGATTCAGGCGAGTGGGTGACGCAGCTGGAGCGCTCCCCCGCCCCCGACGACGGCCCCGACCCGCCTCGCGCTCCGCCTGTTCGCGAACAATCCAGCTCGTCCGCGGCGAGCTTCACTCGCCGGCCGACGATCGCACGGGCGAGGTGAGCGGAGCGGCGGGACGCGACCGCGTCTCCTGGCGCACGCTCCAGTAATTCCCCGCGAAGATGAGGGCGGCCCCGAGCAGGGTGCGCGCGTCGATGCCCTCGCCGTACAGCACGAGCCCGACCACGGCCACGAACGGCAGGCGGAGGAAGTCCAAGGGCAGCACGAAGCTCGCGTCGGCCAGCGAGAGCGCTCGTCCCATCGAGTAATGCGCGGTGAGGGACGTCGCGCCCATGGCGAGGATCCACGGCACGTCGTCGAGGCCCGGCCACACCCATCGGAAGAGGGCGCCGGCAAGGCCGATGGGAAGCTGGATGAGGCTCATGTACCAGACGATCGCCGTCACGCGGTCCGTGCGCAGCAGCGACTTCACCATGAGGATGGCCGCGGAAAAGAAGAAGGATCCGGCGAGCACGACGAGGGCGCCGGGCCCGACTGCGCCGGCGCCAGGCCGGGTCACGACGAGGACCCCGAGCACACCGCCCACGATGGCCGCCCATCGCGGCAGGGTGAGGCGCTCGCGGAGGAAGAGCGCGGCGAGGAGGGCGACCCACACCGGGCTCGTGAACTCGATGGCCGTCACTACCGCGAGCGGGGTGAAGGCGATTCCCCACACCCAGGCGTACTGGCCGCAGAAGTGGATGACGTTGCGCACGACGTGGAGACCGAGCCGGCGCGTGGCAAGGGCGCCGGGGCCGAGACGCGGGGTGAGGGCGAGCAGGATGAGCAGGCCGACGAGGCTCCTCATGAACAGGATCTCGAAGGTGAGCATGCGCCCGCTGAGCTGGCGGGCCGCCACCGCCATGAGGATGAAGGAGCCGACGGAGAGGATCATCCACGCCGCGGCGCGAGCCGCGGCGCGGCCGGACGGCACGGCGGAGCGGGAACCGGTCAGATCTGGCCCACCCAGGAGGGCCTCGCCACCTCGCGCCAGCGCCCGCGGATGCCGTCGATGGCCTCGCGGGCGAGCGGGCCTGCGGCGAGGAGGGCCGCGTTCTCGCTCCACCGCTCGGGCTTCGTGGTGCCCACGATGGCGGTGTGCACCCCGGGGGCGCTCAGGGTGAAGCGCAGCGCGGTGGCCACCGCCGTCTCGGCATCGAGCAGGAACGGATAGTCGAGGGCCCGGAGCCGCGTCCAGTAGTCCTGGTAGTACGGCTCGGCCGGCTTCGTCCGGTAGCGCCACGCCACGTTGGCGATCGGCCGCTTGGCGATGACGCCCATCCTGCGCGCCCGGGCCAGGGGCAAGGTCAGCTCCAGCGCTTCCTGGTCGGCGATGCTCACCGAGGTCTGCAGCGTGTCGAAGCGCCCGCACTCGATGGCGTAGCGAGCCGCCTCGCCGTCGCCGCTGTAGCCTACGTAGCGCGTCCAGCCCCGTTCCCGTGCCCGCTCGAGCGCGGCGATCACGTCGCCCTTCTTGAGGTGCTCGAGGGAGCAACTGTGGAGCTGGACGAGGTCGACGGCGTCGGTCTTCAGCCGACGCAGGCTTCGCTCGATGCTCGCGAGGAGGGCGGCGGGACGCCAGTCCGCGTGGCCATAGCTCTTCCCATGGCCGCACTTCGTGAAGAGATGAAACTCCCGGCGGCGTCCGCTCGCCGCCTTGCCGATGAGCTCCTCGCTGTTCTCGTAGCACTCGGCGGTGTCGATCACGTTGAGCCCGGCGTCCAGCGCACCGTCGAGGAGCCGCGCCACCGTGCGGCCGCTCACCCGCTGATAGCCGATCTCCGAGCCCCCGAAGCCGAGGACGCTCGCCTCCATGTCGGTCTTGCCGAGCTTCCGTCTCTCCACGTCGATATCCTCACGAACGCCTACAGTCCCTCTGCCCCCGCTCTACGCGCCGAGATGACCCGCGTCTCCGTCGACGGCATGACGAGCTTGCCCGGCATGGCCATGTGCACGGCGGTGATGGTGTTGAGGCCCGTGCAGTGCATGGGAATGACGTAGTCGGGATTGACGGCCTTGAACTCCACCACCGTCTTGGCCACGATCTCCTCCGGGGCGGGAGCGAGGTGGAAGCCTCCGACGATGGCGTGGACCTTCTGCACGCCGGTAACCTTCTGGGCCTGGCGCACGGAATTGATCACGCCGGACACCCAGCGTGAGGAAGTGACGTCGGTTCATGACTGCCTCCTGGACGTTTGAGGATTGACCTGGGCCAGCTCGAGGATGGCCTCGGCGAACTCGCGCGGCGCTTCCTGCGGCAGGTTGTGGCCGACGATGGGGACGAGACGTCGGTCGTAGCTCCCCGTGAAGAAGCGCTGGTGGGACGCAGAGGCGGAGGGCGGGCTCACCCCGTCACCCTCACCGTGGAGGACGATGGTCGGCACGGTGATCCGCGGCTGCGCGGCGAGGCGAACCTCGATCTCTTCCACCGCGGGATCGCCGGGGGCGAGCGCGAAGCGATGCCGGTAGGACTGGATCACCACTGCCACGAAGTCGGGATTGTCGAAGGAGGCGGCCGTCCGGTCGTACGTAGCGTCGTCGAACTTCCAGTTCGGCGACCAGAGCTGCCAAAGAAGCTTGCCGAGCTCGCGGCGGTGCTGGGCGAGCCCGGCCCGGCCCCGCTCGCCGTGGAAGTAGTACTGGTACCAGAGACGGTGCTCGCGCTCCGGCGCCTGCGGCCTCGCGGCATCGGCGATATCCTGGATGTTGTAGCCGCAGCCCGACACGAGCCCCCGCGCGCGCTCGGGCCAGAGGGCCGCCACCACGCAGGCGGCGCGGCCGCCCCAGTCGTAGCCGGCGAGCACCGCGCTGCGAATGCCGAGCGCGTCCATGAGGGTGAGCAGATCGTGTCCGAGCACCGCCTGCTGACCCGAGCGCGGGGTGTCGGCGGACAGGAACCGGGTGGGGCCGTAGCCGCGCAGGTAGGGCGTGATGACGCGGCAGCCCGCTGCTGCGAGGGGCGGCGCCATCTCGTCGTAGGCACGCACGTCGTAGGGGAAACCGTGCAGGAGCACCACCGGTACGCCGTCGGGTGGACCCGCGGCCTCGTAGGCGACGTCGAGCACACCCGCGCGTACGTGATGGAGCGTTCCGCTCATTGGGAGAGGGCTCAGAGGGCGCGCACGAGGGTGAGCAGCCGGCCGAGCGTGGTGAGCCGCTCGTCGAGCGTCTCGCCCGCGGGCTCCACCCGCAGCGTGGTGATGCCGACGTCGCGATAGAGCTCGAGGCGCCGGCGCACCATCGCCTCCGTGCCCAGCAGGTTGGTCTTGAGGACCAGCTCGTCGGGTACGCGGGCCGTTGCCTGATCACGCTGGCCATCGAGCCAGAGCCGCTGCAACTCGAGGGCAACGTCGGTATAGCCCGCGCGCTTGAAGGCATCGTTGTAGAAGTTGTGCTGGCGCGAGCCCATGGCGCCCAGGGTGAAGGCGAGCCCCGGTTTGCGTGGCGGGATGAGCCGCTCCACGTCGTCGGAGAAGGCGACGAAGCCGCCCGCCTGGAGATCGAGGCTCGCAAGCGACCGGCCTGCCCGGCGCGCACCCGTCTCAAGGTGATCGAAGAACACGCGCGCGTGGTCCGGCATGAACGAGGTGCCGAGCCAGCCGTCGGCAATCTCGCCCGTCATCTCGAGGCTCTTCGGCGAGAGGGTGGCGAGATAGACAGGAATGTTCGGCTGCGGCTTGGCGGCGGAGCGCAGGGCCTTGCCTTCCCCGCCCGGCAAGGGCAGCTCGTAGACACTGCCCTTGAACTCGAGACGCTCACCGCGCGTCGCGCGCCGCACGATCTCCACCATCTCCCGGATACGCTGCACGGGACGCTCGAAGCGGATGCCGTGCCAGCCCTCGATCACCTGCGGCCCGCTCACGCCGAGGCCCAAGAGGAAGCGGCCGCCCGACATGGCGGCCAGGCTCATGGCCGTCATGGCGACGAGGGCGGGAGTGCGCGTGCCCGCCTGCATGATGCCCGTGCCGAGGCGGATGCGCGAGGTTCGCGCGGCCACGAAGGCGAGTGGCGTCACCGCGTCGTGGCCCCACGCCTCGGCGGACCAGACGCAGTCCACGCCGAGGCGCTCCGCCTCCACGACGTAGGCGCTCGCCTGCTCCCAGTTCTCGCTGGCCAGACGCAGCGAAATGGCGACGCGCATCAGGCGGGCCGGGCCGCGGTGAGGGCGGCGGCGATCTTCTGGAGCTGACCCGCGTGGTCGAGATCGTGCAGTCGCAGGAAGAGGAGCGCCTCGCGCCAGTTGAGCGGTCCGAACATCCCGTGTTCGATGCGCCGATCGAGCGCGGCGTCCGGCGCGGCGCGGAGAACCCGCGCGAAGAGCGCATCGCGATCGCGCGCGAGGAGCCGGCACCACTCGGCGGCCGGGCACGCCGGCGCATTCTCCGCGCCGGAGCCGCCCATGCGCGGCGGCGGGGGCGTGCCGTCGAGGGCGGCCACGATGCCGCCGCCGAAATAGGCGCCCGCGGCCACGACATGGCTCATCACCTCGTTGCCCGACCACTCCGCGGGCTCCGGCCGCTCGCCGAAGCGATCGGCGGGAACGGCACAGCTCGCCGCCTCCAGCTCCGCCATGGCCGCGCGCACCTTCTCGACGATGGCGGCGGGAGTGAGCTTGGCCCCCTGGGCCACCAGGTAGCTCCGGATCCGCTGCTGTTCCTCGGTCATGCAAGCCTCCTCACGCGAGCTCTTCGCTTCCCTCGACCGCGATGGCGTCGCGGTCGCGGAATGCTCGGTCGGCCACTCATGATGATGGGGTCGGTCCGCGCGATGGCCCCCACGAGATCGTGGGCGACGACGACGCTGGTCTCCTCTGGCCCGCGCCGTGGCGGGTGCCGGCTATCGTAGACGCGCCCTCTGGCAAAGGCAATCCCTCGCGGGATCGCTGTGCTAGGTTGCCGGCATGACCGGCGACGATCTCGCGGTGACCACGGCGAGCTCTGCCGACATCCACGGCGTCATCGCGCTCATCGGCCGCGTCTTCGCCGAGTACGGTTTCGTCTTCGACGCCGCCGTCGAGGTCCCCGATCTCCACTCCTTCGCCGCCCACTACGTGCCTCCGTACGGCGCGTTCTACGTGGTGCGGAAGGATGCCACCGTGGTGGGATCGGTGGGCGTGAAGCGCGTCGATGCGGAGACGGCCGAGCTGCACCGGCTCTATCTGGACGCGGAGTGGCGGGGGCGAGGTCTCGGCCGCGCCCTCGTGGAGGCGGTGCTCGACTGGTGCCGGGCGCAGCGCGTGCCGCGCCTCGTGCTCTGGTCGGACACGCGCTTCGATCTCGCGCATCGCCTCTACGGGCGCATGGGCTTCCGCCGCACGGGGGAGCGCGTCCTGCCCGAGGACGTGAACGACACGCGCGAGCACGGCTTCGAGCGCATGGTGTAGGCGGGCGTATGCTTGCCAGTGGTGCCCCGCCGTCCCGCGGGGCGATCCCGAGCAGTTCCTCTGGCACGGGAGGACGTCATGGAACGAATCGCGGACAGTGAGCGGCCGGGAGTGATAACGCGGGCGTTGTTCAAGCTCGGGGAGCGGATGTTCGGCAAGGTGCCGACTCCCGAGCGTCTCATGGCGCGGCGGCTGCCTCTCATGCTGGGGCTGGGCAGCTTCTACCTGATCATCGAGTGGTTCGCGAGGACGGACCGGCAGCTGCGCGCGCTGCTCAACCTGCAGGTCGCCACCCTCTACGGCGTCCCCTACTGAATGGACATCCGTCGCGCCGTGGGCGTGAAGATGGGCATCGCACCGGAGAAGTTGGCTGACCTGCCTGCTTATGGGGAGAGCGCACGGTACACGGAGCGGGAACGCGCCGCCCTCGCCTTCTGCGAGCGCATCACCCGCGATGATCTCGAGGTGACCGAGGAGTGCCTGACCCGCCTGCGGGAGCACTTCACGGAGCCGGAGATCGTGGAGCTCACCTTCACCATCGGCTTCCAGACCTTCGCGAGCAAGTTCTCCAAGGCGTGGCGAGTCGCCCCCCAGGGCTTCTCCGCGTAGCGTGGCAACCGGGCGGGTGGCCGCGTTCTACGAGCAGCGCATCCTGCCGCTGCTCGTCGACCGCGCGATGCGGCAGCAGCCGCTCGAGCCGTTCCGGCGTGAGGTCGTCCCGCTCGCGCGCGGGCGCGTCCTCGAGGTGGGCGTCGGCTCCGGACTGAACCTCCCGCTCTACGGCTACGCCGTGGACGCGCTGGTCGGTCTCGATCCGTCGCCGCGCCTGCTCTCGATGGCGCGCCGGCGCGACGCGCGGGACGGGGCGCGGCTGCGTCTCCTCCAGGCGTCGGCGACCGAGATTCCCCTTGGGGACGCCAGCGTCGACACCGTGGTCCTGACGTGGACGCTCTGCTCCATCCCCGATCCGGTGGCCGCGCTGCGCGAGATGCGGCGCGTGCTCGCGCCGGAGGGCGCGCTTCGCTTCGTGGAGCACGGCCTCTCCCCGCTTCCAAGGGTTCGGAGCTGGCAGAGGAGGCTCACGCCCATTTGGCGTCGCTTCGCCGGCGGTTGCCATCTCGACCGGAAGGTGGACGACCTGCTGCGCGAGGGCGGCTTCGAGATCTCCGAGCTGCGGACCGAGTACGCCCTCGGCCCCCGCCCGCTGACCTACATGTACACGGGCTGCGCCCGCCCGGCCGCCGTGCGCTAGCCGAATCATTCACGAGTGCCGCACGTGCGATCGGGGCGGGTGGCGTCGGGGGGGGGAACGCTCCGGCGGAGTGGGACCCCCGAAACCTGTGCGCAGCCCCGGAGGGCGGCGATTCAGGCGAGTGGGTGACGCAGCCGGAGCGCTCCCCCCGGCCCCCGACGACGGGCCCCGATCCGCCTCGCGTTCCGCGTGTTCGTGAATAGTCCAGGCTAGGATGCGATCGTCGTCGCGGCGAACTTGCGGTTGCGGTGCTCGCCCGAGGTCACGGGCGGATACTTGGCGGGGCGCCCCGGGCCCTGGCAGCTCGGCAGGCACTCGATCAGCGCGTCGTAGTTCGGCTGGTGGAAGAACACGAGCGACATCCTCCGGGTGCCGAGCCGGGCGTCGCGGGGCGGATTGAGCACCCGGTGGAGGGTGGAGATCCACCGGTCGTTGGTCCAGTGCATCATGAGGTCGCCGATGTTGACCACAAAGGCGTCGGGCACGGCTTCCACGTCCAGCCACTCACCCTCCCGCGTCCGCACCTGGAGCCCGCCCGGCGCGTCCTCGATCTTGAGGATGGTGACGGTGCCGTAGTCGGTGTGCTCGCCCGCGCGGAGCTGCCCCGGCTGCGGCGCCTCGTGCTGGTCGGGATAGTTGATGGCGCGTACCCGGCTCACGTGCTTGTCGATCTTGTCCGCGAAGAAGCGCTCGGGCAGATCGAGGGCGAGGGCAAAGATTCGCATGATGTCGCCGGCCAGCCGCTCCATCTCCCGGTAGTACGCCCGCCATATCGACGGCAGCTCCACCGGTCGCTCCGGCCAGAGGTTCGGCACGAAGTGCGGCGCGCCCGCGGGCCCGCGGAAGTACGGCGTGTCGGGCACGTCCATGGGGCCCTCGTAGAGGCTCTCCTTGACGTCGGCGGGCGCGGCCTTGCCGAGACCGTAGGAGAGCGCCTCCTCGCCCAGGGGGCCGTAGCCGCGGCTTCGCTCGGCGCCGCGCGCCTTCATCTTCTCCTCGAGGGGCAGGTCGAAGAAGCGGCGGGAGACGTCGTACGTCTGCTCGACGAGCTCGTGGGGAACGCCGTGTCCCTTCACGACGAGGAAGCCGATCTCCTCGCAGGCCCTCCCCACCTGGGCGGCGACGCGGGCGCGACCCTCGGGCGAGCCGGCGAGGAAGGGCGCGATGTCGACGACGGGAACGGAGCGAAGGGGCATCGTCGGATTCCCCTCAGTCCTTGGGCAGACCGAGGACACGCTCGCCGAGGATGTTGCGGAGGATCTCCGAGGTGCCGGCGCGGATGCCGCTCCCACGTGCGAGGAGCACGTAGAACTCCCACTGGCCGTGGTCGGGCGCGAGCGGGCTCGGCGCGGCGATCTGCGAGTAGGGGCCGATGACGTCGGTGGCGACGTCGGCCAGCTCCTGGTCGACCTGGCTCCAGAAGAGCTTGGAGGTCGAGCCCTCCGGCCCCGGCGGCGAGCCCTGGAGGATCCGCGTCAGGCTGCGATAGCCGTTGAGCTGCAGACAGCGCTCGGCGATCTGCAGCCCCGCGATCTTCTGGCGCAACACGCGATCCTCGGAGGCGGGGCGCCCGTTCTTCATCGTCCGCTTGGCCAGCGCCACCAGCCGCTCCAGCGCGGTGCGCAGGCTGATGTGGCGGATCATGGTCAGCACGTCGCGCTCGTGGGCGAGGGTGGTGATGGCCACGCTCCACCCCTCGTTGACCTTGCCCACCACGTTGGCCGCGGGCACCCGCACGTTCTCCAGGAACACCTCGTTGAACTCCGCCTCGCCCGTGATCTGCCGCAGCGGACGGATGGTGATGCCCGGCGTCTTCATGTCGACGAGGAGGAAGGTGATGCCCTTGTGCTTGGCCACCGTGGGATCGGTGCGCACGAGGAAGAAGCCCCAGTCGGCCACGTGGGCCATGCTCGTCCACACCTTCTGGCCGTTCAGCACGTACCAGTCGCCATCGAGCACGGCGCGCGTCTGGAGGTTGGCGAGGTCACTCCCCGCGTTGGGCTCGGAGAAGCCCTGGCACCAGAGCTCCTCCGCGTTGAGGATCTTGCCGAGATGCCGGGCCCGCTGGGCGGTGGTGCCGTGCTTCATGAGCGTCGGGCCGAGCATGGAGATGCCGCCGCGGTTCACAGGCTGCGGCGCCTCCGCGCGCGACATCTCCTCGTAGAGGATGATCTGCTCCATGATGGAGACGCCGCGTCCGCCGTACTCCGCGGGCCAGTCGAGGCCGACATAGCCTGCCTTGTGAAGGGTGCGCTGCCACTCGCGCAGCCGGTCGACCTCGTCGCGGTCGGCCCGCGAGGCGGCGAAGGCGCGGCCGCGGAGGTCGGCGGGCACGTTCTCGGCGAGCCAGGTCCGCGCCTCGGTCCGGAATCGTTGCTGCTCGGGCGTGAAGTCGAAGTCCATGGAATTCTCCTGCCGTCAGACCAGGCTCGGATCGGGCTTAGTGGCGACGCCGTTGATCTTCCACTGCCCGCTCTCGAGCACCAGCTCGTAGTAGGCTTCGATGTTGTTGCCGTTGGCGCCTTGCACCTTCACCGCCACGTAGGCGTGGCCGTCGGGAGCCAGGGCCGACGAAAAGATGGTCGCCGCCGTCGACTGCGCGATCTCAGGATAGCCGCCCTTGACCATCTCCTCGAAGGCCGGCCGATCGAACTGCTCCTGGATGCCCGCAGAGGCGAAGGTGTAGGCGACATCGAAGTCGCCGCGGCGGAAAGCCTCGAGCTGCTTCATCACGGGCTCCATCGCTTCCTTCGGCGCGGGGCGGGTCCCCTGCGCCCACGCGGGCACCGCGATGAGCACGAGCAGCAGCGCGACGAGCCTCCATCTAGTCTTCATGTGGCCGTCATTCTATACCGCCGCGCTCGGTGCAAGAACCCGCCGGCTGGGGTGGGCGGCTCTCCCCGTAGACTACGCTGAGTCGCCCTCGTTTGCAGAGTCTCGGGCCCGCCACGAGATCGACGTTTGCGGCTTCGACCACA